>JAYZAN010000053.1:0-21804 GCA_036339675.1 Nitrospinota bacterium
TCCAGCGCTGTGGTTGAAACTTTCATCAAACTTATCCACCCAGTTTTTAATTTCTGAAATCCCGCTTTTTTATACTTAATTAAACTTTCCGGGTCAAAGCTTTATTGTGAAAAACCCTATCCACCCGGGCTCATTTTTAGAAAACTATTTTCTCATTTCTCCCTTTTGAACCTGGCAATTCCCCCATAGAAATTTTTCTTGAAACCCGTCAGTTCACCATTCCAATTCGTTTCCACGTATATATGGAGTATATTTTTCAGCAATTCCGGCTTGAGACTTTGCAACAGTTCTTCTTCAATGCCTTCCACATCTATCTTCAAGATATCGATTTCGGGGTATTTGCCCAGAATTTCACCTAGGATTTCATTTGCTTCCCGGACCCGGACCTCAATTTCATCATGGATTTTTTTGATTTTTAGTTTTCCAGAATATTCGCCCCCGGTCAAACCTCCATAGCGGCCCGTCGGCTCGCATCCGAACATCGCGGTCCCGTTTTTCATGCCCACCGCCACCGGTTCAAAAAAATACCGTTTTTCAAAACCTTCTAGGTTTTTGCTCAACCTTTCTATATTTTGCGGAAAGGGCTCAAAAAGATAAACTTGGGCCTGGGAGTTCCTGGTTAAAAAATAAAGCGCGCTGATCCCTATATTGGAACCGAAATCCACCACACAACGGACATTCTTTTTGGCCACATAATCCTGTTTGCCGAAACATTCGACAAAGGTCAGCATGTCCGCGTAACAGTATAAGGTCAATTTCTGCTTTCCCAACGGTGTTCTTATACAGACTTCTATTGGATAACTTCCGTTCCCAAACACATAACGGGAAATCAGCGAAAGAGGACTTTCGCAGAACCGGACGATATTTATGAAGGCCATGTAAAACGGAAGTTTGAAAAAAGCCACTATAAGCTTTTGTACGGAGTGATGAGTCATGGAATCGGAAACCAGCCTTTTCAGGTCGAGACGAATGGCGGAATTATATAATCATTTACAACTTTGGGCAAACCCCGCCTATGCCCACATTCCCGGCCGAAATTACTGGGGTACGGATTCAGGTGAATATTTATCTTCCGAATATTAATCTCATTCGCAATCTGGTATGATCTCCTTTATCAAATACATTTAAATTCCCGGAGTGTGAGATTGAACATACGCCGGGGTCTCTGCCCACAAATATTTTTTACTTTTCCCAATTAAATACCATAATGAAAATCATTCCTGCGGTAGATATTAAAAACGGAAAATGCGTTCGCCTTTCCCAGGGGAAGGCGGATCAGGAAACCGTTTATTCCGATGATCCGGTGGCCATGGCCACCCACTGGGATGAAGAGGGGGCGATGCTGATCCATGTGGTCGATCTCGATGGAGCATTTGAGGGAGTACCTGCCAACTCCGATATGATTAAGAGCATCATCTATAACAGTTCGGTGGATATCCAGGTGGGAGGGGGAATCCGCTCCCTGCATGCGATCGAGGCCTATGTCAATGCCGGGGCCTACAGAGTGATACTAGGAACCATCGCCCAAAAAGACCCGAAGTTTGTCGAGGAAGCCTGCAAACAGTTTCCCGGAAAAATCGCAGTTGGGATTGACGCCAAAGATGGAAACGTAGCCGTTAAGGGCTGGGTCGAGGTATCCTCCCAGAAAGCCACCGACCTTGCCGTAGAATTGGAATCTTTTGGGGTTTCCAGTTACATCTTTACGGACATCAGCCGGGACGGCATGCTTCAGGGACCCAACCTGGACAGTATCCGAACGTTTGCCGACTCGACCCGCCTCCCGGTCATCGCTTCGGGCGGGGTGAGCCGGATTGAGGATGTTTCCAACCTAATGGCTCTCGAACCTAACGGCGTTACCGGTATTATTATCGGAAAAGCTCTTTACGATAAAAGCATATCACTTCAAGAGAGCTTGCAGCTGGTCGAAAAGGATGCTGATTAAAAGAACCATGCCTGGTTTGTAAAACAAAAGTAATTCTCTCGGGGAAAACCCGCAGCCGGTCTATTAGGATGCTGACTAAAAGAATCATACCCTGTCTGGACGTCAAGGATGGACGGGTCGTTAAGGGAGTGAATTTTGTCAACCTGCGTGATGCGGGCGACCCGGTGGAGATCGCCTCCGCTTACGAAAAAGAGGGGGCCGACGAACTCACTTTCCTGGATATCACCGCTTCCCACGAAAACCGCAATACCATCCTGGACGTGGTCGCCCATACAGCCGAAAAAGTTTTCATGCCGCTGACGGTGGGCGGGGGAGTCCGCACCCTGGATGATATCCGGAATCTTTTGAAAGCCGGGGCGGACAAGGTTGCCATCAACACTGCCGCCGTGTATGAACCGGAATTCGTGCGCAGAGCCGCCGAACGGTTCGGCAGTCAATGTATCGTCGTCGCCGCCGATGCCAAACAAGTCACCGGGGCCACCTGCGACAGGCAGGATCTCGGTTGGCGGGAAAAACATCCCGAATTGTTTCTGACTCCAGAAGATCCCTCCCCCAACTGGGAAATTTTTACACACGGTGGAAGAAAACCCACAGAAATCCATGCGATCCGCTGGGCCAAACTCATGGAAACGTATGGGGCGGGCGAAATACTTCTCACCAGTATGGACCGCGATGGCACTAAAAAAGGCTATGACCTACCTTTAAACCGGGCTATCGCCGACAGCCTGACCATCCCTCTTATCGCCTCCGGCGGTGCAGGAACTCTGGAACACTTATATGAAGGGATTGCCCAAGGCAAGGCGGACGCAATTCTTGCCGCGTCGATCTTTCATTTCAAAGAATTCACCATTTCAGAAACCAAAGCTTTCCTACATGAAAAAGGGGTTCCGGTAAGACTTTTATAGTATTCTTCGGCGACATCATCCATTCATATAACCCCGCAATGATCCAGGGTCAGGGAACGGGACTTCGAGTCCAGGGTGCCCTCGATCCCGAAAGGAACCGTCCACATTTCCTTTCCGTGCCCGATCGGAGCATGGGTCAAAATGGGAATATCGAGACCTTCAAAAACCTCAAGGATTATATCTTTCATATTGCCACCATGTTTACCGGCGCGGCAGTCGATCATTTCTCCGAAAATAATCCCCTTTATCTGCTTAAACTTTCCCGCCTTTTTTAACTGCCAGAGCATACCGTCTATTCGATACAGGGGTTCGTTCACATCCTCGATCAGCAAAATCCTGTTGCGGGTATCTATTTCACCGGATGTTTTAAGGGACCGGCAAAGGAGAGTCAGGCATCCCCCCGTCAATTCTGCCTTGACCCTTCCCGGTTGAACCACACGAATTTTTGAGGAGAAAAGTTTTTTTCCCGTCTGTTTCCTCGTCAAAATTTCCTTAAACTGCTTCCTGGATTGGATCATCGGTTGACAGCCGAAGCTCCCGGCGACCATGGGTCCGTGAAAAGTGACCAGAGAGCATTTTCTTGACAGATGGAGCAGAAGAAGGGTTATATCGCTGGACCCGACGAAAATTTTCGGGTTTTTTCTAATAATGGCCAGTTTCAAATGGGGAATGACCCGGTCCGCCCCGTAACCCCCGCGGGCGCAAAAAATTCCCTTAATTCGCTCGTCCTTGAACATCGCCATCAGATCTTCCGATCTTTCGCGATCGGTTCCGGCGAAGTAGCGGTGACGGGAACAAACATATTTTCCCAAAATGGGTTTCAGGCCCATCTTCTCGATCACCCTGATTCCTCTTTCCAATTGTTTGGGCTCGACACAGCCAGCAGGCGCCACCACGCCCACGCAATCCCCGCGTTTCAATTTTTCAGGTTTGACCGGTTTTTTCATTGAAAATTGAAAATCCTGATAGACTCGTTACAATGTCACCTCAGGAATATTAATCGAAAAGTCCCAAATTTTGAAACCGATGAATACCGTCGCCGCAATCATTCAATCGAGGATGCGATCCACCCGCACTCCGGGCAAAGCCCTCCGCCCGCTTGCGGGAATTCCCATGACGGAGCATATCATCAAAAGGCTCCAGCAAGTGACGGAATTTGACCGTATCGTATTGGCGGTTCCGGATTCTCCATCGGAAGAACCTCTCGTGCGATTGGCTCAGGACACCGGCATCGATCTGGTTCAAGGACCCGAGGATGACGTGCTGCAGCGTTTCATACTCGCCGGGGACAGGACCGGGGCCGATCATATCCTGCGAGTGTGTGGAGACAATCCTCTAATCGACCTCAACCTAGCCCGGTCTCTTATCCGCCGCCATCTGGAAACAAACGCGGATTACACCCATCCCGAAGGTATGATACCGGAAGGGACGGCTACCGAACTGGTTAAACTTTCCGTGTTAAAAGGTATAGCGGAAACCACCTCTCTAAACGTATACCGCGAGCATGTGATCACCTATATTCACGCTCACCGGAAATCCTTCAAGATAGAAAAAGTTCCTGCCCCTGAGTATCTTCTGAACCGGAATTATCGTCTGACCCTGGATACCGAGCAGGATTTTCTCCTGATGGAAAAAATCTACGATCATTTTTACTCGACCCTCCATCCTATCCTCGATTTAGCCCAGATTCTTCCCTTTCTCGACACCCATCCTGAATACGCCCGATTGAATGCCGATGTCATTCAAAAAAACTGGCGGAATAAAATTCCTTGAAAAATTAGAGCCAAAAACTAAAGTTCTAAATTTTATCACCGATAAGCCAAATTAAGATAGGTAGTCTCCGGACTGCAAAACCATCATAAAGGAACGTATTTAATGGCTTTATGAATATGAAAAACGGGTTTTACCAGGGTGTGCGTGGAGTTTGAGGAAGGCCACTTTAAATTAAAGAACCTCAGGGGCGTAGTAAACAGGAAGTTTAATACGGTATCAGGAAAAAAAACAGAATAACGATTATTCCAACTCATGGTGGAGGATTAAACAATGCCAGTACGTATCTTCAACAACATTCCATCGCTCAACGCACAACGAATTCTAGGTATCAACAACGACCGTTTGGCAAAATCTGTTGAACGAATCGCATCGGGTATTCGGGTCAACAGAGGTGCTGACGACGCCGCGGGTCTAGCCATCTCAGAGGCCCTGCGTTCGGACATCCGCGCACTCCGGCTGGGGGTCATAAATGCAAACGACGGTATCTCTCTCATCAACGTCGCGGAAGGTGCGTTGAACGAGCAATCGGGTATTCTTATCCGTCTCCGTGAGCTGGCTTCTCAGGCCGCCACCGGTACGGTAGGTTCCACGGAACGTCAAACGATCCAATTGGAGTTTAGCGCTCTCAGTAACGAGCTCGACCGAATTGCGGCAACCACGGAGTTTAACGGACAGGGTCTTGTTGACGGTTCCCTGGGTTCTACAGTTTCCTCGACTAACCAGGTACTGATCCAGATCGGTATCAACAGTTCTTCAAACAGCCGCATCAACCTCAACGAGGAGGTCGCTCTGAGGGCCATTACTACTTCCACTTTGGGGATCGACGTTCTGTCCGTTTCCACAGCCGCCAACGCTCTAACAACCCTGGATACCGTTAACACGGCCATTTCAACCGTTACTCAGGGTCGAGGTAAGGTCGGCGCGGTGCAAAACCGTCTTGTCCGATCCATTGCCAACCTTTCTATCTCAGTTGAAAACCTGATGGCTGCAGAATCGGCTATCCGGGATGCGGATATTGCGGAAGAAATTGCAACCCTGACGCGAAACCAGATTCTGGTGCAGGCTTCAACCGCAATGGTGGGGCAGGCCAACCTGATTCCTCAAACCGTATTGCAGTTGCTGGTATAAGTTTTGAACTTTGCCGCCGCTGGTTTTTCTTTTTAGCGGTTAATAACAACGGTTTGATCAAAGGGGAGTCAGGACGATGTCCTTAAGTATATTTACCAATGTATCATCTCTGAGCGCGCAAAGGCTTTTTGACCAAAATACCAGCCGCTTCGGGGATTCCATTGAGCGGGTGGCCTCGGGTTTCAGGGTCAATAAAGGTTCGGATGATATCGCCGGGCTGGCCATTTCCGAGGCACTCCGGTCGGACATTCGGGCCATGCGCCAGGCGATCCGGAACACCAACGACGGAATCTCTCTGCTTAGCGTGGCTGAGGGAGCCCTGGCCGAACAGCAGGGGATCCTGACCCGCCTCCGCGAGCTGGCCTCACAGGCGACAACCGGGACCATTGGTGCAACTGAGAGAAGGACTCTTCAGTTGGAGTTTACCGCTCTTCGTACCGAGTTGGACCGTATAGCCCAGACCACTGAATTCAACGGCCGAGCCCTGTTGGACGGCTCGCTTTCCCGAACAACAAGGTCTCTGGATCATGTCAACCTTCAGTTGGGGATCAACAGCAGTGAGGACAGCCGAATAAACCTGAATACGGAGTTGGATCTGGATGAAACTACTTCCAAGGGACTTGGGATCACCGATCTTACGGTAAACACAGCCCAGGATGCCCTCAATGCCCTGGATGCAGTTAGAGATGCCAGCGATACTTTGACCAAAAGTCGGGGTAAACTGGGTGCCATAAGAAATCGGTTGACCCAGACTTTGGCCAACCTGAATATCTCGGTGGAAAATCTTAGCGCAGCCGATTCAACAATAAGGGACGCAGACATCGCCGAGGAAATCGCCATCCTGACCCGAAACCAGATTTTGACCCAAGCCTCGGTCGCCATGGTCAGCCATACCAACTTTTTTTCCCGGAACCTGATCCAGTTCCTCTGAAAATCCGACACTTTCTCAGGCAGTATTTCCGGATTTTTCAGGCACTCTCCCCTTTTTCTTCTCAAAATATTGCAAAAATATTTCCCGCGAATAATGCTTTTAGCCATTAAAAATGAAGTACTTATCCCGGTGACTCTGAAATGGGAACCCCGCAGAATGGATTTTTCCTCAAAATAATTTCCTAAAGTAATCTTTTTATTTTCCGATACGCTTCATTGAGCATACATATGCTCAAAGTTACAGGCATTCAATAAATTTTAAGAATTTTAAAAAGAAGGAGGTCGGTTATTTAAGAAAGTTGAAGGCAAGGAAAGGGATTCTTTGTCGGGGTAAAAGCTTGGAGGCTTGATTGTTTTAGTAAGGACGCTGAAACAATACCCCATCACCACATATCAAGGAGGATCAGTTATGCCAGTTCGAATCTTCAACAACATTCCCTCTCTAAACGCCCAGAGAATTCTGGGTGTCAACAGCGACCGTTTGGCAAAATCTGTTGAGCGGATTTCCTCAGGTATCCGGATCAATCGTGGCGCCGACGACGCAGCAGGCCTCGCGATTTCGGAAGCTTTGCGTTCCGATATCCGCGCACTCCGGCAGGCGGTCAGAAACGCGAGCGACGGTATTTCCCTTATCAACGTAACTGAAGGCGCACTCAACGAGCAGGCCGGCATCCTTATCCGTCTCCGGGAGCTGGCTTCCCAAGCGGCCAGCGGTACGGTAGGTTCCGCGGAACGTCAAACGATCCATTTTGAGTTTAGCGCTCTCAGTAACGAGCTCGACCGAATTGCGGCAACCACGGAGTTTAATGGCCAAAAACTGGTCAACGGCTCGCTGGCATCTACTGTCACTTCCAGCAGCCATATTCTCATCCAGGTGGGAATCGACAGTACTTCAAACAGCCAGATCAATCTTAATACAGCAATCAACCTGACTGCTGTTACTTCAACCACTCTGGGAATTGATCAGTTGAGCCTCACCAGTGCCGCCGGCGCTTTGACCACTCTGGACACTGTCAACACCGCAATTTCAGCTGTAACGCAGGGACGAGGTAAGGTCGGCGCGGTTCAAAACCGGCTGGTTCGAACCATTGCCAACCTTTCTATCTCAGTTGAAAACCTGACGGCTGCGGAATCCTCCATCCGGGATGCGGACATCGCCGAGGAAGTCGCTCTGCTGACGAGAAACCAGATTCTGGTGCAGGCCGCAACCGCCATGGTGGGACAGGCCAACCTGATCCCGCAGTCCGTACTGCAGTTGCTCGGATAATTTCATCTGAATGATCTCCAGGCCCTGGTCAGCATGGAGGCTGTTTGGATTCAATTACCTGGTAGATACTAAAAAGGAGGTGATCCGAAAATGTCAACATTTTCAGTGAGCGCCCTATCCAGTAATTTTCCCGACTCCAAGAGTTCAAGCCATAGCAGGGAAAATTCGAAGGTCAAGGACGACCCGGTCATAAGGGAAAAGACATTGACGGGCCCCGAGGAAACCCGGGAAACAGGAAATTCCTCGGAAAACGAGGTCCGGAAAGTTTCATCTACTCCCAACCAAAAATATAACTATCAAGTCAACCCTGATAATCACGAGGTAGTAGTCAAAATAGTCGATGGTGAAGTAGTAGTCAAAATAGTCGATGGTGAAACTGGGGAAGAGGTTAAACAAATCCCCCCAGAAGAAGTGATACAACTGTCTCAAAGGGTGACTCGATTCAACCGGGAAAACTTTGAAGGGTTTGCCTGAACCCGGATAATCTAGCGCAAAAAATACCCTGATTTAAAAAAAAGCGCCCCAGAACAGGGGCGCTTTTCTTTTTTCCCCCTTTACGTTCAAATCCCCAAAACCCTTTTAAGAGTTCGGGTTAGAAATTTCACCCTGCCCGGCTCCGCCCCACACCTCGCCCGCGAGCCGGAAATATTTTTTCTTTTCCCAAAAAAAACCATAAAGGATTTTTTTGCAAATCCCGATAGAGGGTTAGATCGACTTCTTTGAGGGAAGAAGTTGTGAAGATGAATCCATGAACTGGTAGACCCATTGAACTGGTAGATCCATTTCCCGGAAATCACGATACGACAGGGAAAAAATAGGGATTTACAAGTGTTTTGAACATGTTGCAGCAAGGATGCTGAAACAGGAAGATTTTTATTCCACTAAATCAGGGAGGATTAACGAATGCCTATAAGAATTTTTAACAACATCCCATCTCTAAACGCCCAGAGGATTCTGGGTATCAACAGCGAACGTTTGGCAAAATCTGTTGAGCGGATTTCCTCAGGTATCCGGATCAATCGTGGCGCCGACGACGCAGCAGGCCTCGCGATTTCGGAAGCTTTGCGTTCCGATATCCGCACACTCCGGCAGGCGGTCAGAAACGCGAACGACGGTATTTCCCTTATCAACGTAACTGAAGGCGCGCTCAACGAGCAGGCCGGCATCCTTATCCGTCTCCGGGAGATGGCTTCCCAAGCAGCCAGCGGTACAGTAGGATCCACGGAACGTCAAACGATCCAGTTGGAGTTTACCGCGCTCCGCAACGAAATCGACCGTATCGCTGCGACTACCGAGTTTAATGGCCAAAAACTGGTCGACGGCTCACTGGCATCTGGTGTCAGTTCCAGCGCCCATCTTCTTATCCAGGTGGGACTCGACAGTACTGCAGACAGCCGGATCAATCTTAATACGCAAATCGACCTGGCGTCTGTTACTTCAACCATTCTGGCAATTGATACTTTGAGCGTCACCTCAGCCGGCAACGCTCTATCAGCCCTGGATATCGTTAACACCGCAATTACAACCGTTACTCAGGGTCGAGGTAAGGTCGGCGCGGTTCAAAACCGGCTGGTTCGAACCATTGCCAACCTTTCTATCACAGTTGAAAACCTGACAGCTGCGGAATCGGCAATCCGCGACGCGGACATCGCCGAGGAAGTCGCTCTGCTGACAAGAAACCAGATTCTGGTTCAGGCCGCAACCGCCATGGTGGGACAGGCAAACCTGATCCCGCAGTCGGTATTGCAGCTGCTCCAGTAAACTGGGAAGAAAGACCGATACATTATTTCATTAATTCAATTCGGTATCGAAAGTCAGTAAGGAGGCTGACTCAAAACCGATCGAAAATATTTTGATTAAGGACGTTTCAAGGAGAAAAAGAAAATGGCTTTAAGAATATTTACTAACCTATCCTCGCAGTTTTCCCAGAGGCATTTGGAGTTGAATCGGATCCGGCTTGGGGCCTCGATCAACCGGATGGCTTCAGGGATCAGGCTTACCAGAAGCGCCGATGATGCTGCTGGTTCGGAGGTCAGCCAATATCTGAAGTCGGATATCCGTACTCTGAAGCAGGGAGCGAGAAACCTCAATGACGGGTTGGCAATGATCCACACTGCTGAAGGCGCTCTCAACGAACAAGCGAGTATTCTTATCCGTTTGCGGGAACTAGCCTCCCAGGCAACTACGGGAACAATCGGCCAAAGCGAACGTCAAAGTCTCCAACTTGAATTCAGTGTGCTTCGCGCAGAAATGGACCGGATTTCGAAAAGCACTGAATTCAACGGGAAACGCTTGATCGACGGTTCTTTAGCCGCTTCATCCCCAAGCATAGTCCTGCAAATCGGGGTGGATTCCAGTGAAGGCAACCGTATCAACCTGAACCAAGACTTGAACCTGACCGCGGTGAACTCGAGCAAGCTGGGTCTTAACGATGAAACGATCGTTTCGATCAACAGCGCCCTAAGGACCACGGACGCGTTGGATACAGCTATTATTCAATTGTCCAAGATTCGGGGTCGGGTGGGAGCGGCGCAGAACCGGCTGACTCTGGCCCTCGATGGGTTGAACGACCGAATTGAAGGCCTCCACCGAGCTGTTTCGACAATCCGGGACGCGGATATTGCTGAAGAGGTGGCAATACTGACCAGAAATCAGATCGCCGTTCAAGCCAGTGCAGCCATGGTCGGTCAGTCCAACCTGATCCCGCAATCTATTTTGCCACTCCTGTAGTAACGGGGCAGGAGTTATTGAAGTTGGTGTATAAATTATAAACGGAACACGGTTTTAGAAGGAGGAACTAGAATGTCTTTCGTAATCTTTCCAAAAGGTTATTCAGTCGGGTTTGCCAAGCAGACGGGAACCCTTCAGACACCCGGCCTGACGGAGGTTCCTTCCACAAATTCCCAAGCCGTTCCGACCGAGCAATCGGACAGGACGGAAATTCATTCTGTTAAAATCATCTCCGATGAAAATGTACAAGATGACGGGCAAAACTTTGGGAAGGAATCTTTAAGCAACCAAAAAACAAGGTTTCACGTTAATCACGAATCCAATGAAGTCGTGGTTAAAATTTTTTACGATTCGGGAAAAGAAGTGAGGGAGATTCCCGAGGAAACCCATCAGAGACTCAGTAAAGGGATTAAGGAGTATCAAAACCTTATCGTCGAATAAGGATCCCCGTTAACATATCGGACCGGAAAAAGGTCGACCCATCGATATCATTAGGAACCCATCTCTTTAAAAGCATTCCCGTAAAAAACGGGAATGCTTTTTATTTTGGCTCTCATTCAATTCAATGGCATAAAAACTCCAGTCCTGCCGCCATCCCGATGGTATAATGATCGAAAACCGGGCCGCTCTGAACCTAACCCACAAAAGGTTTGATGAAAATATATAGAGTCGGAATCATCGGTTGTGGAAGAATCGGGAGCCTTCTTGAGGAAGATCCACTTAGGGGGAAACCCTGCACCCATGCCGGTGGTTTTAACACCCTGCCAAATGCCCGGATCGTGGCCGGCTGCGACATTGACCTTCCCCGTCTAAAACGTTTCGGCAAACAATGGGATGTAGGCAACCTTTATTCGGATTACAGGGAAATGCTGCATGAAGAAGGGCTGGACATTGTCTGCATCGCCACCTGGACGCATCTCCACAGCCCGATGGTCCTGTACTCGGTGAAGGCGGGAGTCAAGGGCATATTCTGCGAAAAACCGATTGCAACTAATATGAAAAACGCGCGTGAAATGGTCCGAAATTGCGAGAGAAAAAAAATCCCGCTCGTAATCAACCATGAACGAAGATGGGATTCCTATTACCGGAAAGCCGCTGATATCATTCGTTCCGGAAAAATCGGGGAAATCAGAACGATAATAGGCAATGCGTTGAGCTGGAAGCCGGAAAAGCTACCTGTGAATCGTTATGGGGGTGGGGCCTTGTTTCATGATGGTACTCATCTGACTGATTTACTTCTTCTTTTCGGCGGCCCCGTCGACTGGGTCTCGGGCCACGAGAACAGACCCAACGGAAGGAAATTCATAGAAGAGACCGCGTACGCCATGCTGGGATTCAAAAACGGGGCCTGCGGCTTCATCGAGGGCGGGGGCGCCAGAAAATATTTTAACTTCGAACTCGATATCCAGGGTTCTGAAGGCCGCCTCCTGATCGGAAACGACGGAAAGGAGCTCTATCTGACCAAAAAAAGCAAACGGTTCACAGGGTTTCATGAACTCGAATATGTCCCTTTCCCGGCCCCCAGCCGATACGAGAGTCCTTTCAAGGCTGGAGCCAGAGATATGATCCGGTGTATCCAGAAAGGAAAGAAAAGCCTGTCCACTGGACGCGATGGATTAAAGGCTCTGGAAGTGATCGATTCTATTTACCGGTCCGCACAAATGAAAGGAAAGCGCATCAAGATCAAATGAATTTTAAAAACCCCAATTTTCTAATTCTAGCTGTGGCGATGGCTCTTTCAACAGGTACGGGTCTCAAGGTTTATCTTTCTGCCAGATCGGAATTGAGAACCGCAGAGATTTTTCTAGCCCAAAAGGGTTTCATTTCGGCCGCCACGTATTTTGAAAGGTCTATTCGCTGGCATATGCCTCTTCCCGGATTTCAGGACCGTGCCGCCCGGGGAATGTGGACAACCGCACAGAACCTGGAATCTGCAAACGACGTGGAAAACGCCCTCAACGCCTATCGGTCCCTGCGAGGCGCGTTTTTTTCCTTACGCAGTATTGTTACCCCCGGAAAAGAATGGATCGACCGCTGCAACGAAAAAATTGCCTATCTGATGGCGCGCAAATCTTCTCCCTCTCCTGATGACTCTCTAGAAAAGAAGAAAAGTGACATCCTCCAATTGCTCAAAGTCGAGAAGCCCCCTTCCCTCCCCTGGTCCATAGTGGGGGAAATCGGATTTTTCGGGTGGACCCTGTGTGCATTCATGTTCATCGCATCCTCAATCACAAAAACCGGACAACTGAAATTTAAACAGGCCGGGATTTGGTCAGGCGGATTTCTCATTTTTTATTTTTTGTGGGTGGCAGGCCTGGCTAATACTTGATGAGGGGAACGTTACCGAGGATACCCTCATACCCGCCGCAAAAATGTTAAAAAATTTTAATTGAAAAAATCTGTCCGTGTGATAAATTTTTTCTCATATTACAGTTTGAGGGTTCACTCCTTCATCAACTTCTTAATGCCCCATCGATTTTTTTCAACTTCCATGATAGGGTTAATGCCTCTGCCGGCTTATATTGAACCACCCGGAGAAATTTATGATTGAGGTTGAGAATCTCACAAAGTTTTACGGGCCTCGTCCCGCCATCAAAGATCTCACGTTTCAGATTTCCAAAGGGGAAGTGGTAGGATTCCTGGGCCCTAACGGGGCAGGCAAAACAACCACCATGAATATTCTTTCCTGCATACTTCCCGCAACCAGCGGAACGGCGCGCATCTGCGGATATGATGTTTTTGAAAACTCCCTCGGTGTCCGGAAAACCCTGGGATACCTTCCGGAAAATCCTCCTCTTTATTCGGACATGATCGTTTCCGATTATCTCCGGTTTGCGGCGAAAATCAGGTCGGTAAAGGGAAAAGACCTGTCTTCCACCGTGGACCGTATTTTAGAAAAATGTTCGCTCAAAGAGGTTCGGGGCCGGATCATAGGAAGGTTATCAAAAGGCTTTCAACAAAGAGTCGGCCTGGCCCAGGCTCTGATTCATAACCCGGATATCCTGATTCTCGACGAGCCCACCCTCGGGTTGGACCCGATCCAGATCATAGAAATCAGAAAACTCATCAAGGAGTTGGCTTCAGAACACACGATCATTTTAAGTTCGCACATCCTTCCCGAAATCACCGAGATCTGCAAACGAGTGATCATAATCAGTGAGGGGGTAATCGCCGCCATGGATTCCCTGGACGGGCTGAACGCACAATTGCGAAAAGGAGACAATCTGCTTCTGAAGATCAGGAACCCCAACGGGACTGTTTTGGAATCATTGAAAGGGCTCGAGAAGATTCGTTCCGTCCAGACCGAGGACAATATTGAATTTCTCATCGAATGCGAATTGAACTCAAATCTGCAGGACAGCATTGCCCGAACCGCGCTGGAACACTCCTGGGGTATTGTGGAATTAAAACCGATAGCCTTGTCCCTCGAAGATATCTTTCTCAAACTTACCCTGGAGGAAAAGGAGGCGGGACAATGAAAAACGCGCTGACCGTCGCCCGAAAAGATCTGGGCTCTATGTTCAATTCTCCCATCTTTTACGCCATCACCACCGTGTTTCTGGGCCTCTACAGTTTCATTTTTTTCAACATCCTTAATTTTTTCAGTTTTCAGAGCCTCCAGGCCGGGCAATTCAGCAGAATGGGAATCAGCTTGAACATCAATGAAATGGTTATCGAGCCTTCCTTTCACAACATGGCCGTTATCCTGTTACTGATGATACCCATCATCACCATGCGAAGTTTCGCTGAAGAGAAGAAGAACAAAACATTCACATTGCTTTTGTCCTCCCCTATTCATTTAAAGGAAATCATTCTGGGGAAATTCATAGCCTGCATGACCGTCGTCACGACGATGATCCTGATATCGTCTTATTCCATGGGATTTTTGCTGTTTCTGGGGGACCCGGAAACAGGGCCCATTCTTACCGGTTATATGGGAATATTATTGATGGCCGGCTGTTACGTCGCGATCGGTATATTTTCTTCGTCCTTAACCGACAACCAGATCATCGCCGCTGTAATCAGTTTCGGTTTAACATTATTTATGTGGACCATCGGCTGGGCCTCCCAGGCGGTGGGAGCAGAAGCGGGAGGAGTATTGCAGTATTTATCCCTGATCGATCATCTGGAGCATTTTCTCAAGGGGATCATCGATTCCAGCGATCTGGTTTATTATCTGTCTTTCATGATTTTTGGGTTGTTTCTAACCCATCGAGTTCTTGATTCTTACAGGTGGAGATAACCGGATGAAAAAATTTAGTGTCATGACCGTGTGGCTGGCGATGTTTCTGGGATTTTCAGCCTTATTCTTTTATATCGTCGTTCCCCACCAGACAACGCTGATCTATTCCCTTTCGGGAGCTGCGTTAGCGGGGGCGCTGTTTTTTGCCGTCGTTCACCGGAGCGAGCTGAAAGGGGCCATGGTGTCACGGACGGGACTGTACGGAATGAACACCACGGTGCTGGCCCTGGTTTTTCTGGGAATCCTTATATTCATTAATCTGCTATCCAACCGGCACAAATACCGTTTCGACCTGACGGAGGGAGGTTATTACACGCTTGCCCCGCAAACCAGGAAGATCGTATCCACCCTCCCCCGCGACGTAAAGATGACCGCATTTTTTCAAACTGAATCTTCCGAAAAAACCAAGTTTAAAAATCTTGCCGACTCCTACCTGGAGATCTCCGATAAAATTGAACTGAATTTCGTAGATCCGGATAGGAATCCCGCCATCACTAAACAATACGGCATCACCAGCTATGGAACCATTGTCTTAGAAAGCGGCAAACAGGAGACCAAAGTAAAAACCGCCTCTGAAGAAGAGCTGACCAATGCCTTTCTAAAAGTGATAAAAGATGAACAAAAAAAGATTTATTTTCTGGAAGGCCATGGAGAAAAAACCATCGGGGATACAGAAAAAGAAGGTTACTCTTCAGCAAAAGCATCTCTGGAGAAAGACGGGTTTAAAGTAGACAAGCTTCTTCTTTTACAATCGGGTAAGATTCCTGAAGACGCCAGGCTTCTGGTGATTGCCGGTCCGGTGAAACCGGTTCTTCCCGAGGAAAAAAATATTCTTGAAAACTATCTCCAAAACGGGGGCTCCCTCCTGGTTCTTCTGGATCCGGACACCCAGTCTGAAATGGAGAAATTTTTGCTTCGATGGGGGGTCCAGTTGAGAAACGACTTCATTATCGATCCAATGTCCAAACTTTTTGGGGGCGATTTTGCCGCACCGGTGGTCAGCCAGTTTACCGTCCACGACATCACCAAAAACTTCCAACCGGCCGTTATTTTCCCTGTCGTTCGATCCGTAAGTTCAAAACCGGTGGAAGGAATTACAACCACGGAACTACTGCTGACAGGTCCCAATAGTTGGGCGGAAACGGGCTTAAATGCCACAAAAGTAAAATACGACGAAAACAAGGACAGAAAAGGGCCCGTTCCTATCGCCGTCGTCGCTACCCGTGAGCTTCCTTCAGAACAACCGGGAAGTCCAGGCGAAAGTCCGGACGGTCAAGAAGACGGCAAACAAAAAATCCGCAAAGCCAGACTCGTGGCCATCGGCGACGCGGACTTCGCCAACAACGCCTACATCAATTTTTCCGAGAACGGGGATTTTTTTCTGAACACCGCCTCCTGGCTGGTTGAAGAGGAAAACCTTATTTCGATACGCCCAAAGAAGAGAAAAAATAACCCTCTACAATTGACCCAGGTGGATGGTAGCATTATCTTTATTTTAGGTACTATTGTATTCCCGTCCATCGTCGCCGCCACCGGGATCAGGAAGTGGTGGAAAAGACGCCGTCTATGAAATTCAAGGGAACACTGTGGCTGGCTCTAGGGTTTCTCGCTCTCGTTCTATACTATTATCTAGTAGATATCCCCCAAGGGGAGAAGGAAAGGGAGGATAAGGAACGTTCGGAAAAAATTCTTCTTTTTGAAGAAGGGTCTGTTGAAGAATTCTCCTTATCGGAAAACAACCAGACCATCCAATTAACGCGCAGGAAGGACGATTGGGAACTCACCCAACCGATTCAGGCTCGCGGCGATAAGGATTCCGCCGCCTCTTTTCTGAACCGCCTGAAAACCATTACCTATACCCGGGTCGTAGACGACAACCCGGAAGACCTAAGAATCTTCGGGTTGAGCGTTCCCTCCATCGAAATTTCACTGACACTGAAAAATAAAGAAAAAATAAGTCTTTCAGTGGGTGACAACAATCCCCTGGGCCATTCGATTTATGTGAAGAGAGGAAACGAGAACAAGGTCCTTTTGACAAGAACTCCCCGCAAAGATCTGGAAAAATCCGTATACGATCTGCGGAATAAATCCTTGATGGATTTCGATACTCATACGATTACAGAAATCAATATAGAACGCAAGGAATCCCATCTCATAATTAAAAAATCGGATGACACATGGACCCTGTCGGATAAAATTACCGCTACGGGAAATCCGGATGACATTATGAGTTTTTTAAACTCCATACTTTCTACGCGGATCAAGAAATTTATCGATGAGTCGCCGGAAGCATTAACGAAGTACGGCCTGGATAACCCTTCAATAAGACTGAACCTGACAAGGAGTGAGGGGAAGTCTCCCTTGACCCTGTTGGTGGGAAAGACGCTTGAAAAGGAGGGTTATTACGCAAAAATGAAAGAGGAACCGAACGTGGTTTTATTGAGCAACGGTTTGTTTGCGACACTTTCCAGGAAACTGGAATTCTTCCTGGATAAAAACCTTGTGGACTTCAAGGAAGATGAAATCACTCAATTTGAAATTTGGAATCCTGAGGAAAAAATCCGGGTCGTCCGCGATAAAGACAAAAAGGGGTCATGGAAAATAGAATCTCCCTTTAAAACATCCGCCAACACCGCCACGGTGAACAGCCTTTTATTTGATCTGAATGGAGCAAGGATAGAAGAATTTATCACCACGCTGTCCAATGACCATAAATTTTTCGGATTGTCCAAGCCCAAGCACAAGCTGATCCTTTCTATAGGGGGGAAACCCTGGGTTCTTGGCATCGGAAACAAAACCAGCGACGGAAAATATTTCTTCTCCAAGCGCAACAGGGAATCATTCATTTTCAAACTGAGCGAGAAAAGTGTGAGTGATCTCCTTCGTCCCTTGAAGGATTTGAGAAACAGGAAAATTTTCAATCTCAAGATGGATCAGGCAGACCGGATCGAGTTGAAATATTCTGATAACAAATTTGTATTACAAAAAAATGAAAACGATTGGAGACTTCTGGTCCCGGAGGGCACAGAAAAAATCACCACACAAAAAGGGAACGACATTATCTGGACTTTGAACGCTTTGGAATTTGAATCCATTGTGGAACCGCCTATCGATGAAAAAATCACCAGGCTGGATGTTCCCGCCCTGACTCTATCCGTCTTCGATAACAAGAACCGTGAACTAGCCCAATTAAAAGTCGGCAAAAAAGTGGCCAATTCAGACGAACTAATCGCGCACAAGAAGGGAAGCCCTTCCTTACATAACATCAAAGCCCGGTTTTTACAGGAGATTCCCGATAATATCAATGAATTCAAAAAGTAAACGCAAATGCCCTCGAAGGCACCCCTTCCGCCTTCTCATGATCCAAATATCATCCACATTATGTAGTCCGATTTTCTAACTCTATCCACAGTATATTGGGGTTTTTATATTGAAATTCACCCGGACTGGTTCCATAATTCATTGATTTTAAATAGGTTATTTAGTATCTAAAAATATTTTAATTTTGATCTTGACAGGTACTATATATAGTGGTATTTTTCTGGGAGCATACAATATAAAGGAAGCAGATGATTTTTTTCCGGGAGTTTACCGTCTCAGGATAGCGGATACAGGGAACTAATAGATGGGTTTTAAAGATAACGGTTGAAACATAGTATCAGTAGCTTTAGAATCCCCCACTGGCGGGTTACTAGAAAGGGCTTTCGTGGAAGGAAATAGGCATTCTGCAAACATTTTTCTTAAGCAAGAAAGAAGCAGGATGGAAACTATAGTAAAAACCCTTCCCAACCCCCCAAATGTATTGAGCGCCGGCCGAATCCTCTTTTGTACCTCGGCAGAAGAATTCCTTCCAATCGGCGTACCATGGGAGCTCTTGTCAGCGCCCGGTGCAATCTCCGGATTCACTGAGCGTAATAGTAACCCGCCCCCCTTTCTTCGTATAGGGTGAAGCCCGCCATCTGTGTTTAAAACGATCGTTTTTCAGTCAAGGACAGGCTGACACTTTGTATTTTAGTTTGGATGTTTAAAAAAACATTGGTGGCGGGCTCTTTTTAAAATCAGGATCCGGAATCGAACGAAGCCATGTCTAGCATGCATTCCAAAAAGAAATTCAAGGTCATCTCTTCCTCGCAAGCTTTGAACATCCCTTCTCCGCAATCTCCCGGCAGTGTCAACCCGAAAGTCTGCCGGGTTCAGGGGAAGTTGGTTCCCTCTTACGCTCACCCTGATGATGCGGGGGCCGACCTTCGATCCGCAGTGGTTAAAGTAATTCCGGCGAGGGGAAAGGAGCTGATCCCCACGGGAATCCGGATCAGCCTTCCTCCCGGACATGTCGGGCTGATCTGGCCGAGAAGCGGTCTGGCGGTCCACCGCGGTCTAGACTGTGGAGCCGGGGTCGTCGACTCCGAATACCGGGGAGAAATAAAAGTACTGATTTTCAATCATTCCAATGAAGATCATCTTGTCCAGCAAGGGGACCGTATCGCCCAGCTTCTGGTCCAGAAGATAGAAAAAGTGGAGTTCATCAAGGTGGATAACCTGGATGACACTCCGCGCGGTCGCCAGGGGTTTGGATCGACGGGGGTTTAAAGACCCCTCCCTCTTTCCCGGTAATCGTTTCCTCTAATGAAAATCCGCATCAACCATTCCGATCTCGAATTGATTCAGGGAGACATTACCGAAAGTGAAACCGATGCCGTGGTGAATCCGGCAAATTCGGAGTTGATCCTAGGTGATGGGGTTGCCGGGGCCATCAGGAAAAAGGGGGGGGACGCCATTCAGGATGAATGCAACCGGATCGGAAATTGCCTGGTCGGGAAAGCCGTCGTCACCTCAGGAGGACAATTGCGTGCAGAGTATGTTATTCATGCCGTTGGCCCAAGATGGGGTGAAGGGGACGAGGAAAACAAACTTAAGAACACGACCCTCGAATGTTTGAAGCTGGCTGATGAACACCGGATGACCTCCATCGCCTTTCCTGCGATCAGCACGGGTATTTTCGGGTTTCCCATGGATCTCGCGTCACAAATCATGCTGAGAACGGTCAAAAATTACCTCAGCGGGAAGACCGGGGTGCAAGGGGTTGTTTTTACATTGTTTGACGTCAAAAGCCTCGATGTTTTCAATAAGACCCTCACAAACCTCGACAAATGAATATTTCCTTTTCCACACTTATCGACTAATATATTTATTGAAACGCAATTTTCATCCGTTGGGTTCGATGGGAGATTTCAATGGGCGCCTTTCGCGCTTGGTTGCAAAAATGGTTTGGAATTCCGCTCGAAAAAAATTCAACTTACAGGCACGGGACTACCATGTCATCCAAATCCAATCCTGATAAAAGAGAGTCTTTCCACGTTTTAAGAGTGCAGCCGACCCCGAATCCGGATGCATTCCAATTCGTCATGAATTCTCCGTTGATCGCTTCAGGAACGAAAACATTCGATTCAGCCGACGAGGCGAAAAGCGATCCATTTGCCGAGGCCTTATTCCAGATCTTTGGCGTGGAAAATGTTTTTCTTCAGGAGAATTATGTGACCGTCACTAAATCCTCCACCACCGGATGGCACACGATTTTCGAAACCATCAGCAAAGCCATCGAAAACCATCTCACTTTTTACGAAATTTCCGAATCTGCGGAAGATGAAGATAAAAAAGGCGGTTCCATCCTGGATGATTTTAAAAAAGAAGATTTTGAAAAATGTAGTGACGCCAAAAAAGCTCTGGTCATCGACGCGATTTTGGATAAGGCGATTCGTCCCGCCCTGGCCAATGACGGAGGCGGATTGGATGTCCTGGGTATCGAGGGCAACACCGTAAAGATCCACTACCAGGGGGCCTGCGGAAGCTGCCCAAGCTCGACCAGCGGTACCCTGCAATACATAGAGACTTTCCTGAAGGATGCCATCCACCCCAGCCTCATTGTACGGGCCAGTTAATAATTCATACCGACGGCAAATCCCCGCTTTGTTTTTTGCTGATTGATCTGAAATCCAGATGCTGATTGGCAAACGATCACAATCATTTGTTGCGAATTTTCGGAGGTGTATAGTTCAGTATATAGTCCAGCGCCGACTCCGCCTCCGGCCTTATCGCGAACAACTCCATGGTTTCGGCCTTGGCGAACTTCAGATCCACCATCTCCTGAAGATGAGAGATCAGGCTGGCGAAGAACTGATTGGTATTGATAAAGACCAGGGGTTTGGCGGTCAGTTTCAGTTGCTTCATGGATAAAATCTCCATGGCCTCCTCTAGGGTTCCGATTCCTCCCGGTAACACAATGAATGCGTCCGACCGATCGTCCATGACCCCTTTCCGTTCTCGCATATTTTTTGTAATGATCAATTCATCGGCTTCGGAATATTCGATATCTTTTTTCTTAAAAATTTCCGGCAATACGCCTACCACACGTCCGTTGTTTTCATGAACCCCGCGAGCCACACAGCCCATCAGTCCGATAGCGGCCCCCCCATAAACCAGGTCAATACCCAGTGTCCCCACCCTGCGGCCCAGGTCGAGCGCTGTTTCTCTGTATACCTCGTCTATGGATTCACTGGAAGCGCAAAAAACACAAATAGACCGTATTCGTTTCATCGGATGGATTAAAGAACCTTTTGCTGTTAACTTTTGGCGGCTTGTAGTTCAATACATTATCAAGCTCCGGCACCGCCTTCGGCCTTATAGCAAACAGTGAAAATCAGTTTTTCCATCATGATACACTATTAAAGCCTGACCGATTCAACTCGCAAGTGCAACCGTTAGCAATGTTTTCTTTTTGAAGAATAGTACATATCCCAGTCTGGAAGAAGGTTTGGAAGAAACGTTAACCTTGCACCGTTTAGGTATGTTTCCCAAACTCGGTACAAGTTTTAAGACCACCAACTGT
>JAYZAN010000054.1:0-9995 GCA_036339675.1 Nitrospinota bacterium
AATCAACGGCAATCGATAGAATTGAAGCCACAGCACCCGGCCCGCCACGCAGGCGGGGAAATTGGCTAATGGCTCCAGAGCAAGTGACAATCGTTGAGCGCGAGAAAAAGCTTAACTTATTGGGCCCAACGGAAAAAGTCAAGAATCGCGCTCTTCGATTATCGCTAACTTGACGGACATTAGCCATCCGCCCCTGCGGCGAGCAGCCAGCATGACGCTCGCCTCCAGGCGTGGCCCGGTCGGCGTCCGGAAATTAAATTCCTCAGGACATTTTTGATGAACTATGACGTGGTCATCGGGTTGGAGGTTCACTGTCAGTTGAAGACCAAAACCAAAATATTCTGTTCTTGCTCCACCGAGTTCGGAAAATCTCCGAATGAAAATACCTGTCCCATCTGCCTGGGTATGCCGGGGGTATTGC
Organism: Nitrospinota bacterium; assembly: GCA_036339675.1. Lineage (GTDB taxonomy): Bacteria > Nitrospinota > Nitrospinia > Nitrospinales > VA-1 > JAYZAN01. The sequence continues at coordinate 422 of JAYZAN010000054.1, forward strand.
CGGTTCTGAACCGGCAGGCGGTGGAATACGCCGTACAGGCCTGCCTGGCCACCCATTGCCGGATCGCCCCGTTGAACCGGTTCGCCCGCAAGAATTATTTTTATCCCGACCTTCCCAAGGGATACCAGATATCCCAGTACGACCTGCCGCTGGGCGAGGCGGGTTATATAAATATCAAAGTCAACGGAACTCAAAAGCGGATAAGGCTGACCCGCATCCATATGGAGGAAGATGCCGGGAAACTCATTCATGGAGAAAACCTGGGAAGTCCCGAGAAAAGTTATGTGGACTTCAACCGCACCGGCGTGCCCCTTATAGAAATTGTCAGTGAACCAGACCTCCGATCCCCCGAGGAAGCCAGAGAATACCTCACGAAATTAAAAACCATTCTGGAATATACTGGGGTGAGCGACTGCAGCATGGAAAAAGGAAGCCTCAGGTGCGACGCGAACATTTCGCTGAGACCCGAAGGCAAGAAGGAATTCGGCACCCGGACCGAGATCAAAAACCTGAATTCGTTCAAATTCATTCAAAAAGCTATCGAATACGAAGTGGAAAGGCAAACCCAGATCCTGAAACAGGGAGACACGGTCGTACAGGAAACGCGGCTCTATGATGCGGCCAAAGGAGAAACTTTTTCCATGCGCAGCAAGGAAGAGGCCCATGACTACCGATATTTTCCCGAACCGGACCTCGTACCGGTGGTCGTTGACGAGGAATGGGTGGAGAAGTCCCGAAAAACCATTCCCGAACTTCCAGATCAGAAACAAGAGCGGTTCATGAAGGAATATGAACTGCCCGAATACGACTCGGAGGTTTTGACCGCCTCGAAGGCCCTGGCAGATTATTACGAACAGGCGGTTCATCTATTTTCCAAACCCAAAACAGTGAGTAACTGGATCATGGGGGATCTGCTGCGCGAAATGAAGAATGATGAACGGGGAATCGAGAATTGCCCGATCCCTCCCGACGCCCTGGCCGACATGCTGGAATTGATCGAAATTGGAACCATCAGTGGGAAAATTGCCAAAACCGTCTTCGAGGAAATGTACCGGACTGGAAAACCACCAGACGCCATCGTAAAAGAAAAAGGGCTCACGCAAATCTCGGACGATTTCGCCATCGAAAAACTGGTGGATGAGGTGGTCGCCAACAACGCAGAACAGGTAGAAAATTACAAGAACGGAAAAGAGAAGGTTTTCGGGTTCCTGGTCGGACAGGTAATGAAGCTTAGCCAGGGAAAAGCGAACCCCTCTCTAGCCAACAAGCTGTTAAAGCAAAAGCTGGGCTGAACTTGAGTAAAAATCCCATAATAAAAAAATGAAAATCAAACATCGGTATTGCATCTTTTTCTCACTCCTGATATCACTATTCGCTGTTCCACCCACAGCCTGCGCCGACCCGGATAATAAAAGGTACTCGGCGGATAACCGGTTCATCGATAACGGGAATAAAACCATAACGGACACCCGGACTGGATTGATGTGGGCCCGGGAAGATTCCTATCTCGCCACCGGTCACTGGTTGAATTGGCACGAAGCGCAGGAATATGTCCTGAAACTCAATGAGCAAGGGTTCGCCAATTACGTGGACTGGCAGCTGCCGACGATCCAGGAACTGACCACGCTGTTTGAAGAGGAGAAAACGAACAGTTCCCAGGTCGGGAGCGAAATGAAAATTCATATCGATCCCATATTCGCGCAAAATGGGGCGGGAGCCATATGGTCGGTGGAAGCAAACGGTCGTTACAATGCATTTGGGGTCGTTTTCAACACCGGAAGCCGATTCAACGGCCCCAAAAATTCCAGGGGCAGAAAGGCCATCAGGGCGGTCCGACAGGGACCACTTTAAAGCCACAAAATTTTAATAAAGACTGAAGAATTGAAACCGATGAAAAAATTATTTAGATCCCATCTTTTGCTTTTGGTTTATATATTTGCAGTTCCTCTCAAAGCCCAAGCCACTTTTCCAGGGCCATCCATCGCCCACTGGGACCTTTCGGTATCGGATGAACGGAATGACGCGGACTACTCCCGTATCCGCAAACTAGTTCAGGAAAAAAAATACGATGAAGCAATATCAATTCTGGACGGCAAATCCAGAAAAACCCCTAAAGAAAGCACACCGGTTATTTTAAAAGCTCTGGTTTTGAACGAGAAGGGAGACTATCAGGAAGCTCTCGACATGCTTCTTGAAAGTCAGAAAATTGAAATGCGTCATCCGGCAGCGCATTTTTCTTTCTGCCAGATATACAGAAATCTTGGCGTCCGGGAACTTTCCAAACGCGCATGTTATATCGCCGTCGAGCAGCATCCCAATGCACCCGAATCCCATTACGAACTGGCGCAAACCCTTGCGGCCTACGGGAACATGCCGACCGCTAACGCAGAACTTTTCATTGCCGCCGACCTGGATCCGAAGAATCCGGTCTATTTTTACGAGCGGGGTATGAACTATTATTATTTGAACCAATATGATGAATCTGAAAAAGCATTTTTAAAAGCCCTGTCCCTGGACGAAAACCATATCGACAGTTTGTATCAACTGGCCTATCTTTACGCAGCACGCAAAAAACCCGATCTCGCAAAACTCCGGATCATAAAAATACTGGAAACCCGCAGGGAGGACCCCAATTATAATTCTGCAAAGCTTTTGCTGGAGTTTATAGAAAAGGGAAACATGGACAAGCTTCCATTGAAAATCATCCCGCATGAATATCATGTCGGGAGGGCCAAAAATTTATATCAATCCGGAAAGTACGGCCTGGCCCTGATCGAAATTCAAACCGCGGCCGAGTTAAAACCGGAGGATATAAAAATCAATGAAATTTTAATCGGTCTGAGCAGTATGCTGATGAGGCTGGACATCACGGAGAAGGCTGTCAGCAGTATGCTGCAACATTCCAAGGACAACAATATGTTAAAAGCCAGGGGCTATCAGGAATTGGGAGACATCCGTTTGATACAGGGAAGGTTGACTGAAGCCAAAGAATTTTTGAACAAAGCTCTTGGCCTGAGGGACCCAGATGGCCTGGCCAAAATATCTTTGAAAGAGTTCCCCGACGAAAAGGCACAGCCCTTCCCCTACAATAAAAACCAGCATTTTTTCAAACCCACTGACGCCTTGAACCACAAGGGAGAAATATTCGCTTTTTATAAAATGTACGAAAGGGCCATAGCCATTTATTCCATGGTCATAAGAATGGACCCCAATCATCTGCTGAGCTTGCTCAACACCGCTACCGCATATTACAACAGCGGAAACCACGCACGGACCGTATCCATACTGGAGCGGCTACTGGTCACCCACCCCAATCATGAATTTGTTCTCGCACACCGGCTTCTCCTGGCCAAGGCCTACGTCAAGAGCGATGATCTTTCCGGGAGTTTAAAACATCTTGAATTGGCCGTTAAAATGAATCCGAGTATCAAATCCAAAATTAAAACCGATCCCGTTTTCGAACCCCTGAAAACCACAGCGGCCTTCAAAATCCTCGTCGAATAACCCGGCCATTCCTAAAAACGAAGCTTAAACCCTTTAAAATTAAATTGTTATGGAAGTGGAAATCTGATAAAAATTTGACATTATCCTTTCCAACTGTTACATAAGGAAAATAATCCATCTACTGTCTCTTTCTTTCCATGCCAATAAGAAGGCAAGGGACTTTCCCACATTTTAAGAAGGGGCAGACCATGTTTAAAAAATGTCAATCGCGCCTCCCAAGTAAATGCTTCTGGTTGATCACCCTGTTCTTTATGGCGATTACATGGTTTCCCGTTTCGGTCCAGGCAGCAGAAAGTCAGATTTGCTCCAAAGGTGCCAAGTCTTTAAGAGGAAGCTATAATGTCGTGGCAGGAAGAGGAGGAGGAGGAGGGATATGGTCTTATATGGAAAATATTGATTCCTTAAAGGAAAAATCTTTTCTTGGTTTTCAACTGGATGGAAAGCTCAACCGGCCCGTCCATCTGTTCGAAACCATGTGCGAGGAAGGGAAAACTCCATCCCTGGATCTTTTTAAAAAAATCGAAGGCCTTATGGGAGAGGCGAGAATGTTGTTCAACATTTCTGCTGACAAAACCCCCTCTAAAATAATACTTGCAAAAATAAAAGATCTGATCAAAAAGTGTGACGAGCTTATAGCGAGCTTTGAACAGTAATGCCTAAGGAAGGGAACAAGGCCCCCGACTTTTCAGCCAAAGACCAGAACGGGAAAACGGTCAAGCTGGCTTCTCTCAAGGGCAAAAAGAACGTCGTTCTCTACTTCTACCCCAAAGACATGACCCCCGGCTGCACCACCGAGGCCTGCGACTTCCGCGATCATCATAAAAAGTTTAAAAACACCGTCGTCCTGGGTGTCAGCATCGATTCCCCGGAACGGCACCAGAAATTTATCGACAAATACAACCTGCCTTTTACCCTCATTGCCGATACCAATCAAAAGGTGGTGAACAAATATGGGGTCTGGCAGGAGAAGAGTTTATACGGAAAAAAGTTCATGGGAATTGTCCGGAGCACATTTATCATCGACAAAAGCGGAGTGATTCGGAAAATTTTTCCCAAGGTCAAAGTCAAAGGGCATGTGGAAGAAATCCTTAATGAGATAAAGGCTCTTTGACCGATAAGGAGAGTCTGTTTCTCAGCCGGACATCAAACGTTCGATGTCCCGGACGGTTTTCGGGATGCCAGCCGACATGTTTCTACAGCCATTGGAAGTGATCAGCAGGTTGTCCTCAATGCGTATTCCTATTTCCTCATCGTAAATCTTACCCTTCAGTTTAATGCGGAACGCGCCATATAGGCCCGGTTCATTACTGATCAACCACCCCAGTTTCATGGGCTCATCGCCATAGTTGCGGAAAGGATCCCCATCGTGTTCCTGCTCCCCCATTAAATGACTCACCCCATGCGGCCGACTGTTGTATTTCAATTTGAACGATCCCCCCGATTTCTGAAAAATATTTTTCAGATCGGAATTGATGGACCCCCAGCACAGATCATTGAGTTCAACGATTGTTTTTCCGGCCCGGGCATGCTTCTCAACCGCTAACTGCGCTTTTAAAACTATTTCGTAAAGCATTTTTTGCAGCGGATCAAACCATCCGGAAGCCGGTATGGTTCGGCTTATATCCGCATGCATCGTCATCCACCTCACCCCAAAGTCAATGAGCACCATTTCTTTTTTAGAAAAGGAGTCGTCATTTTTCATATAGTGAAGTATGGTGGCATTTGCTCCCGAAGCCACGATGGACGGAAAACTCAGGCCATAGGGTGATTTCATCAACATCTGCCCCTCGATGAACCCCTGAACCTGGCACTCGTTATTCATGTTACGAAACCGCTTCAGCGTTTCTTTAAACGCCTCCTCGGTGATCTCCTGAGCCTTCCGGGTGTTGGAAATATCATATTTGTCCAGGGGCAGCCTCAGGTCAAAATGATTCTTCATAATATTTTTCAGTGAACCCGTGGGAGCTCCCCAGGCTTTCAAACTCCGGGATAATTTTTTTTTGAAATTCCAATTATGGTCGTTTTTAACGACCGCTTTTTTTCCGTTTTTTGTTCCTTCCATCCACAAGGTTCCAATTTTCTTGCTTTTTTGCCGCGCAAAACGCTGTTTAAGGATTTTCTCAAAATCATCGGCATCACGGACATCCTTGATCCCTGTTACTGTTTGAACTTCCTTCAGGTTCTTTTTATCTCCCACCCCGAAACGGATTCCATCCCAGAATTCCTGGTTCAAATCTTTTTTACCGACAAAGAGGATTTCATCACTTTCCTTTGAGTGCGGGTCCAGAAGCAGGATCACATTCGACTGATTGATCCCGGTGAGATACATGATGGCCGGTTCCTGATAGGTAGGACAATGGGCATACGCCCACACCGTCTCTCCTCCGGGGCCATAGGGAACCCCTGTGATGGCCATCAATTTATTTTCCGCTTTCATCAAGGCCAGGCGCCGAGTCCGGAATCGGGACCGCGCCGACACACCCGCTCCCCCGTCCCGGAAGATCCCAGAATAAACTTTTTTTTTATTTTTCACCTGAATTTTTTGGTTTGAGTGTTCAATAAACGGTTCGGTAGAATTTCACCTGGACCTAGTATAAACTTTATGCTCTGGATCTCCTGCAATAATACTTTATTATAAGGAAATCCCCTTGTTTCCGGATTATTTTTTAAGGAAACCTCAAAAAATTGCTCGTAGCCATGAGCTTGCCCTTTATTTTAAAGTGCAAGCGAATTGCGAAATTGTAGAATTTTGAATTATTAGAGGCACCCTTAATATTTTCTGAAAATTGACATCGGTGAACCCATGTGTGGACGTTACACCCTGGCCAAACCCAGCAAAACCATCAAGGATCACTTTGATCCCATATCCATCGAAATCTCGCATAAGGAAAGATATAATATAGCCCCGACCCAGGAGGCTCCGGTTGTTCTTAATTCGGAAGGCTCAAGAAAACTGGTTGGTATGCGATGGGGTTTGATCCCCCCCTGGGTCAAAGAGAAAAAATCGGCCACCCCACTGATCAATGCTCGGTCCGAGACGGTTCAACAGAAACCCGCTTTCAAAAATTCGTTCAGAAATCATAGATGCCTGGTTCCCGCCGACGGTTTTATCGAGTGGATTCGGGGAGAAAAAGCCAAAACACCCTGTTATATTTATATGAAACCGGAAACCCTCTTCGCCTTTGCCGGCATATGGTCGCTATGGAATGGCGAACAACCCGCTCTCAAAACCTTTTCCATACTCACCACCGAAGCGAATTCCCTGTTAAAACCCATTCATCACCGAATGCCTGTCATACTCAAATCCGCACAATACAATACCTGGCTGGATCCCGAAACGGGAGATGACACCCTGTTGTCCATGCTTTTGCCTTACCCTACCGAAGGGATAAACACGCAAACGATCTCCCGGGAGATCAACTCTCCAAAAAACGACCATCCCGGATGCCTGGCCCCGGTCTCTTAAGATCCCCCCATCATCGTTTCCTGCCGATTTATTTCTTTTTAAGAAACCCGAGCCACTCCTTATTCTTCCTCTGCTCATCTGAAAGCAAAGTCTTTTCCAGAGACTGAACCATAAACCGGTCGCAAAAATGATGGAGGATATCGGACCGGGTGGTGTTGAAAGGAGGTCCCCCTTCGGCATTGGTCTCGTAGAACAAGCCCAGCAATAGGCCGCCGGATTTCAGGATCCGGTGAGCCGTTTCCACATAAAGTTTTCTTTGGGAAGGGGATATAGCGCAGAAAAAAGTCTGCTCCAGCATCAGTTCATAGGAACTATCGTGGCTGGAATCCAGGTCAAAAAAATCCTGATGGAGTATGTCGCATTCCAGCCCTTTATCGGCAATAGATTTTCTCAAGGCGTTGACGGCTCCATTGCAATAATCCACCGCGGTTACACGAAAACCGTTTTCGGCCAGAAAAACCGCTTCATGCCCTCTCCCGCAGCCGGGGATAATGGTCTTACAAGGAACCAGATTTTGCTCTTGCCACAAGCTTAAAAATGGTGGAGACACCTTTCCCAAGTCCCATCCGAGATCCTCCGACTGATAGTGTTTTTCCCAGTCTTCGCGGGAATAACCCGCTTCGGAATTATCATTAGCCATTTTCTGTCAAAACCTTAAACCGGAGGCGTCCCCATGTTTCCTTCCATTCATTCATCCCACAATCTGGGTAATGATGGAAGCTCCCGCGACATAGGTTCCAATCGCCGATCCAATATTGGCAAAGAAAAAAATCAGGAATATCCTGACCACCCTGTTCTTCCACCACATTGCGAACGATCCAATATCGTCTCTTAACGTTTCAAAATCGCTGACCTTAGGTTTTCGTAAGAACGATTCGACCAGGCCCACCACCATCCCAGCGCCAATAGTCGGGTTGAGGGATGTCAGGGGAGCCGCCAGAAATGCAGTGAGGATGGAAAGAGGATGTGCCAAAGCCAGGGTGGCTCCCAAAGCGCTCAACCCCCCGTTTAAAACAACCCAGGTCAAGATCAATCTCCAACCCAGTTCCGGCGACTGCTGATACCCCACATAAAACATGCTGAGGATGAACACGGAAATGCCCCAACCGATATAAACCCCGATCCTGCCGGGGGGAGGTTTTACTTCGAGTTCATCCAAGCATTTCTGGTCCGGGGGTGAAGCGAAAGCCGGAACCATTCCCACAAGATGGCCGGCCCCCACCAGGGCCAGGACCCGCTTGGGCGCCGGTTCGGAATGAACCAGCAGCGCAAGTTTTCCCGTCATGTACTGGTCTCTTTCATCGATCAAAACTTCTTTGACCATGGGCAGTTCTTCCCCAAATGCCTCGACCATCGAGTGAAGCATATCCCCCTGTTTGAGTTTTTCAATTTGCTCCTCGTCAATTTCCTCGCCAACAAACACTCCCGCGACCAATCCGGAAAAAATTTTGAATTTCTGCCAGAAGGAGACCTTCCTGATCACCCTCTGGAGCGTTGTCGAAATATCTCTGTCTATCATCTCAAGGCGAATATTTTTTTCCTCGGCCAGCTCAACGGCTCTCAACATTTCCTTTCCGGGTTCGATCCCCAGTTTGTCCGCCAGCCGTCTCTGATACGCCGAGAGCGCCATGTTCACGAGAAGGAGAGTTCCTTTTTTCTGCCGGAACACTTGGTAAATATCCAGGTTCTTCCACCAGGATCGTTTTACAAGATTCTCATGCCTCGCAGGGCACAGTTCCACGGCGACGCAATCATAGTATCCCTTGCTTAATTTTTCCTCAACGGTGCGAACACTTTGTTTGGAAACATGTGCCGTGCCGACGAGGGTGATCTCGGTTTGGTTACATTGAATTGTTTTTACAATATCCTCTTCGGCTTCCACAAAAAACCTTTCTGTTTATTTAAAATACCGGGCAAACCTCCCGCCAGACAGCATCACAGCGAGCATTTTGTTTCCGGGAAATCTCACTCCGATAAGAAGAAAAAGTGGATCAAGGGGGATTAAATACTGTCTTCAATCGGGGACTTTTTGTTGACGTTGCCGGCCTGCATATCATCGACCATTTTAAGAGTGGCCCTCAACCGGGTGGATAAAACCTTGAGAATGGGCATTAAAGCCTGCGGATTATGCTGGGCCAGGGAATTGAATACTTCGGGGGAAAGAACACTGATCGTGCAGTCCTCTAAAGCGGTAACCGTTGCGGACCGGGGGAGTCCATCGATCAGGCCCATCTCACCAACTATATCACCGTCACCCAAAACACTGATGATCCGCCGTTTTCCTTCGGGGCCTGATTTGGATACCTCAGCCTTACCGGATTCAATAATATAAGCACAGTCACTCGGTTTGCCTTCCTCAATAATATTTTCACCTTTTTTTACGTGTAATGTTTTCATTTCGGCTAACTTATAACAACAAAGACCAGACCCAGCTACTTCAAAACATCCCATAGACAAAATCCATAGCGTCCCTTAAGAGCCTATTTTTTAAGCGTTCTGATGGATTTTTAGTTATATTGTAAAAGAGATCGGCTGTGAATACAACCCACCCCTTGTGGGAACTATATTAATAAAAACCTGTTCCATTTGATTTCAGATTCAAGG
>JAYZAN010000055.1:0-4110 GCA_036339675.1 Nitrospinota bacterium
ATCTACAACCTTTATCCGGATGATTTTGCCTGGCGGACCGAACCGTATGAATTTGTCAGCGACCGTCCTGCCATCGATTTGCTTTATGGGAGCGACCATTTTAGGGAAAATCTGCTGCCGGAAGGAAGAACCTTGAAAGAAATCAAGGATACCTGGAAGGAGGACTGTGAGGGTTTTGAAAAGCTCAGAAAGAAATTTTTCATTTATTGACTCCCAATACCGAATTCAATAAATCGGAAGGAACTGTGGATAGTTTATAGCGAAGGTCTGTTTCGTACCAAATGTCGCGTTTCAGGGAATCCATATCATTATCCAGAGGGATAAACTGCTCGACGGAAAATCTGTGGCTTCCCGGAGTTGAACTGTTGAAGGAGGGGTCTCCCACCCGGATATCGACAAAGAGGGTTCGTTCTTGAGTATTCCCTGAATGGATCAAGGCCCCGAAACTGCCTATGACCTCGGCATGCTTATGGTCTCTAATCTGGTAATTGATAAAATAGGGGGATCAAAAACATCGATTTTGAGATTTCGCTTGGAACGCTCGGCCTCCTTCTCTATGGCCAGAAATACTATACATCCGACGCCTCATCGGCTGAAGCGAAACAGGAGATAACCAGCGATCCCAAAAAAAGCCCCATTCCAATCCATGTTCTACCCATCCAGAACCCCCGAAAAGTGTTTTAAATGCAAAAAAACTCTTCATTACACACCTGAAAAGTAAGTTTCTCCTTATCTTTGCGGTTACCTTCCAGCAATATTAGGAAAAATCCTATAAAAGACCTTAAAAGAATAATCTAAATAAACCCTTTAAAAATAATTAGTTTTCATGAAACTCCGAAGTTCGTAAAAAAACTCAAAAAATTTCCAGAAAAACCTTTACAGTGGTATTGACAAAATGGGACCGGATACCTATATTCCCATTTTTGAATAATAATAAATCTATGAATTTAAAGGAAAAACTCCTTTCGGACATGAAAGGGGCCTTAAAGGCCAGAGACTCCCTCAGGCTTAGCACAATCCGCGGCCTTAATTCTGAGATCAAAAACAAGGAAATAGACCTCCGTAGAGACATTTTAGACGAGGAGGTTCTCTCGTTGGTTGCCAGCCAGATCAAGAAACGAAAAGAAGCGGCCGCCATGTTTGAAAAAGGCGGACGGTTTGATTTGAGTGAAAAAGAAGATCAGGAACGCGTCATTCTTCAAGGATACCTGCCTGAGCAGGCTTCGGAAGATGAAGTGAGAAACCGTGTTCGGGAAGTGATCGCGGAATTGGCCGCCCAAGGGCCCAAGGACCTCGGGAAAGTCATGAAAACAATAATTCCCGAATTTAAAGGGAAAGCAGATAGTGGAATGATCAAAAACCTGGTGAGTGAATACCTTGTGAATTGACAGGGAAAGCAGAACTGTATACCAGGCTTACCTTCAAATCCTGAAAACATCTGAACAGGACCGATTTTACGTCTTTTGCCACAAAGGTTCCATTGAGGAAAGTTATCATTTTGGTTCCCAATTAAAGGGTTCCGATCCGGGCCTGAAAACCAGTAAAAAAACAAATTGAAACAAAATATTCCCAACAGCATTATTGATGAGATTCGTTCCCGCGCAGGGGTTTTTGAGGTCGTTTCCGATTTTGTGCTCCTGAAAAAGAGCGGCAAAAATTACAAAGGCCTTTGCCCCTTCCATTCCGAGAAAACCCCTTCTTTCACCGTCAGCCCGGACAAGCAAATCTACCACTGTTTCGGTTGCGGGACAGGCGGCAACGTTTTTAAATTTCTGATGGAAATGGAAGGGATTTCCTTCGTGGACGCGGTTCGGAAATTGGCCGATAGGACCCATGTAAAGATCCCCAATCAGGTTCAAAACAGCATTCACCGGATTCCCAAAGGGGAACGTGAACATTTATTAAAAATCAACTTGGCCGCGAAGGATTACTTCCTATCGCTTTTGAAAGATCCCGAAGGAGGCCGCTCAGCGAGGGATTATTTAAAATCCAGGGATTTCGACGACGAGACCATCGCAGACTATCAGATCGGCTGGTCATCCCCCGGATGGAAGGACCTTTTAATCTGGCTGGAAAAGAAATCGAAAATATCCCGCAAAGAACTGGACAAAGCCGGATTGGTGGTAAAAAAAGATGGAGGAACCGACAGGAATTATTATGACCGTTTCCGATCCCGCCTGATCATCCCTCTCAAAGACATCCACGGGAACATCATCGGGTTTGCGGGCAGAGTCCTCGAGTCGGGAAACCCCAAGTATCTGAACTCCCCCGAGACGCTGGTCTATAAAAAGGGGAATCATCTGTTCGGTATGGACCGGGCGAGAGATTCAATCCGCAAACAGGACCAGGTCCTGATTGTCGAAGGTTATTTCGACCAGGTACGGGCCAGCCAGCATGGCATCCGGAATGCGGCCGCCACCTGCGGAACCGCCTTGACGTCCCCTCAAGTGGGGCTGTTGAAGAACCATACCAACAACGTAGTCATGATATTCGACTCCGACCCAGCGGGACAGGCGGCCGCCCGAAGAGGGTTCGATATACTCCTGGAACACGATATGAAGGTGAAAATCGCTGTTCTTCCGGAAGACCATGACCCTGATTCCTACATTCTGAAATTCGGGCCGGAAAAATTTCTACACCGGGTTGAAACTTCTCCATGGTACATCGAATTTTATATTAATAACGCCCTGGGCAGGGATGATATCAACAGCCCTCAGGGCAAGACAGGAGCCATCAACAAGGTACTTCCCCTATTGACGAAAATCCGGAACGAGGTCGAACGAAGCGAGTGGGTAAGGGTCCTTGCTGAAAAAGCGGCGGTGGACGACCAATCGTTGTTAATGGAATTGAAGAAAGCACTGGCGCAGAAACGACCGGTGATATCTTTGCCTGCTGCCGGATCCAAAACCAGGCCGGACCCGGAGACTTATTTAGTTCATCTAATGTTTGCTGATAAGAACGTGGCCGCCCAGATTCGGCATAGACTTTCCGTGGAGGAATTCAGGGACCCCGGTTTGCGTCACATTGTGGATGTCGTTTACCGGCGGATCGACGAAAATCTTATTCCGGATATCGGCGAAATCGTGGATCAGATAGAGTCCGAAGAAATCCAGTCCCGGCTGACCCAAATCGGCCTGCAAACGATCATGTTCGATAATCTTTCCAGGGCCGCGGCCGATTGCATTCTAGAAATAAAAAAAAGGTCCGTGGAAGAGGAAGTCAGGAAATTAAAAAAACAGAGGAACGAGGCTGAGGAAGCGGGAGAGGCCGAAAAGTCCAGAAAAATTCACAGCCGGCTCCGTGAACTGCAATTATCCCTTACCGCCGTTTAGAGTTGTCATGAATAAGCAGGATTTAATTTTTAGTTATTTAATCAAGTAATACTATTAGGAGAAAACACGCCCATGCCCAATATCGAAAAGATTACGGAGGCCAGAGAAGTCAATCAGTTGATCACTCAGGGGAAGGAAAAAGGTTATCTCACCTATGAGGAAATCAACGACGTACTTCCGTCAGATGTGGTGGCCCCGGAACAGATTGATGACCTCATGCATCTGTTCGGAGAAAATGATATTCATATTGTCGATTCTCGCATGAAAGGAGAAATACTCGCCTCCACGAAGGACCATCACCAGGAGCAGTCGCAAAGCAAAGAGGAAAATTCTTTGGACGGCAACCCTCCGGTGTCCAAAATTGAAAATATTTCCATTGACGACCCGGTTCGGATGTATCTCCGGGAAATGGGTACGATTTCGCTTTTGACCCGGGAAGGTGAAGTTGTTATCGCCAAAAAGATAGAGGAAGGCCAAAACGAGGCTATCTCAGCAGTGGCGAACTGTGGCATCACCATCAATGAAATCCTCACCCTAGGGACCCAAGTCAAAAAAGGAGAAATCAGCATTCTGGATATCATCCAATCAGGTGAGCCGGAGGATAAAAAAGAATTTATGGAAAAAGACATTGCGAAGAAGTTTCTTAAAAACCTTAAAAACCTCAAGGCCCAGGACCAGAAACTGCAAAAGTTGAGGCAACGCCTGAAGGGGGGCCGGCTTTCCGAAAAAATGAAAGCAAAACTGGAAAAGCAGGAAAAGACTCTTCAGAAACAGGTCG
>JAYZAN010000056.1:0-6919 GCA_036339675.1 Nitrospinota bacterium
TTCCGTGACATCATCGAGCCGGGTTCCGAAAATTTCTGCTGCGGTTCGGGTGTGAATATCCTCCCCCTTTTCGAAAGCTTTGCCAAGGGCTTTGTCTTTGGAAAGATGCGCTAGGATACGTAGTTCGATCTGTGAATAGTCCGCCGAGAGGAGCATGTCCTCCCCCTCGGCGATGAACGCCTTGCGAATCTCCCGTCCCATTTCCGTGCGGATGGGGATGTTCTGCAGATTGGGGTCGCTGCTGCTCAATCGCCCGGTCGCGGCCACCGTCTGGTTGAAGGAGGTGTGGACCCGTCCCGTTTTACGATATATCTCCTCCTGGAGAGCATCCGCATAGGTGGATTTCAGTTTCGACAACTGGCGGTGTGAGAGAATCTGCTCCGGCAACTCATGGCTTGTGGACAACACTTCCAGGACCGAGACATCCGTGGAATAGCCGGTCTTGGTTTTTTTGATGACGGGCAGTTCAAGCTTTTCAAACAAAATCACCGAGAGTTGTTTGGGGGAGTTAATATTGAACTCTTCGTCCGCCAGCGAATAAATTTTCTTTTCATGTTTTTTCAATTCTTTTTCCATGGACCCGGACAATTTGGCAAGATGATCCCGGTCGAGAAAGACCCCGTTCATCTCCATTTCCGCCAGAACCTTCACCAGCGGCAGTTCGATGTCGTTATAAAGCTTGAGGTCCTCATTTTTAAGAAGAGATTTCAGTTTTCCGACTAGCCGCCAGGTGATGTCGGAATCTTCCGCCGCGTATTCGGTAGCCCGTTGAATATCGACCTCATCGAATCTGATCTCCTTCGAAGCCGTTCCCACCACCTCCTTATAAGTGATGGTTTTTTCTCCCAGGTAATCCCGGGCCAGATCGTCCATACCGTGCCCGCGCTTGGACGGATCGAGCACATAAGAAGCCAGCATGGAGTCGAAAGCGATTCCTTCAAGTTGAATTCCTTCACTTCTTAATACGATCAGGTCATATTTAATGTTCTGCCCGTATTTTTTAGCCGAAGCATCTTCAAGGATAGGCTTCAACTTTCTGAAAACCATTTTTTTGCCTAGTTGTCTGGGAACGCCAATATAGTTGTGGGACAACGGGATGTAGCAAGCCCGACAATCTTCGCATGAGAAGGAAATACCCACCACCTCGGCCTGGACCGGATGCAGGCTGGTGGTTTCAAGATCCAGCGCAAATTCGCCCGAAGACTTCAGTTTCTTCAGAAGAGTTTCAAACTGCTTATCACCCAAAATAGTTTCATAAGACTTCTTGCCTGAAGGAGAAGTTGCCTTCTCTGCCTCTTCGGATTCAGGGAACAGGGAGGAAAACTCCAGTTCAGAAAATATTTTTTTCAGTGACTGGTTGTCCGCCAATTGCAGTTTAAGGTCCTCTATTTTGGGTTCAAGCTTCATGTCCCGGTCGATGGTGACCAGTTGCCGACTCAAAAAAGCGCTCTGCCGATCCTTTTCGAGTTTTTCCCTGAGTTTTTTCTTTTCCACCTCATCGATATGGTCATACAAATTCTGGATGGACCCGAATTTCTGAATCAATTCCGCCGCGGTTTTCGGTCCTACCCCGGCGACGCCGGGGATGTTGTCGCTGGAATCGCCCATGAGTCCCATGACCTCGATCACCTGCTCCGGGCCGACCCCGAACTTCTCGACGACATCCTCGGCCTGGAACCATTTGTTCTTCATCGTGTCCAGCATGCGGGTTTTGGGGGTGATCAACTGCATCATATCCTTGTCGCCACTGACGATCACCACATCCAATCCTTTCTTCTCTCCGTGTCTGGCGAGCGTGCCGATGATGTCGTCTGCTTCAAATCCCGGAGTTCTGAAAGTACGAATATTGAACGCTTCCACCAGCGGCTCAAAATAGGGGAACTGCTTGACGAGATCTTCGGGCGGTTCGTCACGGTTGGCCTTATAAAGGGAATAGATATCGTGGCGGAAAGTTTTTTCCTTGCTGTCGAACACCACCGCCAGGTAATCCGGCTGTTCGTCCTGCACCACCTTCTGCAGCATTTTGACGAATCCGTACAATGCATTGGTGGGCAGGCCCTTGGAATTGGAGAGAAACTGCCGGATGCCGAAGAAGGCCCGGAATACATAGGCCGTCCCGTCGATGAGGTAGAGAGACTTATTTTTATTCATAGTTGTCTAGGAGGGAACCCCTGATGCCTTAATTTGACTTCCTGGTTTTCTATGCAACTGGATTCTACTGACTTCTTTACGTGAAGAAAACCGTACTGAATCAGAGGAAGTTCATTATAGGAGGGTGTTATTGCCGTGTCCAACCGATTGTGCTAAGATTGAATCCTTAAGCATTTAACTCCTTTTAAATGAATAAATTAATTTAAATGCGCGTTTTGAAAACATCCCATCAAAGAGACCCAAAGCTGAACGCAGCGGTGATGGAAACCGCTCGCCGGGTCCTCAAGATCGAAAGCAGTTCCATCTCGGCACTGGTGGACCGTATCGACGAGATTTTCGTGGAGGTGGTCCATCAATTAAATAGTAAGGGCCGGCTGATCCTCATCGGGATGGGAAAATCCGGCGTGATCGGTAAAAAAATCGCCGGAACCTTTTCCAGTATCGGCCTCCCTTCCCTATTTCTCCACGCGGCGGAGGGAAGTCACGGCGACCTGGGTATCATTTCAAGTGATGACCTGATAATCGCCATTTCCAACAGCGGGGAGACTGAAGAGATTATAAAACTTCTACCCTCTCTCAACCGATTGAACTGCACCCTGGTGGCGATGACGGGAAACCTTAATTCCACACTGGCCAAACGCAGCGATTATGTTCTCGATGTCAGCGTCAAGGAAGAAGCTTGTCTGAAAGGGCTGGTCCCTACATCCAGCACCACCGCCACTCTGGCCATGGGCGACGCGCTAGCCTTGGCGTTTCTGGAGGTCCGGGGCTTCCGCGAAGAGGATTTCGCCAAGAACCACCCCGGTGGCAGCCTGGGAAAAAAACTTCTCATGACCGTGGCCGACGTGATGCACACAGGAGAAGAAATCCCCAAAGTCCTCGAAGACACCGACATCTGCGACGTGATCCAAGAAATGACAGGAAAACTGCTGGGCATGACTACGGTTCTGGATGGCGACGAAAACTTGAAGGGAATCATCACCGACGGGGACCTGAGAAGGCTGATCGAAAAGAAGAGAAACGTATCGGGAGTAACCGCCGGGGAAATGATGAGCCCGAAACCCAAACACATCCAGAAAGACCACATGGCCACAAAAGCCGTTCAGATCATGGAACAGTTTTCCATTACTTCCCTAGTCGTCAGCGAAGACGGAAAACAGATAGAGGGCATCATCCATCTGCATGACCTGCTCAAAGCCGGGATCGTTTAACCGCCAGCGTGACGCTGGACCCAGCGAAAACCAATCTACAGGATTGCGCCAGAAAGTTAACGATTACTCATTAATGTTTTGCCATTTGCCCCCACGGCTAGTGGGCGGAGGTACTCCGCCATGACCGGCGATGAATTAAGAAAAAAATTTCTTGAATATTTTGAGCAGAACGGCCACGCGGTCGTTTCCAGCTATTCCCTTGTGCCGAAGAACGATCCCACGCTCATGTTCACCAACGCGGGAATGGTGCAGTTCAAGAACGTTTTTCTCGGGAAAGAGACACGCCCCTACACACGCGCTGCCTCGGCGCAGAAATGCGTGCGCGCGGGAGGCAAACACAACGATCTGGAAATGGTAGGCCGCACCGCCCGACACCACACCTTTTTTGAAATGCTGGGAAATTTTTCCTTCGGCGATTATTTCAAACAGGAAGCCATCATTCACGGATGGGAGTTTCTGACCCGAACGGTCGGGCTCCCCAAGGACCGCCTGTATATCTCGGTATTTAAAGACGACGATGAAGCCGCCGGGTACTGGGAAAAGGATATCGGACTTTCTTCCGACCGTATTTTCCGCATGGACGAAAAAGACAATTTCTGGGCGATGGGCAACATGGGTCCCTGCGGTCCCTGTTCGGAAATTTATATCGACCAGGGAGAACAGTTAGGCTGTGGCAAACCCACCTGCACCGTCGGCTGCGACTGCGACCGTTACCTGGAAATCTGGAACCTGGTTTTCATGCAATACAACCGGGACGAGTCCGGAAAAATATCCCCTCTGCCCAAGCCCTGCATCGACACTGGGATGGGACTGGAACGGCTGGCCGCAGTATTACAGGGTAAATACAGCAACTACGATTGTGACCTGATATTGGGAATTATCCAGAACGTCGCCCAGGTCACCGGCAAACCATACGGGGACAACCCAGATCCCGACGTTTCCATTAGGGTGATCTCCGACCATGCCCGGGCCACTGCCTTTTTGATCGGTGATGGGGTTTTACCCTCAAATGAAGGCAGAGGCTACGTTCTCAGGCGAATCATGCGGCGGGCGCTTCGGCACGGCAAACTGCTGGGGCAGAAGGATATCTTCTTCCACAAAGTCACGGCACAGGTGGTTCAGGCATTTCAGGGCGCCTACCCGGAACTTCTGCAGCATTCGTCCTTCATTCATAAAGTGGTCCTGAATGAGGAAGAAAACTTCGGCAACACCCTCAATATCGGCACACAGAGACTGGATGAAATTCTTGGCCGGGTCCGCAAGGAAAAATTGTCCGCCATTCCCGGCGATGAAATTTTCAAGCTTTATGACACTTACGGATTCCCATTGGACCTTGTGGAAGAAACAGCGAAAGATGCTGGGTTCAACCTGGACCTGGAAGGTTTTAACCGCGTAATGCAGGAGCAGAAAGAAAAGGCCGCCGCCTCCTGGAAAGGATCGGGAGAAAAAGAGGTCGTCCCATTCTATAACGATTTTCTCGAAAAATCGTCGTCCACCGTTTTTACCGGCTACAGAAGTACGACCGGTGAAGGCCAGGTGCTTGCCCTCCTGAAAAACTCGAAGCCTGTGGACTCCGCCGGGGAGGGAGAAGAAATAGAATTCCTCACAGACCGAACCCCCTTTTACGGAGAGTCCGGCGGACAGGTCGGCGACAAAGGAATGGCGTTCAACAAGCAGGTTCAACTCCAGGTCCTCGACACATTGAAACCGATTTCCGAACTGATTGTCCACAAAGCAAAAGTTTTAAAAGGGATGATACAATTATCCGACACCCTGAATCTTGAAGTGAACGAAGAAGAACGAAGTAGCACAGCGCTCAACCATTCGGCCACCCATCTTTTACACGCCGCGTTGAAGGACGTGTTGGGCGATCACATCAAACAGGCCGGGTCTTTGGTCGCCCCGGACCGGTTACGGTTCGATTACACGCATTTCTCACCCTTGAGCCCCCGGGAGAAAAACCGCATCGAATCGCTGGTCAATGAGCAGATTCGAACCAATAATGAGGTCAAAACCCGCGAGATGAGCATCGACGAGGCTTTAAAAGAAGGCGCCATGGCCCTGTTCGGAGAAAAGTACGGCGATGAAGTGCGGGTCGTCACCGTTCCAGGCTTCAGCAAAGAGCTATGCGGGGGAACCCATGTTTCCGCCACCGGGAACATCGGGTTTTTTATAATCACTTATGAAGGCGGAATCGCCTCAGGCGTCCGCCGGATCGAAGCGGTCACAGGAAAGACCGCCTACGAAACCGTGAAAAGAGAGTTTGAATTGTCGACCACCATCCAGTCCGTTCTGAAAGTTCAGCCCCTTGAGACAGTAAACCGATTGAAAAAACTGCTCGATAAAAATCGTGCAATGGAAAAGGAGATCGCTTCTCTCAAGGAAAAACTGGTCAGCGGCAAAGGGACCGACACCTCCAGCGAGGTGGAAAAACTGGGTGATATTTCCCTGGTCATAAAAAATGTTGAAGGAATGGACGCCAAGACACTCCGTTCCTTCATCGACAACACCAAAAACCAGATCCAATCCGGGGTGGTGGTCATAGGGTCCGCCACAAACGGCAAGGTCCTACTCGCCGCAGGGGTCACCAAGGACTTGACGGACCGGTTTCATGCCGGGAATATCCTGAAAGAAATAGCTGTGGTGGTAGGCGGAAGCGGCGGCGGAAGGCCCGACATGGCCCAGGCGGGAGGAACTCAAACGGAAAAACTCGATGAAGCCCTGCAAAAGGCCCGAGAGATCATTAAAAAATCCTGAGCAGATGGTTCCGGATTCAGAAGACCTTCTCTATTGGAAAAAATAATGCTGCCAGGGAATTTATCGAACGGTTTCATTTTTACATTGCAGTCGATTCCCCACTCCTATACCCTGAAACCAATTTCTCAAAGAATCAATATTGCGGAGGTAATATCTCCGTTTTATAAAGGACATAAACATGGATCCCGCAAAGAAAGAAGAACTAGATAAAAAGTGGAAAACCATCGCCACCCAGACCGTCACCGACGAGGATTTCAAAATGAAACTGGTCAACGATCCTATCGGCGTGCTGAAGGAGCATGGATTGAACATTCCAGAAGGGGCGAAACATAAGGTCGGAACCGGAAAAATCCATAAACTGATCATTCCCAATGACGCTCCTGAAAAACTCAAGAAGGAAGTCAAGTGGTTCATGTGGCGGCTGGACATGATCCGCGAATTCGGAAAAGACGATAGGACCAAAGGCAACCTCGTTATAATGAATCCCCAGGAGATTGGAAGTGGCTAATGCCAAGAATCAACCGGGTTTCTGATGCCGAGGCGGAATAATTTTTGCCGGGAAGAGTTGCCTAACCGATTCGGCCCCAAGAAAGGGCCGCCCTACGATTAAATCGTAGCTAATACATGTGATTGTATTGGCCAGACCCCTTCCTAATTTTCCCCAGTCTACTCTCTTACCAATCTTTCTGCTTCTGCTATTTGTTCCGGGGTCATTTCTTTTTCAAGCAGACCTCTGACTTTCCCTGCCCTTTCATCCCCCGATGCACCCGCGATGTTTAACCATTTGTGAGCCTGAATAA
>JAYZAN010000057.1:0-4221 GCA_036339675.1 Nitrospinota bacterium
GCGCCGTATTGGCTCTTTAAACCGATCATAATTCCAAACAGGACCGCCAGGTACGATATGTAACCCGCTATGCCATCCAGGATGCGGCCCCAGTCACTGGAACACCCCTTGGCCCTGGCCAGCTGCCCGTCGACACAGTCCAAAATCAGGACCACCTCTAGCAATATTCCCGCCGGAATCATGGACGCGGCAGTTCCGATACTGAAGAAATAGGCAGAAGCTAGACCGATCAAAATAGAGGTATACGTGACCTGATCGGGCATCACCCGTGTATCTTTCAGGACGTTAACGATCCACCCCGCAACAGGATCATGGAAATACCGGTTGATGGGTTCGGCAAGGTCCTTTCTAAGCCTAGAATGCTGTTTTGCCCCATCCATAGTTTATAACCAGTTATTTTCCTTATACCAATCAAGAGTATCCCTGAGCCCTCTTTCCAATCCAAACAGGGGTCGAAAACCGAAGGTGTCAAAAAACTTTTGAGAGGAAGCGGTCCAGGAACTTTGTCGGACATCGATGACCCGTTGCCTGTCAAAAAAAGCGGGAGAAACACCGAACCACGCCAGAAACTCTGAAAGCGATGCGATCGTGCCCAGGATCTTTTCTGGAATCACGATGGTCCGGGTCTGGACCCCCAGAATCTTTATCAGAGTGTCCGCTACATCATCCCAAGAATAGGTATTGCCATCCGTTACGAAAAACACGTTTTCCTTTGGAGGCAGATGCAAAGCGGCTTTGACCATCGCCCGCACCAGGTCCCAGGCATGAATAAGGGAAAGTTCCCGATGGACGGTTCCTATCTTTATGTTCCATCCCTTCTGAACCGCTCTCAGGTAAGTGAAAAAATTGGACTCGCGGGGGCCGTAGACCACGGGGGGACGAAGAACTATCATGGGTAAGGAGGACGAAAATTTTAGGGCCACTTCCTCTCCGGCCAGCTTGGATTTTCCATAAAACGTTAGCGGCCTGCATGGCGAAGTCTCATTGATGACCCCTTGATCTTCCTTGGGTCCGACTGAAGCCAGGCTGCTAAGATGAACGACCGCCTTGATCTTTTTCCCCATGGAAGCACAGGATTCATAAAAAGGCAGACAAGCATCGGCATTGATTTTAAAATACTCCTCCCTGGTCTTTGCCTTGGTCAGCCCCGCACAATGAAACACATAATCGGCTTGTTCCAGGCTGGGAGCCAGGGAATCCGGGCGGGTCAAATCAATCGTATGCAGAAGAACCTTGGAAGATTTTTGCAGAAATCTGAGATTGCTGGTTTTGCGGACCAGGGCATGAACCCTACAGCCATGCTCCGACAGAACGTCCACCAGGTGGCTGCCTATAAACCCGTTTGCCCCCGTGACAACGGCATTGGAATTCTCAAGAGGTGCAAGCTCGTTCATAAATACGGTGTCTCTTATAAGTAGTACCGCCAATTCGATGCATTGGAGCCAGGATGTCCTGGTTGTCCTCAAGGACCCAGGACATATCGCACCAGGAAATTTTCCTTAAAAGGAATTGCTTGTAAAGTTCATAATAAAAATACGCATCGATGCCCAACCTCCTGTATTTTTTCTTCACCCCGACCGTCAGCACACGGTATGTATTGATTTTATTCCTGTTCCACAAAAACCTTGCCCAGCCGAAAGGAAACAGTCTTCCATTAAGAACCTTGAGAACCTGATTCGCATTGGGCAGCGACCATGCAAAACCGGCCGGTTCATTCCCAACATGTGCAATCAGGCAAAATTCGGGCTGGATAATCGATTTTACTTCCTTTGCCAGAAAGAAAAACTCTTTCCGGTTCATCGGTACGAACCCCCAGTTCCTATCCCAGGCGGAAACGTAAATATCCCATAATATTCCCATTTCTTCCTCGAACCTGTCCAGACGCAACGGGCGGATGGAGAAACGATCTCTTTTCCCGAGTTTTAAAGCGGACTGTTCCAGGTAACCGGGAATTTGAACCAGGTCCAGCTTCAGGGAGAGGAGTTCCTTGGCCTTGTGAAGACCCCAGCGCTCAAATAATTTTTTGTAATAAGGGGGGTTGTAGGGAATTCCCAGCATGGGTGGTGATTCATAGCCCTCAATGAGCAAGCCACATTCATGGTTCGTGGACATATTCATGGGACCCAGAATTTTTGCGAGTCCTTTTTCCCGGGACCAGTTGAAGGCCCTGTCAAGCAAAAGGTCGGCCACCTTCTGCTCATCGATTGATTCGAAAAGGCCGAAACAACCCGCCTTTTCAGAACAGTGTTCAATAAAAGAACGATCGTGGATGCAAGCGATCCTTCCGACAGAGGTTCCGCCTTCGGACCAAACCAGAAACAGATCCACATCGGCATGTTCAAAGAAAGGATTGACTTCAGGATTCAGGAACCTTTTGCGCTCGCTGATGAGGGGCGGGATCCAGCAGGGATAATCGCTGTAAATATTCCAGGGTAAACGGATGAACTGATCGGTATCGGCTGGGGTGGTTACACGCCTGATTTCAAAACCCATTACCTCGGGGAAATTCCCAAATGGTTCAAGTTTTTCTTAAACGAATCTAAAACCTGGTCCAGGTCGCTGTGTGTATGCTCACAGGTATAGCTGGTGCGAATCATGGCATTTGAGGGGGGAACCACCGGAGAAACCGCCACGCCCGCAAAAACACCATCATCAAATAAAAGGCGGTTCAGGTAGAGGGTCAGAGCTTCATCACCGATGCGGATGGGTACGATAGGGATCTGGTTATTGTTGACCTGAATACCCATATCGAAGAATTTCCGCTTGATGTAGGAAGTGTTTTCATGCAAACGGCCAATGCGTTCCGGTTCATTGATTAGAATATCAAGGCCGGCGGTAACACCGGCAACGGAGGCAGGGGGTAACGCTGCTGTAAAAATAAACGCGGACGCTTTGTGACGAATAAACTCATTGACACCGGATTTGGCCGAAACAAAACCTCCAATGGACCCGAGGCTCTTGGAAAAGGTTCCCACATAAATATCTATCTCTTTTTCCAGGTCAAAATAATTCGAAGCTCCCCTTCCCTCTTCGCCTAAAACACCCAGACCATGCGCCTCGTCCACCAGCACGGTGGCGCTATAGTCTTTGGCCAGCCTGACAATTTCTGGAAGGTTGGCGATATCGCCGCTCATACTGAAAACGCTGTCGGTAATGATCAACTTTCCGTTCACCTGCGAATGTTTTTTGAGAAGATACTCCAAGTGTTCCATATCATTATGGCGGTACCTGAGTGTTTTGCCGGGGGAAACCGCGCAACCCTCATAGATACTGGCATGGTTTTCCCGGTCTGAGAAAGCGATGTCCTTCCTTCCCAGAAGACAGGCGATCGTTCCCTGGTTGGCCTGAAACCCCGTGGACATTACGATGGTATCCTCACGGTTGAGAAACCGGGAAATTTCCTTTTCAAGGATTTTATGCAAATCCAGAGTCCCATTGAGAAAGCGGCTCCCGGTACAACCGATGCCGAATTTTTCCAAGGCTTCCCTTCCGGCCACAATCACTCTCGGGTCCTTGGCCAACCCCAGATAATTGTTGCTGGAAATAGTAATGACCCGGTTCCCCTCTATAACGACATGGGAGGTTCCCGTTTCCTGGATCTCGCGAAAATACGGATAGATGCCCAAATCCCTGGCTTGTTTCGGAACATTGTAGTTGAAACACTTGGAAAGTATGTTTTCACCTATAATGGGTATCGGGGTCAGGCGGGCTTGTTCAAAATGGAATTTTTTCTTTAAGAAGGATACGACTTTCCGACGTTTCGAATCGGAGGATGGTTCATTCATATTTTATTAAATGGAATTAGAGATCGGTTTAGGGGACAAGAAAGACTCTCATAAAGAACGGTTTAACGCCATTCTCCAAAAAGACATTAAAGATAACATCAAAGGCAGCACTTTCAAAGCCTAAAATTGAACGGTTCAGCCCGCTTCCCGCCAAAGCCGCCCCAACTCGGAGCATAATCCTGTGCCGGCTGTTTTATTATACAGGTCTTTTTCCGAAAACCTCTCCAAAAGCCTCCTGTGAGCCTTCCCTAGAGAATGATAAGGGATTTCCGGAATGAGATGATGGGTAGCGTGAAACCTTAATCCCACCGGAGCCCACAGAATGGCGAAAAGGTTTCCGGGAACATTGACGGAATCGAGAAGCTGCTCGGAGAAATCCAACGTATTAGAACCCACATTCCGGTAACAATGAGCCACCAGTGTTCTGAGCGAATTG
>JAYZAN010000058.1:0-4858 GCA_036339675.1 Nitrospinota bacterium
TTCCGGGTCTGGAAACTGGCCGGCAAATTAGCGGACAGCGAAAAGGCCGACCGCACCATTGTGGAACTGTCGGCGTTGCTGCATGACATCGCCGACTGGAAGTTCCACGACGGAGATGAAACCGCAGGGGCCAGAGAAGCCGAGAGCTGGTTCAGACAACATGAAACGGATTCCAATACGATTCGCCATGTCTGCGAAATCATTTCCACGATTTCCTTTAAAGGAGCCGGGGTTCCAACACCTATGAAAACCCTTGAGGGCAAAGTGGTCCAGGATGCGGACAGGCTCGATGCCATAGGTGCGCAGGGGATAGCTCGAACTTTTGCTTATGGCGGCTACAAGAATCGATTGATTTATCATCCGGATCAAAAATCGGTTCTGCACCAGAGTTTTGAGGACTACAAGAAAAATGAAGGGCATACCATCAACCATTTTTACGAAAAACTGCTTTTACTGAAAGATAGAATGAATACAAAAACGGGAAGACAGATGGCCGAAAGCCGGCACCGATTCATGGAAATGTATCTGGAACAATTTTTCAAGGAATGGGATGGGAACGCCTGAACCGATTCAGACAGCAGCCGAACTGCTTAATAAAGCCAAGCGCGTCCTTTTCCTGACCAGCGCGGGCATGAGTGCGGATTCCAACATACCCACTTTTCGCGATAAGGACGGTTATTGGAGAAACTTTCCTCCTTTCAAGGAGAAAAACCTCGAGGCCCAGGACCTTGCCAGCCCTTGGGCTTTCCGCAATGTCCTGCCGCATGCCTGGGCGTTTTATGAATGGCGAAGACAAAACGCCCATGAAAATAAACCTCACGAAGGGTACCATCTGATCAACCGGTGGATCACCGAACAGTTTGAAGACGGCTTCATCCACACCACCAATACGGACGGGTATCATCTTATTTCTGGGGTGCCGACAGACAGGGTGATGGAGGTTCACGGCTCCATGTGGCGGCTTCAATGCCTGGATACCTGTTCGCGAAATTTCTGGGACGACGCCACGGTTCCTCTGTGCAACCTGGACCGTGAAACCATGAAAGCCTCCAACTTTCCCTCCTGCCCGAGATGCAAATCCATCGCACGTCCTCACATCCTGATGTTCGGGGACTGGGAATATGTCGGCCATCCCGAACAGGAAGAAAATTTCGAACGGTTTCTGCGAAACGGGGTGGACCTGGTTCTATTGGTGGGAAGCTCGGGAGCGGTTCCGACCAACGATTACCTGGCCCTCCGGCTGAAGGACCGGGGGGCTCCGGTGATCAACATCAATCCCGACCCATCCACCAACGCGATCGTTGGAACGGATTGTTTCGTGCCCATGAAAAGCCGGGAAGCCTTTATCGAGCTGGACCGGTTAGCCTTCAAAAATTGAGGACTTGTCATCAGATCATGCTCTTCCCAACAGGCTGGTAATTTTTTTAAAAAGGGATTGTATTAAATTAAAAAAATTTCTATAAATATAGTATGCTTTCATATCTGACCCTAAAATTTTTGCCTCATTGAATCTGCAGAGCAGCCGGAGAATATTATGCGGACTTTCCTTTTAGCCCTAGTTTTCCTATTAATCAATTCTCTTCCCGTACACGCAAAATGCAGTAAGCAGAAGGTCTGCGGCATGCTTAAAAAAATGGATCATTTTTCCATTTTAAATGCGTGTCCTGAAGCAGCCCGGTTTCTGGTCGAATGCAAAAAGGTGGTTGAAACCACTGTCGAAGAACTGGCCCCGCCTAATTTCGTGGACAACGGGGACGGTACGGTTACTGATAACAGCAATAAATTGGTCTGGATCAAAAAGGGAATTTTAAAGAAAACTTCTTTAAAAGACGCAAAACATTTTGCCAGGGGGGCAGAGGATGCCGGTCGAATCAATTGGCGTTTGCCCACCCTGCCGGAGTTGAGAACCCTCATTTACGATAAGCGAACTATCAACGCCAGCGGAAAGAAAGCCTGGATCCACCCCGTGTTTGATGACGGGCTGGGGCATTACTACTGGACCACCACAACCTGTGACCAGGTCTCGGTGATCGAAGACAGGTTCCAGAAGAAAATCTGCCAGCAGGGTGGGGGGGCGGCGTGGCTGGTTCATTTTAATATCAATGCCGTCTTCTGGCACCACATCAGCGCTGAGAAATATCATATCTGGCTCGTGGCTGATCTGAAAAAGGAATAAACCGCATTCCAAAATTTAAGCGGTTAGCAGGGACCCGCTTTCCCCCTCCCCTCAGGAAATTTCAGGCAGCCGGTACCAGAGAATATTCCATTCTTTATCATGCCCACTCAAACATAAAACTCCTGAATTGATGATCTCCACTATCGGCCGGTTTTCGTCCCCCACCAGCAACTTTCCCGCCAGTTTCGGCAAATGGGGTTTGTGGCCGACAATCATCAGATTGCCTTTTGAAGAACCAAGTTGATTCAGGATCAATGCGGGATCATCATTCGGTTTCAAATCATCAACAACCCGGATGAAAGCCGGGGCCTCCCATCCTTCCGTCAGGACTTCCACCGTCTGCAGGGCACGCAGTTTTCCGCTGTGCCAGACTTCCGCAATATTCCTGTTCTTCACCAGTGGCCGCATGCTTTTCGTTTGGTGCTTACCCTCATCGGTCAAAGACCGCTCCGGGTCTTCCTCTGGGTTTTTGGCCAGACCATGCTGAACGATGTACAATTCCATCCTTGTTTACCCTTAAATTTTATTCGGCCGTTATTTTATCATAGGGAATTTACCCTCATTAAAAATGAATCCCCTCCCTTCCTCATAACATCCCTATTACTGTACCTTATTGATTTTGAGAAAGTTACCTTGCGAAAAATTGAAGAGTTAAAATTTGACAACAGTTTCTCCCGGTTGAAAGCCGACTTTTATCAAGAGAAGGACCCCGACCCGGTCACAGGACCCTACCTGGTCGATTTCAGTCCTGGGGCCTCCGAGTTGATCGGACTCCAACCCGAGGAATCGGACAAGCCCGAGTTTCTGGAGATTTTTAGCGGCAACAAAGTCTTATCCGGATCGAAGCCCCTTGCCATGGTTTATTCGGGCCATCAATTTGGTGTCTACAACCCGAGACTGGGTGACGGCCGCGGGCTGCTTTTGGGTGAAACTCTCAACTGTGACGGGGAAAAGTGGGACATCCATTTAAAAGGTTGCGGACCCACCCACTTTGCGAGGGGGTATGACGGACGCGCCACCCTCCGCTCTAGCATTAGGGAATATCTGGGGGGAGAAGCCCTGCACGGTCTCGGTATTCCCACCACCCGTTCTCTGGCGGTCATAGGGATCAGGGAGTTGATCTACAGGGAAACCCCCGAGCTTGCGGCCATTCTCGTCCGGATATCTGATACCCACATTCGTTTCGGTTCCTTCGAATATTTCCACTACACCAATAAACCGGACCTGATCACGGAACTGGTCGAATACACCATTGCCCGCCATTTTCCCGAATTTGAAAATGAAGCGGATAAATACCGGTTGTTCTACAAGGAGGTCATAAAAAGGACCGCATACCTGATCGCCAGGTGGCAATCCTTCGGTTTTGTTCACGGGGTCATGAATACCGATAACATGTCGATCACAGGTTGCACCTTCGACTACGGCCCCTATGGTTTTCTAGACCGGTTCAATCCGAATTTCACCCCCAACCATTCGGATACCCATGGCCGATATTCGTATGGAAGCCAGGCGGAGATAGGATACTGGAACCTGAGCAAACTGGGAGAGGCGTTATCCGTGGTGTTGCCCCTCCCCTCTTTGCAGGAAGAACTGGAACATTATCGGGAACAATTTAACAGGTTTTACCGGGAGGAAATGTCCCAAAAGCTGGGCTTGCAAATCCAGGATTCCGAATTCAGCCAACTGGTGGAACATCTATTCAAACTTCTTTTGAAGAATCCTGTGGACTACACCCTGTTCTTCCGATCCCTCTCGGAATTTCCTAGCGGGTCCGTGGATAAACTGAAAAGACAGTTTAACGAAGGGAAGGATCTGGAACAATTCCTATCCCTCTATAGCAAATTAATCGATCGAGAAGGTTTGGACGACGAAGAAAGAAAAATACAAATGGATCGGGCCAACCCAAAATTTATTTTGCGCAACTATTTGCTTCAAAGGGCCATCGACAAAGCATTGAAAGAATCCGATTTTTCCGAAGTGAACCGATTGAGGATTGTTTTCCAGGACCCGTTTAAAGACCGGCCCAAAATTTTCAGTACATACGGCATCGATCCTGAAATATATGCTTCTGAAACACCGGAATCGTTCGTCGAAATGCAATTGGGTTGTTCGGCATAAAAATTTTTCCCTGAAACTTCAACCCTCCCAATCAGGACTTTTGAAAGGAAAATAAATGATCCAGCTGGATGGAGAAATAACAGAGATTACCACTCCCCCCAATAAAGCCGATCAGTTTCGTGTCGTGAACATATGGTTACCGGGGACCGGGGAACATATCGAACTCACCGTTTTTCTGACGGAGTTTCAAAAGGCCGGTTTTTCAGAGGGGGATCAAATCTCTATCAAGGTCGACAAAAAATTCGATATCGACTCACTCACCAAAGATCTTTTAAAGGGACCCTGATAGCCCTAAAAGAAAATAGACAAAGTTGGCGCTGCCAAAGATCCTTTAAAGAGCCCTAACAAGACCAATAGATTTGCTTCAAATATCTGCCCAGGGTTATTTAAAAGGGGATGTTTTTTTATTTAGTTAAAAAAGAAATTAGTTCAGCGCGGATTCAACTTGTAAGTACAACAGTTGGATAAAAAAACTCAACACCAAGAGAAACCGCTTAGTTGTAGCTGTGGGCCTGTGGGCCCTGTGGGCAAATCCGAGCAGTATTTGCCGCTATTTCTTTTATT
>JAYZAN010000059.1:0-52262 GCA_036339675.1 Nitrospinota bacterium
TTCCCCGGCCACCCGTCCCGGCATCTGCCTCAGGTATTTTTCCCTGGTAGCGAAAAAACCGACATAGGGCCCGCCATAGGAAACAGGAAGCCCGAACGACTGCCCCTCGCCCACCACGATATCGGCCCCGTGCTCTCCGGGCGGTTTCAGGATTCCCAGAGACAATGCCTCTGCCACGTTGACGATCAACATCACTCCTTTTTCTGCCAGTGTCCCTTTGAGCGATTCGTATTGTTCCACCACCCCGAAGAAGTTGGGGCTTTGAAGGACCACCGACGAGGTATTTTCGCACACCTTCGAGAGAATAAAATCGATATCCGTTCCCCCTTCTTCTTCGAAAGGGACGTCGATCAGTTCCAGCCCGCTTCCGCCCGTGTAGGTGGCGACCACTTTACGGTATTCGGGATGGACGGCCCTGGCGATGAGAACTTCCTTCCTTCTCGTGACCCGGTGAGCCATTAAAACTGCCTCGGCAAGCGAAGAGGCGCCGTCGTAAATCGAGGCATTGGCGGTTTCCATTCCCGTGAGCATGCAGATCAAGGACTGAAACTCGAATATCGCCTGCAGGGTTCCCTGGCTGACTTCAGGCTGATAGGGGGTATAGCTGGTGGCGAACTCTCCCCGCAGGATAAGGTTGCCGATCAACGCGGGGCTGAAATGTCGGTACGCTCCCGCTCCCAGAAACATCGACATTTCGTCGGCTTCCGGGTTTCTTTTCTGCATCCTGCGCATCGCCGACACCAGTTCGCTTTCGGATATTCCGGCAGGAAGGTCCAATAATCTGTCTCCAAGGCGCAGGGTTTCTGGAATGCCGGCAAACAGTTCATCGACGTTTTGAACGCCGATTTCTGCCAGCATCTCCCTGATATCCTGCTCCGTGTGGGGAATATATCGCATGGAAAGAAATAGTCTTTATATAGGAGGAAGGAACTATTCTTCTTTTTTGCACTGCTTGGCATAATCATCGGAGGAAAGCAGTTTTTTCTTTTCCTTAGGATCGGAAAGTTCCAACTCGATGATCCAGCCAACCCCGTAGGATTCCGCGTTAACAAGTTCCGGCTGGGATTCCAGGTCCTTATTGACTTTAGTGACCTTCCCGCTCAGCGGAGAATACATATCCGAGACCGTTTTAACCGATTCGACCACCCCAAAAGTGTCCCCCTGGTTCAGTTCCGAACCCACCTCGGGCAATTCGACGAAAACGACATCTCCAAGCTGGCTTTGGGCAAACTCGGTAATACCCACCACACCTGTTTTGCCATCGACCCGCACCCATTCATGTTCCATTGTATATAGAAGGTCTTTGGGGAAATCCATTTTTCCTCCACTCCATTTTAAATTAATGTGGCCTTAACAGGTTCCGATCCGGCTTCTTTCCTGCCACGCCTAAAGACCAGCCGGGGCCAAGTAAGACTAAAAATATAAACCTGTTTAAGTTTTATTCTTATATATGATGTTATTTCTTAACCTGACTGGGTACAAAAGGCGGACGGACCACCTCGGCGGAGACTTTCTGTTTACGAATCTCAATCTCCACCCTGGTGCCCGCCTCAGAACAATCCTTGGATACATAACACAACCCTATCCCCGTATTCAAGGACGGTGAAAAGGTGCCGCTTGTGATTTCGCCAATTTCCCGGTTATCCCTGACCACCTTAAAGTGAGATCTAGGGACCCCTCTTTCCAAGAGCCGGATCCCTATCAGATTGCGCTCCAGACCATTTTTATTTTGTTTATCAAGGGCTTGCCGGCCAAAAAAATCTCCCTTGTCCAACTTGACCACCCAGCCCAATCCCGCTTCCAGGGGAGAGGTCTTGGCATCGATTTCGTTTCCGTAAAGAGCGTAACCCATTTCCAACCGCAACGTATCCCTGGCACCTAGACCTATCGGCTGGATTCCGAAAGACTTTCCTTCTTTAAGAATCTTGCGAAAAACCGTTTCGGCGCAATCGGAGTCTATATAAACCTCAAAACCATCTTCCCCCGTATAACCTGTCCGCGAAATTATGCCCTCATAATTGTAGATTTTTCCTTTTACGAAATGATAATATTTCAGTCTGTTCAGAGGAACATCGCAAAAGCTTTGCAGCACGGCCTCCGAATGTTTGCCCTGGACGGCCAGTTGGGCGGTTTGAGCACTTATGTTTTTCACTTCTACATTAAAAGATCTGGAGTGTTGCTGGATCCATTGGAAGTCTTTGTCCGTGTTCGATGCATTCACACAGAGAAAGTAGTGGTCCGCGGAAAATTTATAGACCAGCAAGTCATCGACGACCCCCCCATCTTCGTAACACATAAGTGAATACAGGACGGCTCCTTCGGTCATCCTTTCAATATCGTTGGTCAGAATTTTCTGAAGGAACTGTTTGGATCCGTCACCCCGGACATCTATTTCGCCCATGTGGCTGACATCGAATATTCCGACATGTTCGCGGACGCACAGGTGCTCTTTAACCAACCCTTCATATTGAATGGGCATAAACCAACCCGCGAACGGGACGAGCTTGCCCCCTAACTCTCTATGAATATTGAATAGAGGGGTGGTTTTAAAATTTTCGGAAGATTCTTGAGACATGTCCGGAGAATATTGGTATCTTAAAGAAGTGATTGCAGACTTTCTGTATAACTAATTTGAAATTCGATAGCAAGTCCGAAAACAGCTTTTTTAAATTTTAAAATCCCTTGAGCCTAATCCGAAGACCAGTTATTGGGGGAACACACTCAGACTCAGTATATTCATATTTATATAAAGCACATAATGATGGAAATGAGCTTAGTCCGGGAGCGAAAAAAATTCGACGCCATTCTGGTGGCGGGTGAAGGAGAGTCCAGCTATAAGGTGTACCACCAGCACAAGGCCTTCCTGAAAATCAACGGCAAATGCATCATCAATTACGTGGTGGAAGCCCTCCAGCAAGTGGAGTCTATTGAGAATATCTATATTGTAGGACTTAAGGAAAAATTGCAGCAAACCATAGATGAAGGGAATATCGACCTAGAATATCCCAAGCCGATTTACATCGTTGAGCAAAAAGCCAATTTATATGAAAATATCTGGCACACTTTTTTGAAAACAATTCCTGAGTTCCGGGAGATCTCCGATTTGGAACACTCCTCCTATCGCGACAAAGCGGTATTGATCGTTCCCTGCGATTCTCCGCTACTGACCTCGCATGAAGTCGAGCACTTCATAACCCATAGTAATTTGGATAAATGCGATCACATTTTAGGTCTGGTTTCACAAAAAAGGCTTGAATACTTTTACCCCAGGGACCGCAGGCCGGGAATCAAGATGGCTTATCTTCATTTAAAAGAGAATTCGTATAGGATTAACAACCTTCACCTTGTAAAGCCGCTTAGAATTGGTAACCGCGAATACATCCAGAAAATGTATCAATACAGATATCAGAGAAACTTCAAAAACTTCGTCCTTTTCGGATTATCCTTGTTGGGAAAGGATAAGATGGAGCATTATCCGTATTATATAGGGCTTCAATTGTGCCTGTTTTTTTCCGGGCTTGGATTGGACTCCTTCGTCGATATTTTTCGAAACTGGACCCCGAAACAGGATCTGGAAAGGTGCGTATCGACTATTATGAAAACAAGATTTGTAGCCCTTGAAGTGCCCTTTCCCGGCGCGGCGCTGGACATTGACAACGATAAGGACTACGAAGTCATCTGTGGAATGTTCCAGGAATGGTGGGATTATCTTCACCAAGAAGAACCTTCCCTCCCCCTCCAGAGCCAACTCAGTATGTAAATGACCGATGCAATTCTCTCCCGCCAGAGCATCCCTATAATTTGACTACTCTAATGAACCAGAACAGAATCAGAAATTTTTCAATCATCGCTCATATCGACCACGGTAAATCCACCCTTGCGGACAAGCTGATCCTTGCTACAGGAGCCCTTCAAAAAAGAGAGATGAAGGACCAGGTGCTGGACAGTATGGATTTGGAGCGGGAAAGAGGAATCACCATTAAAGCGCAAACAGTCCGGTTGAAATATAAAAATCAGGAAGGACAGGAATATATTTTCAATATGATTGATACTCCCGGCCATGTAGATTTTTCCTATGAAGTTTCACGAAGTCTCGCGGCCTGTGAGGGTGTTCTTCTGGTCGTCGATGCAACGCAGGGAATCCAGGCGCAAACTATCGCCAACCTTAACCTTGCCATACAGCACAACCTTTCCATCATTCCGGTGATCAACAAAATCGATTTGCCCAGCGCGGACCCGGATGCCATCAAAGAGCAACTGGAAGATGTTCTTCAAATAGAATCGGACAATGCGGTCCTCACCAGCGCTAAGCAGGGGATAGGAATCGAAGAGGTGATGGCGGCGGTGGTCGATCATATACCTTGCCCGGACGGTGATGAGGCCAAACCGCTAAAATGCCTTTTATTCGATTCCTGGTACGACCCCTATCGGGGAGTCATTGTTTTAATACGGGTCAAACAGGGCACCATTCGGATAGGAACCCAGATAGTGATGATGGCCACCGGAAAACAATTCGTGGTAGAAGAGATGGGAACGTTCAACCCGGCTCCCCAGTTAACTCCATCATTAAAAGCCGGGGAAGTAGGGTATCTGGTCGCGGGAATCAAGCAATTGGATCAAACCAAAATTGGCGATACCATCACCGATCTGAACGTACCAAGCCTTGAACCACTCCCGGGATACAAAGACGTTAAACCCATGGTGTTCAGCGGGATTTATCCCATAACCGGCGATCAGTATGAATTGCTGAGGGATGCGATGAAAAAGCTGAAGCTCAACGACGCTTCCTTCACCTATGAACCGGAAACCTCTACGGCATTGGGATTCGGATTTCGTTGCGGGTTTCTGGGGCTTTTACACATGGAGATCGTAAGGGAAAGGCTCGAAAGAGAACACAATGTAGAACTGCTCACAACGGCACCCACGGTTGTGTATAAAGTCATCAAAATCAATGGGGACATTGTTTGGATCGATAATCCTTCAAAAATGAAAGACCTCAAAAATATTGACCACCTGGAGGAACCCTTTGTCCAGGGAACCATTATCGTTCCCGAGGAATATATCGGTACCATCATGTCGATGACCCGCGAACGCCGATGCATTCAGTTAAAGATGGAATACCTGAACCCAAGGACCGTAATGCTGCAATATGAACTCCCATTTAATGAGATCGTTCTCGATTTCTACGATCAATTGAAATCTTCCACCAAGGGATTTGCCTCATTCGATTATGAATTTATAGATTTTCGAGTCTCAAATTTGGTAAAGTTGGACATTCTGCTGAACGGTGAGGTTGTAGACGCCCTATCATTGATCGTCTATAAAGATAAAGCGTACTACCAGGGACGCGAACTGGCCAAGAAGCTCAAAGAAAAAATACCGAGGCAGATGTTCCAGATTGTCATACAAGCCGCCATAGGAAGTAAAGTGGTGGCCCGGGAATCCATTAAGGCATTAAGAAAAAATGTTCTCGCCAAATGCTATGGCGGAGACATTACCCGAAAAAGAAAACTCCTGGAAAAACAAAAATCCGGTAAAAAAAGGATGAAGCAGGTGGGGAAAGTCGAAATCCCTCAAGATGCGTTTTTGGCTGTTTTGAGGACAGATGGAAAATAAAGGAATCAACTCTATTTCCAACGCTAAACAGCAGGTTCGCCAGAAGAGTGTCTTCAGGGAATATGCGGAAGCCATTTTCATCGCTCTGCTTCTGGCCCTGTTCATCCGGACTTTTCTTTTACAGGCCTTCAAGATTCCTTCCGGGTCCATGGAAAGGACCCTGCTGATCGGCGACCATATCCTCGTTTCCAAATTTGCGTACGGCATCCATATTCCCAATGAAATCCCGTTTATCAACGTCAAACTGTTTGACGACATCGTATTATTTCAGAAAGTGGCTGAACGGGGCGACATCATCGTGTTCAAGTTTCCTAGGGACGAATCGAGAGATTTCATTAAGCGCGTGATCGGCCTTCCCGGGGACAAGTTGGAAATCAAGAGACAGAAAGTCTACATCAACAACAATCCTTATGAGGATCCGCATACCCTGCACAGCGATAAACCCCGGCCCGATCCCTATGTCCCTAGGGATGACTTCGGTCCCGTCCTCATTCCCGAAGGTTATTTATTCATGATGGGAGATAATAGGGAAAACAGCCAGGACAGCCGATATTGGGGATTCCTGGATATCGACAAAATCAAAGGAAAAGCCTGGATGATTTACTGGTCCTGGAACAGTGAGGATGACTGGATCCGTTTTGACCGCATCGGGAAATTTCTTCAATAAAAATTATTTTAATTTTGACCATGCCCGCCTCCCAATCCCCAGATCGGATTAAAAAGCTCCATGCCCTTAGGGGCAACTCGAAAGCAATGATTCTTGATTTCGACGGACTTCTGGCCGATTCCGAACCCTTTCACTATAAAGCATATAATGAAGTGTTCGAAAGATATGGGCATACCTTGGATCCCGATGAATACTGGATAGAATGGACCTGCAACGGAAAAGGTATCGCTGGCGAAATCGAACGGCACCAGCTGAAACTGAATGTCGAGGTTACCGAATTGCGAAGACAGAAATTTGAGGTTTATTCCCAGTTTTGTAAAAACGGCGATATCAAATTGTTTCCGGAAACAAGAATGTTGGCCGAGCGGTTGGAACAAAGCTATAAATTTGCCATTGCGTCGGGATCATGGGCCTACGACATTCGTGCGATTCTTGACAATGCCGGTGCACTTGAATTATTTCCCATGATCTTTGGCAAAGAATCTGCCACAAGGGAAAAACCACACCCCGATATTTTTCTCAAGGCCGCCAAAGAAATGCACTGCAAACCGGATAAATGTTTGGTGATAGAGGACGCGTGGAAAGGGTTGACCGCAGCCAAAAAAGCGGGAATGGCTTGCATTATCATTAGAAATCCTTTGAATCAAGATATCGATTTCAAGGAAGCGGACCTGGTGGTTCCCAGCCTTTCCCAACTGGTAGAAGGCCTCTAGCCCCTGCGACAAAAACCATCATAAACCATTCAATATTTGTGCCTTAAGAAAAATAGGGCTGGACATTACTCTCCATTCTTGCGCGATAAAAAAATAAATGCTATGGTCAACTTTTGGATGTCTTTTCTCTCGCCCTTCTATCTGACTGTCAACCCGGGACATGGATATCCATTTTTAAGCTGAACGCAACCATTGGGACGGGGGGCCCTTAAAAAATAAAACATGGATGAGCATTCAAAACATAAAGAATGGATGAAAGGAAACCCTTTTTTTCAGGCCTTCTCAGACAGCGAGATAGAGGATCTTGTAAAAGAAAAAACCTGTTTTCTAAAATACTCGAAAGGAGAGGGTATCATCATGAAGGGAGACAGGGAGGACACCCTTTTCGTCCTTCTGGACGGCACGGCAATGG
Organism: Nitrospinota bacterium; assembly: GCA_036339675.1. Classification (GTDB taxonomy): domain Bacteria; phylum Nitrospinota; class Nitrospinia; order Nitrospinales; family VA-1; genus JAYZAN01. The sequence goes on from JAYZAN010000059.1 coordinate 7,409, forward strand.
TCACCAAGGGTGTGAACAAGGAATTCATCTTAACTACCCTGGAGCGCGGGTCGGTTTTCGGGGAAATGTCTCTTCTGCTGAGAAAATCTCGAACCACAAATATTCTGGCCCAAACCAATGTGGTTGTCTGGAAAATCAATACTGAGAGTTTGAATGTCCTGAACATGGAAATCCAGAATTTAATAAAAGGAAAAATCGTGGAGTTTTTGGTCCAGCGGTTGAATGATATGAACGACAAGTTCATAAAACTGTCTAATGAAAGAAAAACGAACAAACCGGCCACCAGGTGAAAATAAATTTTTCAGATTATAAGGAATTACTTGAAGTTGTCATATCAAAGACTTTTATCCTAAAAATAATTCCTTGTGTTGCAAGTCAATTGATTTTCTCTCAATACCCATCTTACTAATAATACCCAGGGGATCTTGACACAATGACTATTACACGTGTCTGGATTGAGGAAGGCTGCATTTCATGTGGTTTGTCAGCAGACAACTGTCCAGAGGTTTTTAAGGTTAAGGATGAAGACTCGACAGTAAAAGAAGGGGTGAACTATTCACCATTGGAGGAAAAGATCGAGAAAGCCGCCGAGTTCTATTCCGTTGAAGTGATCAAGTATGAGGAGGCTTGGGAAAGTCTGCATAGTGAGACATCTCGCCCATTTGAGAAACCTTCTAAAGGTCGGATTGGAGTGAAGGTTATTAATCACCTCGGTGACGAAGTGATGAAAGTATTCGGGGTGAGTTGATGGAATTCCGCATTGCTGACACATTCACGAGTAGCCTTGCTGGACTGACGGGACAAGAACAAAAGGCTGCTAAAGCCACCGCTCTCGATCTGGTCATCGACGAAATCGACCGCCTGTCCAACGTCATCAAGGAAATTCTCTATTCGGCGATGGAGGATTTCAAGCTTCAGGTTGACCCAGCAAATCCCAAGATAAAATTTCATAAATTAGACCGATCCAAGGACCCAAATTTCTGGTCAGTGCCTGTCAACCAAGATATCCGCATCATTATCCATCGGACAGCATCCAGCTTTATGCTCTGCTATGTTAATCATCATAACGAAGCTCACAAATGGGCCGAACAGCGAAAAATAGAGCGACACCCAAAAACGGGGGCTGCGCAGCTCATAGAAATCCGCGAGCGTTTCCAAGAGTTCGCCATCCATAAACAAATTGGGGTTGTTGAGCCCGCACCTGAAGCAAAGTTGCTGTTTGCTGATGTTCCAGAAAATGATTTATTGAGTTATGGCGTTCCCGCCGAATGGATTGATGATGTTAAGCAAGCAACAGAGGACACGCTTTCCGAGTTAGCAGAACACTTGCCTCAGGAAGCCTCAGAGGCGCTCCTTGATCTTGCAACTGGAAGCACGTGGTTGCCGAAAGTTGCGCAGGCGACTCCACCTGATACCGATCCCTTCAGGCACCCGGATGCACAGCGTCGCTTCCGCGTGCTCAAAAATATTGAAGAACTTGAACGTGCTCTAGAATTTCCGTGGGAAAAGTGGGCGATCTTTCTGCATCCTGTCCAAAAAAAGTTTGTTGAAAACGATTATAGCGGACCTACACGAATTGCAGGATCGGCGGGAACTGGAAAGACGAGTGTCGCTATCCACAGGACTGTTTATCTGGCCCGGCGTAACCCTAAGGCGCGAGTTCTACTCACAACATTTTCTAATACGCTTGCAAATTCTTTGAAGACCAAATTGATCCGTTTAGGTGGTCCTCATAACGTACGGGAACACCTTGCCGACGCTCTGGTTCAGCCTAAAAGTTTTTCCATAAGTGGTGAACGTCACCGCTTTGTCGCCACTGAATTTCTTGGTAATGAACCAAGTATTTTCGACCAAATTTCTGTCTATTCAATATTTGGTATAGGGCATGACATTTACTCAAAAATTTTTGCAGAGCCGGATATAGCTACCCCCGAACTAATTAAATCTCTTCTGAAAAAGGCCGCTCAAAAGGTTTCTGGCCATAACTTTTCACCTCAATTTTTGCTGACTGAGTGGATTGATGTCGTCGATGCTTGGCAGCTAAAGAGCTGGGAAGATTACCGGGACGTGGCACGTCTTGGTCGAAAAACAAGAATCGGGGGCAAACAGCGTGAGATTCTCTGGTCAATATTCCAAGATATGCGCAACGAATTGAATAGTCGTGGAAAGATCACTTGGTCAGATGTTTTTGGACGACTTTCATCCCACCTTGAAGCCGGAGGCGAGGCACCTTTTGACTTTGCCGTTATAGATGAGGCTCAGGATATTGGCATTGCGCCATTACGCTTTTTAGCTGCACTTGGTGGTACCCGTCCTAACGGCCTTTTCTTTGCAGGAGATCTTGGGCAGAGGATTTTTCAAACCCCTTATTCATGGAAGGCACTCGGAGTCAATATTCGTGGTCGATCACACACTCTGCGTATCAATTACCGTACTTCGCATCAAATCCGGTCACAGGCTGATCGATTGTTGCCGTATTCGCTCAGTGATGTTGACGGGAATATGGAAAACCGCCGGGGTACTGTGTCTGTGTTTAATGGTCCGCCACCGATTATCAAGACTTTTAATGACGGCTATACGGAGGCTAATGCTGTTGGGGAATGGGTAACCGAAAGACTAAAAGAGGACTTCTTGCCACACGAAATCGGTGTTTTTGTTCGTTCCGACAATGAAATTGACAGGGCATTGAAAGCGGTTAAAATAGCAAATGTCAATTATGTTCAGCTCGACGATAATGTGGAAACTTCACCGGGTAGCGTTTCAATCAGTACAATGCATCTAGCTAAGGGGCTTGAATTTCGCGCTGTAGTCGTCATGTGCTGTGATGCTGAAGTATTACCTCTTCAGGAAAGGATTGAAACGTTATCCAATGAGTCTGACCTCAAAGAGGTCTACAATACAGAACGCCATCTTCTTTACGTTGCTTGCACGCGTGCCCGCGACCGGTTACTTATCACAGGCGTTGACCCTGCGTCGGAGTTTTTAGATGACTTAAAAAAATAATCATTAGATAGATTAGTCACAAAAAGCGTTTACAGAATGTAACTAAGATGAATAACCAGTAATCCGATGGGAAAAGAGAAGTTGTCAATTCAATATCTTTGAATAGACGGGTAATGGCCACGTATATGGCGTTCTGAATTCCCCCCTATTGATGAAATATAGATGGAATCGCTCTGAGTTTCTTTAAGAAACCCTTGACTATTTGAGAAAAAAATACGTGTTGATGGTACGAATATACAAGGGGGGCCATCGATCCTTTGGGGTACCCCCCCCCCATTCCAGCATAAAAACATAGCCAGACCAGTTAAAAAAACTGTGTACCGATGGCTGGCATTCCCCACCATTTATCCCTTTTCATTTCACTTATCAGTATCTCTTTTAAAGCGCCCTTATTCCCTTTAAAAAGGGTTATGATTTTTCCGCCAGTTCGGGAAAGTCGTTTCATTTGGGAATATTTCTTGTTTTCAACGGTCCTTGTACCTATAATCCCTCACTTCGGATTTTCTCTTTATGTTGGAGACACAAAATATGAATCGGTTCTTAGTTTTTCTGACTCTGTTTTTTTTAACGCCGATGCCGCTGCAGGCCCAAAAGGGGGGAAATGATTCCCCGTCCGTACCCATGGCCCATATCCCCTCAGGGATTTATATCATGGGAAGCCAGAAATCCCTGATAGAGCTGGATCCGGCCGACCTGTTCAATACGGACCGCCATGCGCTCGGGCCCGAAGACCCCGCCCATGAGGTTCATATTGACGGATTTTATTTGGATATCCATGAGGTCACCAACGAAGAGTACGGAAAATACCTGGAAGCGTCCGGCGCCGCAGAACCTGACTTCTGGGAGAATCACGATTTCAACGGTGCTCGTCAGCCGGTGGTCGGGGTGACCTGGAAAGAGGCTCAGAAGTATTGCCACTGGAGGGGAAAACGCCTTCCCACGGAAGCGGAATGGGAAAAGGCATCGCGTGGAAAACGGTCCATTAAGTACCCATGGGGAAACGGACCACCCGACCTCACCAGAGCAAACTTTAATGGTGAAGTCGGGAAAACCAAACCAGTGGGCTCCTATGAGGCGGGAAAATCCGATTACGGTGTCTACGATCTTGCGGGGAATGTATCCGAATGGGTCTTCGACTGGCATTTAGCGGAATATTACCTATTTTCACCTAAAGCCAATCCACAAGGGCACAGCAAAGGCTCCTATAAAGTCATCCGCGGCGGGAACTGGAGGAACAATGCCGAGGACATCAGAATGACTTACCGGAATGCCACCGTTCCCAAATTAAGAGAAAAAACCATCGGTTTCCGTTGCGTTAAGGATGAATGATCCAAGTCACGACTACACTCTAGAAGCGAAGAACCTCCGCAGACCAGCGTGACGCTGGACTTAAATTGTAATGACTTTTTACTGCGTTCAAACCGTATTGGGGGCTCAACGAGTCTTCGCCATCTTTCCACTAGGCGTGGCCCGGCCAACTCTAGTGGGATGAAATTTTGAAATCCTTCCAAGTCCCGATCGCATTTCAATAAAACCTTTTGGGGTTTCCAACATCTAATCCACACAAAGCCATTTTGGAGAACCGGTTTGAAAATCACTCGAATAGAAGAAACCCCTAACCCCGCCGCTATTAAGTTCATCATGGACGGTCCCGTAGTCGCGGACGGTGCTGTATCGCTTTCCAACGCGGACGAGGATGAAGACTACACCGGGGACAATCCCCTTGCTCAGGCCCTTTTCAAGGTGGGTGCCTCCGAACTCTTTCTTTGCCAGAATTATATCTCGGTGACCATGTTCAATCCCAACGCATGGGAACATTTCATGGATGATGTTAAAAATGCCATCGAGACCCAGCTTCTTCCGCCCGGAGAAAAACCCCCGGAAAAAGAGAAAAAGGATTCCGTGCTCAACCATATAGACCGCAATGAGTTTCCCCACCTTCCAGACGAAGAGAAAAAAGCCATCATAGATTCGCTGATGGATGAAATCATCCGCCCGGCCCTGGCCAACGACGGGGGCGGACTGGAAATTCTCAAAGTCGAAGGCAACGAGGTGCGCATAAAGTATCAGGGCGCATGCGGAAGCTGCCCCAGTTCCACCGGAGGCACCCTTGCGGCTATTCAGAGAGCTCTCCAGGGATACCTGGACCCCAACATTGAAGTGTTCACCGGAACATCATGAAGCAGTAAAAAGCTATAAATTCCCTGGTCGTTAGCAATGCCGGGCATCCCACCGCATCAAACCCATCAATATTCTCTTGTTTCTGTAAAAAATTGACAGCGTGTTGAAGGACGTTTAAATCCCCCTCCCCCTTGAATCTCCTGTTTCCCTAATCCTGGAAAAAGCCTGGATGATTTTATGTTATCTTGGAACCAAGATGTCCCCGACGGCCATTAAAAAAGTATAAAAGCGCCATGAGCGATTACCCGACGTTGAACCAGATCCAAAAAGCCAGGGAAAGGCTGGGCTCTCTCATTACAGAGACCCCCGCCCATCACTGGAACGATCCGCCATTGCAGAAACAGGTGGGGAAGGACACCGAAGTGTTCGTCAAGCTGGAACTTCTTCAGGTGACAGGAACCTTCAAGCCCCGCGGCGCCTTGAATGTCATGCTGAATCTAGAGCCGGAGAAACTGAAACAGGGGGTGACCGCGGTCAGCGCCGGCAACCATGCCATCGCCGTGGCATATGCCGCCAAGACCCTCGGCACCTCAGCCCGGGTGGTGATGCCTAAATACGCAAATCCCCTGCGCATGAGGCGGGCGCGTGACCTGGGAGCGAAAATCTGCCTGGCCGAAAACCCCCATGACGCCTTCGACCAGGTAAAAAAAATTGAACAAAAAGAAGGAAAAAGTTTCATCCATCCTTTTGAAGGTCCGAGAACCCTTGAGGGCACGGGGACCTGTGGGCTGGAATTCGCGCAACAGGTGCCGGCCCTGGATGCGATGATCCTCCCCATCGGCGGCGGTGGGCTCTGCGGGGGTTTCGCCGCGGCTCTCAAACAAACCTGGCCGGACATCAGAATCTACGGCGTGGAGCCGGAAGGCGCCGATTCCATGAGTCGAAGTTTCAAGAAAGGGGAACCGATTACCTTGGATTGTATCGATACCATTGCCGACAGTCTTGCCCCGCCGAAAGCCGAACCCTATACCTTCTCCGTATGCCGCCGGTTGGTCGATGAGATCGTGACGGTCACGGACGATCAGTTGAAAGAAGCGATGCGGCATTTGTTTTACGGATTGAAACTGGCCGTGGAACCGGCCGGGGCAGCGACCACAGCGGGCCTTCTCGGTCCGTTGAAAGAAAAAGTAAAGAATCAGAAAGTCGGGATCATCGCCTGTGGAACGAATATTGACATCGGCGATTTTTATAACCTGATTTGCTGAAATTCACCCACACCAACCCACCCTACAAAATTCCTTTTTAACGAAGAGACGATTGGAGAGTATAAATTTCGGGACAATCCAGGAACTTTATTAATGAATCCCGATCTGAAAATTCTAGTGGTAGAAGATTCCGAGCTGCAGCTGCATATCTGCATGGCCCAGTTCAACAAACTGGGATTCGAAAACGTATCTGGGGCGGCAAACGGCAACAAAGCGTATGCCTGGCTGGAAAGCAATCCGGCCGATCTCATTATTTCCAACTAGGAAATGCCGGAATTGAACGGATTGGGTCTGCTGAAAAAAGTCAAGGGAAACCCCTCACTCAAGGACACCCCCTTCATCATCCTCACCATCCATGAAGATGAAAGCAAAACCTAGGAAGCCCTGAACCTGAGCACCGCCGATTACATGATCAAACCTTCCACCATGGAAACCCTCAGCTAAATGATCGACAAAACCCTTCCGGGTTAGTTAAAGTCGATTTCTATCTTTTACGAGAGCTTTTTCTGGATTTTATCAAGGAGGCGGTTGGCGATATCCAGCTTGGACATCTGGGGCCAGGGTTCGACTATTCCGTCCCGGTCGATCAGCGTCACCTGGTTAGCGTCCGACTGGAACCCGATTCCCGGGGCGCTGATATCGTTGGCGACGATCAGGTCTAGATTTTTGTTTTTCAGTTTATCGCTTGCGCTCTGCACCAGGTTTTCCGTTTCGGCCGCAAAACCGACCACAAGTTGATGCGAGCGGGTTTTCGAGACTTCCTTCAGAATATCCGGGGTGGGCACCAGTTTAAGATGAAGAGGCTCGTCCCCCTGCTTTTTGATTTTTTCCTTCCGAACCTGTTTGACCTTGAAATCGCCGACGGCGGCGGCCATGACCAGCACATCACATTGAGGCCAGAATTTCTGGATCAGTTCGTTCATCTCCGAAGCGTTCCGGCAGGAGACGCATTGCACACCTTTCGGCGGGGGCAAATGCGTGGGACCGCTCACCAGGGTCACCTTCGCCCCCCGATCGCGGGCCTGCTCGGCCACGGCGAATCCCATTTTCCCGGATGACGGGTTGCTCAGATACCGCACCGGATCGAGCGCTTCATGGGTCGGCCCTGCCGTGACCAGGACATGGACCCCATCAAAATCCTGTTTGCCAGACAATAATTTTCGTTTGATTTCATCGAGGATATCCAGGGGTTCGGCCAGTCGGCCCTGCCCGACTACCCCGCAGGCCAATTCCCCGTGTTCCGGGTTCACAAAGTGGATGCCGCGCGCCTGTATTTTCTCGATATTTTCCCTTACCGCCGGGTTGCTGTACATACCCTCGTTCATCGCCGGGACCAACAGGACCGGTCCCTGAAACGCGAGGAACAGATTGGACAAGGCATCGTCGGCCAGGCCGTTGGCCATCTTGCCGATGGAACCCGCCGTCGCCGGAGCGACCACCAGAAAATCGGCGTTCTCCGCCGCCCTGATGTGCTCCATCGAGGCCGCGGTTGCGGATTCGAAGACTTCATGGTAGACCGGTTGCCCAGAAAGGGCCTCGAAGGTGAGCGGGGCGACGAATCGTTTGGCATTCGCGGTCATCACCACATACACCTCCGCGCCTTCGCGCACCATCAGGCGCAACAGTTCCACCGCTTTGTAGGCCGCGATGCCGCCGGAGACGCCCAAAACAATTTTTTTATTTTTCAGAATTTTCGCCATAAAATGCCGAAAAACCGGACAGTTGTTTAAATACTGGATTTAAAACAATTATAAAATTTAAACTGCGGACGATCAACGGATTTTTACCGCTTTCAGGGACAGATCGTTTAAATACTGTTATGCTGTTTGACATTTACAGGACCTTTGCTTAATAATCAGCGCGGTATTTATCAAATTTATTTAAAAACTCATGCCAGAACTCAGAAAAGATCCCATTGTCAACCGCTGGGTCATCATATCGACCGAACGCGGCAAAAGGCCGCATGATTTCCCCAGTCCGCAAAAAAGGGTCAACAGCCAGTCCTGCCCCTTCTGCACCGGCAACGAGGGCTTGACCCCCCCGGAGATCCAATCCGTCCGGCGGGACTCATCTTCACCCGACACGCCGGGCTGGAGTGTTCGTGTGGTGCCCAACAAGTATCCGGCCCTTTTAAACTCCGACGATGCGGTGACCCGTTCGGGAGCGGGCGACGGCCTGTTCGATTCCATGACAGGGTTCGGCACCCATGAAGTCATCATCGAAAGTCCGGAACACGATAAGGAGTTCGAGTTTTTGCCCAATCCCCATGTCGCGGACTGTCTCCAGGTTTTCCAGGAACGGTTCCTGGAACTGAAAAAAGATGACCGCTTTAAGTACATTTTGATTTTCAAAAATCATGGCGAGTCCGCAGGCGCATCCATCGAGCACAGTCACTGCCAGCTGATCGGCCTGCCCATCGTTCCGGAACTTGTCAACGAGGAACTCGCAGGTTCCCTCCGCCATTACGAAAAAAACGAGCGGTGCATATATTGCGACCTGATCAAGCTGGAACTCTCCGACGGCAGGCGCATCGTCACCCAGAATGAGGAGTTCGTCGCTCTATGCCCCTATGCGTCGGCGTTTCCCTTCGAGATGTGGATTCTTCCAGTGAACCACAATGCCCGGTTTGAGAATACCGATGAGGACGAGTTCCCCCATCTAGCCTCCCTGTTTAAGGAAACAATCTTGAGGATGAAAACCGCCCTGGGCACCCCGCCCTATAATTTTTATCTGCACACCTCCCCGATCCACGGGAACCACAACGACCATTACCACTGGCATATAGAGATCATGCCCAAACTCACCAAGGTGGCCGGGTTTGAACAGGGAACCGGGTTTTTCATCAATCCCACCCTTCCCGAGGAAGCCGCTGAAATTTTAAGAAATACCAAAATCTGAAATCGACATGAGCCGGAAACTGAAAATTTTGCTGGCCGCCTCAGAAGTTTTTCCGTTCGCTAAAACAGGAGGACTGGGAGATGTCTCGGGTTCATTGCCCAAGGCGCTTCATGCCTTGGGTCACGATGTCCGGATCATCATGCCGGGGCATCAATCCGCCTTTTCATCAGGATCAGATATCTGTTTCCTGGGCCGGCAGGTCGATATTTCCATCGGCAAAAAAACTCAAAGGGGAATTTTTTTTCAGACCTATCTCAAGAAAAACATCCCAGTATACCTGGTCGGAAACGAAGAGTATTATCAAAGGGACGGTATCTACGGCGACTCTGGAGGAGATTATTCCGACAACGCCGAGCGTTTCATTTTTTTTTGCCGGTCCGTTCCGGAGGCCTGCAAGGCCCTTGCCTTCCAACCCGATATCATCCATTGCAATGACTGGCATACGGGATTGATCCCGGCGTACCTGAAGACCCTGTACGATGAGGACTGGTTCGCCGACACCCGCACGGTATTCACCACCCATAACCTCGGTTACCAGGGGAACTTTCCCGCATCGGAATTCGATCTGACCCATCTTCCCGGGGACTTGTTCACTCCAGGAGGCCTTGAGTTTTATGGCCAACTCAGTTTTTTAAAATCCGGCCTGCAATACTCCGATCTTTTAACGACAGTCAGCCCCTCTTATAGCCAGGAAATTCAAACGGATGAATGCGGATTTGGCATGGAGGACATCATCCGCGAACGAGCCGAGGATTTGCACGGCATCTTAAACGGAATCGACCTTGAAGAATGGAATCCCGAAAGGGATCCCTTCATCAAAGAGCAATATTCGCCCAAAAACCTGGAGAACAAATCCACATGTAAAGAGGAACTTATCCGGATTTTTTCTCTCAAAGTGGATGCGGACACTCCCATCCTAGGCATGGTCAGCCGGCTGGCCGCGCAAAAAGGTATTGAGCTTGTTTTAGACGCGGTGATACAGCTTTTGGAAGACGGCGCAGCGTTTGTGTTACTCGGTATGGGTGATCCTATTTACGAAAACCGGCTCCGGGAGATCCAGAAACGCCATCCTGAAAAAATCGGTGTCACCTTGGGTTACGATGAGAAGTTGTCCCATCAAATTATAGCCGGAAGCGACCTGGTGATGATGCCTTCGCAATACGAACCCTGCGGACTCACCCAGATGTACGGACTGAAATACGGAACCGTCCCTCTGGTCCGCTCGGTGGGCGGGCTCAAAGATTCCATACAGGAATTCAACCCCACAACCCTCCAGGGAATCGGGTTCACCTTCAAACCGTTTGAGAGCCAATACCTGCTTGGGGCGTGGAAAGAAGCCTTATCCGTTTACAGGCAAAAGTCCCTGTGGAAGAAACTGGTTCAAAATGGTATGGCGGAGGACAACAGCTGGCAAAAAGCCGCAAACAAATATTTCCGGATTTATGAAAAAGCCCTTGAGAAAAATTCCGGTGTAAAATAAATCAGGCGGCGCCGGTTTCAAGATTCCCGGAGAGACATTTTTAAGGGGAAGAACCCATGACGGAGCACCAGATCGGACTTGAAATTCTGCAGGAAGTTTCACAGATCGCCAATTCCACGCTGGACCTCAATCGAACGCTGGAAAGCATCATAGAAATCATCCAGAAAAAAATGCATGTCGACGCCTGCGCCATCTATCTGGAAGAAGAAGACCAGGTACATCTGCGGTTGAAGGCCTCTTCAGGGCTCCCAAAGGAGGAATCCTCAAAAATTCGGTTAAAAAAAGGAAAAGGCATAACCGGATGGGTGGCGGAAAAACGGATCACCCTGGCGCTGAGCGAAGCCATGCAGGACCCCCGGTTCGAATATTTTCCCGAGATCGAGGAAGAAAAATTCCAATCCATGCTCTCCGTTCCCATCCTCCTCAATGAGCAATTCATCGGCGTGATCAATGTTCACACTCTGGAGCAGCGCTGGTTCCAGGGGGAAGAGATCATTCTTATAGAAGCCATCGCCAGCCAGGTAGCGGGTTGTATCCGCAACGCCGTGTATTATTCCAACAGCCAGATGCTTCTCAAGGAACTGACCATCCTATACGACATCAGTCTGGCCGTTCAATCCACCTTAAAACTGAAACACGGGCTATGGATCATCCTCAACGGGATCACCATCGGACAGGCCGGCGGTTTCAACCGGGTCATGCTTTTCATCTACGATGAAAACACCCGAAGACTTCAGGGGATGATGGGGCTGGGTCCCGATTCTCCCCAGGACGCCGTCCGTTTGTGGACCGAGCTGGACAAAAAGGGTCCGGATCTTCTCCAATGGATCGTCACCGAAGCCAATAAAGAAGAATACAACCGATCGGCGTTCAACCGGTTTGTCCGTTCCCTGAAATTTCCCGTAAACGAAAGGGGTGGAGTGCTGTCGGAAACGATTCTTCGGAAAAAAGGGTTTCACATACATTCCGTCCAGAAAGAACCCTTGGTGGACCGGGAATTTATAGAAGCTTTGGGGACCGAAGAGTTCGCCACGGCCCCACTCATCGCCCACGAAAGTGTACTGGGCCTCATCCTCGCCGATAACCGGTACAACAGGAAACCCATCACCGAGGAACAGATACGCCTGCTGACCCGGTTCAGTTCGCACGCAAGCTGGGTCATGGAAAACTCCCGGTTGTTCTCCAAACTTCTCGATACCAACAGGGAACTTCTTTCCACCAAGGAGCAATTAACCCAGTTCGAAAAACTCGCGGCGTTAGGGGAAATGGCCGCTGAAGTCGCCCACGAAATAAAGAATCCCCTTGTTTCGATTGGCGGGTTCGCGCGCAGGCTGCGGGATACGGTGGGTGGCCTTTCCGGCGAATTCGGAGAGCACGCATCTTTTAAATCCGCCGCCAAATATTCCCAGATCATCGTGAAGGAAACCGAAAGGCTGGAGGCCCTTGTTAAAGACATCCTCCTGTATTCCAAAGCCGGGATCATGGAACTTGAAACCTGCGACATCAACAAGATTCTCCATGACGTCGCTTATATGTTTAAATCCGGGTTCTATGAAAAAAATATCGACCTGAAACTGAAATTGGCGGGCGATTTGCCCCCACTTCAACTGGACCTGCAACGGATCAAACAGGTACTGATCAACCTGTTTTACAATGCTATGGAATCCATGGCGAATGGAGGTGAGTTCACTGTTTCCACCTCCCAGGAACTGTATGCCGGGGGACAAAAAATGATCACCCTCCGGCTGCAGGACACCGGGAAGGGAATCCCCCAGGAAATTTTTGAAAACATTTTCAATCCGTTTTTCACCACCAAGGATTCCGGAACCGGAATGGGACTCCCCATATGCCGGAAAATCATCGAAGCCCACAACGGGACCATCCGTTTTGAAAACGTTATCGGAAAAGGAGTTACAGTCATCCTCCATTTACCGTTGCAAATCAAGTCTGATTATTATAAAAACTAATACCTCTTTGATTTCGAAAATATCCCTCCGGTCTTTATGGGTTATTTTTCGAAAAGAACCCGCTCCCGAAAACTTTCGGCCTAGGCATGAGAAAAATCCTTGTAGTTGACGACGAAGAAAACATCCGCCTTCTTTATAAGGAAGAGTTAGAGGACGACGGATACCAGGTGTATCTGGCATCTTCCGCGGAAGACGCTATGAAGAAAGTCGATGAGGAAAAACCCGATATCATCACCCTGGACATTAAAATGCCCGGAATGGACGGTATAGAGTTTTTGAGGATATTAAAAGAAGAAAAAAAAAATATTCCTGTTATATTGTGCTCCGCTTATGGAAAATACAAACAGGATTTTCGCGTATGGGCATCCAACGCCTATGTGGTCAAATCGGCAGACCTCACCGAGTTAAAATTGACCATCAAGGGGATCCTGGGATCCGAATGAACCAAACGGCCCGGCGCCTCGATCCCAATCCATTAACCCTCTGACCCTAGTCCAGAATGACAGATCCCATCATAGAGCCCAGGTTCATCGCCATTGAGGGGTCCATCGGAGCCGGGAAAACCTCACTGGCAAAATTGCTGGGCAAGCAATTCGACGCCAAAGTCTTCCTTGAAAAAGACGAAGAGAATCCCTTTATCGAAAAATTTTATCAGGACCAAGAATCCCACGCCTTTCATACCCAGATTTTTTTTTTACTGAGCCGGTACAACCAGTACCTGGACCTAGCCCAGAGGGATCTTTTTAATTCCGTCTTTATCATTGACTACCTGTTCCAGCGAAACCGCATTTTCTCCAACCTGACCCTAAAAGGTCACGAGATTCAGCTCTACGATCAGATCTATAACCTGTTAACCCAGAAGATTCCCAAGCCGGATCTCGTCATTTTCCTGCAGGCAAACACGAGCGTTCTGTTGGACCGGGTTGAAAAACGGGACCGGGACTATGAATCATTCATCGATCCCGAATATCTGGACGAAGTGAATAAGGCCTTCAATAATTTCTTTTTTTATTATTCCGAAACCCCCCTCCTGGTTATTAATACTAATAAGATAGATTTCGTCGAGAAAAAATATGACCTGGAAGAGTTGATAAAAAAGATCAATACCCATAAAATAGGGAGAGAATATTACAATCCGCTTGGATCCTGACAGGACCGGGACGGAGGGCATAGATCCAATTTTGTGGCAACCCGCCAAGGGGACCCCGAAAAGGCCTCAAATTAAGTGCGGACCACTCTATTCCTGAGAAACCCTTTCTCTTCGTTATCACCCTGTTGGCGGATATATTTTTTAGGGGGTTCATCTCTGCCCCGTTCGCCATTCCTTTCAGGATCTTGATTTTCAAAGGTTTAATTGACAATCATGGTCCGCCAACCGATAACGATTCCCTCGATTCTGGGGAGAAAAAAATCCGGGAAAAAGCTGGTCGCACTGACCGGTTATGATTACAGTTTCGCCCGGATCTTAGACACCACCGAAATCGATATTGTCCTGGTGGGGGACTCATTGGGCATGGTTTCGCTGGGTTACGAAAACACCCTTCCCGTCACCATGGACGAAATGGTGGCCCATACCCGTGCGGTAAAGCGCGGTTTGAATAACCCCCTGTTGGTGAGTGACATGCCGTTTATGTCCTACCAGGTTTCTGTGGAACAGGCCGTCGCCAACGCTGGCCGATTGATTCAGGAAGGAAGAGCCGAAGCGGTGAAGCTCGAAGGCGGCATCCCGGTATGTGAAAAAGTTCAAGCCATCGACCAGGCCGGCGTTCCGGTCATGGGCCATGTAGGCCTGACCCCTCAACGGGTCCATCAATTCGGCGGCTATAAGGTCCAGGGGAAAAATTATATTGATGCCCGGCAAATCAAACAGGATGCCAAAGCGCTTCAGCAGGCTGGAGTTTTTTCGGTTGTGCTGGAGGGAATCCCCGGTGAACTGGCCGGGGAAATCACCCGGGAACTTAAAATACCAACCATCGGGATCGGCGCGGGGAAAGATTGCGACGGCCAGATCCTCGTGATACACGATATGCTCGGCCTGAATTCGGAGTTCACACCGAAATTCGTCAAACAATACGCCAAGCTGGAAAGCCAGATTCAAAGTGCTGTGGCGGATTATATTCAGGAAGTCCGGTCCGGAGATTTTCCTGGGGAAGAACAAACCTATTCTACCGAGCGAAAATCATTGCGGAAAGTAGACCGAAATGAGTGCAGTTAACTCTTAATTCAAACTAGTTGAACGATGGAAACTATAAATACCATTGAAGAAATAAAAAAATGGTCTGCGAATACAAGGGCCGGAGGAAAATCGATCGGATTCGTCCCCACCATGGGCTATCTCCATGAAGGCCACCTGAGCCTGGTCCGGAAATCCCTCGCCAGCTGCGACCGGACGGTAGTGAGCATATTTATCAATCCGGCCCAGTTCAGGGAAAACGAGGATCTGGATATCTACCCGGTGGACCTGGAAGGGGACCAAAACAAGCTGGAATCCGATGGGGTGGATGTATTATTTTTTCCGGATCGCGAAATGATGTATCCTCCGGGATATAAAACCCACATTGAGGTCGAGGAAATCGTAGATCATCTTTGCGGCAAAAGCCGGCCGGTTTTTTTCAGGGGTGTGGCAACGGTGGTCTTGAAGCTGTTCAACATAACCCGGCCTGATAAAGCGTTTTTTGGTGAAAAAGACTGGCAGCAGCTGACCGTGGTGGAAACGCTGGTCAGAGATTTGAACCTTGATGTGGATATCGTCGGTCTCCCCATCATACGGGAAACGGATCAGCTGGCCATGAGTTCCCGGAACAAGTACTTGTCTCAGGAAGAACGGCGGTCCGCCCGGTCCCTGTCACGGGCCCTGGAAGCGGCAAGAGAGAAAGTACGGCATGGGGAGCACTCCGCGGAAAAAATTCGCTCCGAAATCCGCAACCGTATCGAAAATGAAAAGGGAACAAAAGTCGATTACATTTCCATTTGCGATCCACAGACATTCGTGGAGAAGAATGAAATCGGAGAAAATACCCTAATAGCCCTCGCGGTGCATATAGGCAAGGCAAGACTGATTGATAACTGCATAATAGAGAGAGAGTGATGCAAAGAATAGTGTTGAAGTCCAAACTTCACCGGGCTCGGGTGACCGATACCAAAGTGGATTACGAAGGCAGCATCGAGATTGATGAAGACCTGATGGAAGAAGCGGGAATCATAAATTTCGAGCAGGTTCATGTTTATAATATCAATAACGGAGAGCGCTTCATCACCTACACGATACCCGCCCCCAGGAACAGCGGTACGGTTTCGCTCAACGGCGCGGCCGCGAGACTGGCGCAGATAAATGATCACATTATTATCGCCGCTTATGGTATTATTAATGTTGAACAGGAAAATCATACACCCAAGGCGGTCCTACTCGACGTCAACAACTCGATCGTCGATAAGGTTTATCCCTGATTTCCTCCCTTCCGGCGGAGGCGCCTACCTTTTTATTAAAAGTTTAAAGGATCCGTTTTTTAAAAACTTCTAATAAGACTATTTTGTACCTATGGATTTATTCATTTCCATCGCGTTGATATTCATGTTGTGGATGTGCATGGATTGCATCCAGCGGAAGGAACATTTCGTATGGATCGTAATCATGGTGGTGCTTTTCCCTGTCGGGGCGGTGGCCTATTATTTCATGGTCAAAACCAAAAGCGGCGATAAACGGCCCAAGCTTTTCCAGGTAACCCATTCCGACACCCGGGAGGCGGAAACCGAAGAAACCCTCCAGCTTAGGGAACTGATCAATAAATTCGAAAAGGCCTACCATTACGAAAAACTCGGCCAGGCCTACCTGGAACAGAAAAAATACAAACTTGCCATCCCGCAGTTCCACCAGGCGGTCCAAAAAGACCCCGAAATGAACGAAGCGCGATATGGCCTTGCCAAATGCTTGCACGGACTCGGCAAATACGAGGAAGGCGCTGAAGTTCTTGAAGAACTCGTAAAAATTGACAAGAAATACGATTACGGCAATGCCATTTTCGGCCTTGCGGAATGCTACCGCCTTGCGGATCTGGAAGACAAAGCCCTGGAGACCTATCAGGAAGTGATCAATTCATTCGATTTTTTCAAAGCCTATTATCATTACGCTAAATTGCTCGACAAAAGGGGTAAGAAAGAAGAAGCCATCAGCCATATGAAGAGTATTATAGGCTCCTCCAAAAATCTCCCGGAATACAAACTGGAAAAAGAACGCTACTGGATTAACGAGGCCTATAAATTCCTGAGAAAAAACGGAATCGAACTGGCCTGATCTCTCCCCTTTAATTCCCGTACAAAATAGCAAGCCACAAAAAGGAACCTGACCATGACGGTTTTGGCCGAAAATTTAAAAACGATCCGCAAAGGTCTTCACTGTTCGCAGATGGCTATCTCTGAAGTGCTGGAAATTGGGTTTCGGACTTACGTTCGATATGAAGCGGGCGAAAGAGATGCGCCTATATCGGTTCTGATCAAAATTGCCAAGCTAGGCAATATCTCCCTGGATCGTCTTTTGACCACCAAAATCACCGCGGAAGTCATCAAAACGCCGGATGCGGAAAAAGCCCCGGCCAGCCTTAAAAAACTAGATATCGTCGGAGGAAGTTTGGAGGAAGGACGGCTGATATTTAAAGGTATCAAAGACGATTATTATGTCAGCACCAATAAAAACGAAAGAAAGCTGATCACCCTGTTCCGAAAAATGGATCGGAAAACCCGGGAAAACTGCCTCGTGGACGTGGAATGGATCTTCAATAATTCAAAAAGATTCACCAATAAAACCGGAGGGAAAATGGTTCGAAAGGTCTCCAGAAAAGTGCAGAAAGCTCAAAACGCGGCCAAACTGAAAAAAATGGCCAAGGCCATCAAGAAAATAACCGTCCGGGGTTAGAGAAACTCCCGACCCAAGATTCCCCGGTCCACCATTGTCGACCCATAAAAAAAAATCCCGAGTTTCCCCCCGGGCAGGCTCTTCTTTTCTTCTCACTTTCTCAAAAAGCGTTTCAATATCTCATCCATTTCAAACAACAGGGCAATGGGACGGCCGTGCGGACAGGTATAGGGCATCTCCGTTTGCTCGAGATCGGACAGCAGTTTTTTAATCTGGTCCATTTGCAAAGGCATATTCACCTTTATCGCGTTCCGGCAGGCCATCATGATAAGGATTTCTTCATATTTCTTCTGCAAAGTCTCACCCTGCTCCTGACGGGGAAGCATTTCCACAATATCGTTCATCAATTTCTCATGATCGGCGCTTTTCAAAATTGCCGGTACCGATCTCAGTAAAAACCCGTTTTGGCCGAAAGGTTCCAATTCCAGCCCCAGGTCCTTGAGACGATCCAGGTGAGTGGAAAGCAACTGAGCCTCCCCGGGAGAAAATTCCAGGGACAGGGGGAACAGAAGTTTCTGCACCTCAATCTTTTTATTTTTGGCCGCCTCGCGGAACCGTTCGTATAAAACCCGTTCATGGGCGATATGCTGATCGACCACCAACACCCCCTGCTTCCCCTGCATGATGATGAAGGAATTTTCAAGCTGGCCCAGCGGCCCAAAGTCCGAATAGATCAAGCGTGACACGGGAGCGGGTTTGCCCCCGAAAATTTCCACCTGCGAATCCGCCGGGGACGGTCCCGGACCGCCGCCTGCAGGCGGTTGATACATCAACTCCAGGGCTTTGGACATCTGCTCATGGCGAGCGGCGAAATACTCTTTTTCACGGAATCCCTCTCCGAAGGATTTGCATGGACCCTCGGAAAAATTCGAGGACGCGGGGGAACGGAAAGGAAGTACCGTATCCGCGATGGGAGAATTTTTCCCTTCCCTCTCAACGGCGGCCTCCAGGGCCTGTTCATTTCTAGTCAGCGCATTTTTAACCGCCTTGCTCACAAAACGGTGTACCTCCTGTTGAAACGCGAACCGGACCTCCGCTTTTGCAGGATGGACATTCACGTCGAGCAGTTTGGGGTTCATGGATAAAAACAGGAACAGGGCTGGATGCTGGCCCCTCGGCAGAAGATGGTTGTATCCATGCTGGGTAGAATGGAATATCACTTTATCCCTCACAAACCGGTTGTTGATATAAAAATACTGATAGGACCGATTGGACCGGGTATGGACCGGATTGGAAATAAAGCCTTCCAGACGGTAATCTCCCGCTTCCGCTTCCACCCGCACCAATTCCTTGGCCAAGTCAGGATTGAACAATTCGGCGATCCGGTACAGCAGCTGTTCCGTGGGGAGGCAATTGATCACCTCCCGTCCGTTATGAATGAGGGTAAAATGAATATGCGGATGGGCCAGGGCCTGCTGGGTGACAACCTGGGTGATATGGGAAAATTCCGTGCCGTCCGCTTTCATAAATTTTTTTCGGGCGGGAGTGTTGAAAAAAAGGCGCGCCACCTCAACCGTGGTTCCTCGGGACGCGGCACAATCCTTCACCGTTAAATGGGCGCCCCCTTCCACGGCAACCAGGGTGCCGCCTGTATTTTCATCATGGGTGGTTGTCAATGCCACCCTCGCCACCGAGGCGATACTGGGCAGAGCTTCTCCCCGAAAACCCAAGGACCCGATAGCTTCCAGATCTTCCGGACAGGATACTTTACTGGTCGCATGCCTGGAAAATGCCAGGCGGGCGTCTTCGGGGGACATCCCGATGCCGTTATCGGTTACTTTTATGAGACCCTTGCCCCCAGCCTCGATTTCAGCCCGAATCCGCGTTGCCCCGGCGTCGATGGAGTTTTCCATCAACTCCTTGACCACGGACATGGGACGTTCAACCACTTCCCCAGCCGCGATCTGGTTGGCCATTTTTTCCGGGAGAATATGAATGCGTGACAGATTCTTATCTTTTGACAGGGCCGGCATGTTCACTTTCTGGTGTGGTGTATATCGGCAGGATTCTGCTAATGGTTTTGTAAAACAATTCCGATCCGATTTCAAGTTTATAAGATGAAAATGGTATGATTAGAGAGCGTTGCCTCGGAACCAATCACTCGTATGAATAATTTTTTCAACCAGAACACGGCCGCCCTGAAATCGCATACCGATTCCAGGGATATTCTTTCCCCATCCCTTCCGATAACCATCACGTCCAAAACCACAGTGAAGGGGGACATCACTGTTCAATATAATAATATTTTGATCCACAGCGGTTACGATCCGGTGAAGGAAGGGAAAGACTTCGCGAAAAACATCCGGCCCGGAAGCATGGTTTTTCTATACGGGTTCGGGCTGGGTTATCATATCGAAGCCCTCCTGAACCGGATCGGGGACCAGGGGATTCTTCTGACCCTTGAATTGAATCCCGATATTCTTTCGGCGGCGATGATCCTGAAGGACCAGACCCGGTTATTGAAGCATCCCCGATTCAAACTCATCTTCGGTGAAAAGGAAGAGGGGGTCGCTCCAGCGGTCGTGAAATACATGGAAAATTTCAACCTGTGTCCCGAATCCGCCCGTGAGGTCCTGTTTCACAACCCGTCGTTCCAGTGCATCCCCGATTCTTTCCCACGTATTGCCAATGCACTTGAAATTTTACAGATAGAGCGACGGTTCCCGGCAGTGCTAGGGGGATTGGAAGAAACCAACTATCGGCTCAACAGGGAAATAATCCTTCGAACCCCCGGGATCAATTCGTTGCGGGACACCTTCTTAGGCAAACCGGGAATTCTGATCAGCGCCGGGCCTTCTCTGGATGACGCTTTGCCCTATCTCCAAACCATCCGCCACAAAATTCTCCTGGCCTCGGTGGACACCACCTTCCCTATCCTTTCCCGGGAAGGAATCATTCCCGATTACGTGTTTTCCCTCGACCCTCAGGAAGAAAGTTTTAACTACTTTACCGAAGGACTGGACTTGCCGACACGGCTTGTGTTCACCCCGACGGCGAACTCCAGGATCGTCCACAGTTTCCGCGGGGAGAAGTTTGTGGTGTTCAAGGAAAACCATTCCCCGACCCAAGGAGACGAGGCCACGATGGTCGAAAAAGGTACCACCCGTTCCGGAGGGTCAGTGTCCTGCCTGGGGCTGGACTGCCTGATTCAGTTCGGGTGCGAGCCGATCATATTGATTGGCCAGGACTGCGCCTTTTCAGGAAACAGGAGCTATTCAGGCTATTCCCAGACCAATGAAAAACTCATGGACAAAATAGACCAGAAGCAATCCCTGTCTACCTCCCACGTTGAAAAAAACCGGGGGAAAAAACAAATCCGGGTCGAGTGCGCCGATGGGAAAGAAGTTTTTACCAGCCAAGTGATGTATAGTTATCTGCGCACACTGGAGCAACTCGCCAAAGCTCATCCAAACACCCGGGTGTACAACCTTTGTTCCCATGGGGCGTTGATTGAAAACATACAGACGCTGGGCTCCATCAGCGAATTGATAACCCTTCTGGAAAATATTTAACTCAAAACGGTATCCACTATGCCCTTACCTCCTACAGCCAAAAAGCTTCTTCCCTTGCTTCTCATCGTATCCGCCGCCCTGATCGTCATCGGTGACCAGGTGCCGTTCAAACTGATTGCCCATTCACCCGCAAAGCATGAAACCAGTTCAGGTTCGCCAAAACTCTCCGGAGAAAAAATCCGCGATCATGGATCGGAAAGCGATCATCAGGATCCGGAGAAGAACAAACGGATGGGAATTTTTCATTATAACGAAGGCAACAAATCATTCCTCTCGGGAAACCTGGAAGAAGCGGTCAAAAATTACAAGATGGCCCTGCATCACGATAAAGATTTTATGGACGTCCGGATCAACCTCAGCACCGCTTATCTAAAGGAAAAACAATATGATAAAGCGCTCGAAACGTTGAAGGCCGTTCAGGAGAAACACCCCTCGAACCCGAACCTGCATTACAACTTGGGCTGCTATTATTCCCTGACCGGGAACATCGACCAGAGCCTGAAATCCATCAAGAAATCGGTCCAACTGGGATTTAAAAATGTGCAGGCCATTCATACCGACCCGGACCTTGAAAATTTGCGAAAAGAACCGGTATTTAAAGAATGGTTCGAAACTCTTTAATTCATCAAAGTCGTTAATAAAAGTCTTGACGGGGACAATTTATATTGTGTTTTACTTGGCCAGAAGGATTTTTTTTAAACCCCTATTTAAGGTTCGTCATGAACATTCCACGTTTTGCTCTTTCAATTTTTTCATGCTTTTTCTTTGTCTTCTTTTTTGAATGGGTTTTCCATGGAATACTATTGAAAGACCTTTATACAAGTACCGCACAATTGTGGCGGACGGAAAAGGAAATGTCGCAATACATGCCATGGGCAATAACCACCCAGCTTTGGTTTGTCCTGGCGTTTGCCTGGATATTCATGCGGAACTACGAAGGGAAAGCCATACCTGAAGGTTTACGTTTCGGGCTGTACATGGGTCTGTTCATGGCCTCCATGCAATTCGGCTTTTATCCTTATATGCCGATACCGTTTAGTCTGGCCGGCGCCTGGGTCATCGGCTTTGTCGCAGAGGGGCTGGGCCTTGGTGTCATCCTGGCCCTAACGTATAAAAGTTAATTTCGTAGGTAAAATCAGTTTTTGTCAGTGGGGAAAAGATTGACCTTACCTTTTTTATCGATGGCCAACCCCATCTTGCCGTCCAGAATGGAGTACAAGCAGGAACCGATACTGTCTTTTCTCCAACCCTGGAACAAATAGTGTTTTTTTACATCATCGCCCAGTTCGTAACATTTTACGAAATTATGGATCTGTTTTCTGTCGGCGAGAACACTGGGCTCGATTTTTAATTCTTCGGCGCGAATCTGCACATAAGCCGCCAGAAGCTCCTCTACCCCCCGTTGTGGAGAATATCCGTCCGGTTGCGGCAACAAGGGATATTGGTCTTCAGGGATTTTTAGTCCCTTCTGAATGACCTCGAAAATCTGCTGGCCACTTTTTTTCACCTCTTTCCGGCCCATTCCCCGAATCGCGGAAAGCGTTTCCAGGTCTTTCGGCAAAATACGTGCTATTTCCACAAGGGGCTCGTCCCGAACGACGGACTTGGGCAGGGTATCCCGTTTCCTTGCCTCCGCGTCCCGCCAAAAGGCAAGTTCATTGAGAACGGCTAGGTTTCTGGGTTGTAAATTCCGGATATTTTTGATTTTCAAATAATGCCGGTCCGGTTCCGGCCCCGCGAAGGTTTCCGGTTTCTCCAGAAACTTGAGTTCACCCTTGACCCATTCTTCCCGGTCCATTTTCCGCAGAACTTTTTTTAGCTTGTCGTAAACCGGAACCAGGTAGCGGACATCGTCCAGCGCATAATCGATCTGGTTTTTACTGAGAGGACGGCGACACCAATCGGTATAGGTTTCCGCCTTATCGATTTTTTTTCCGGTCACCTTCTGTACAATTTTTGCGAATGAAATCTGAGAGCCCCAACCCACCAACGAAGCGGCGATCTGGGTGTCGAAGACCGGACGGATCACCTCTCCGCAGAGCCGGTGAAGAATTTCAAGATCCTGCTTGGCCGCATGAAAAACTTTAACGATATCGGTTTTTTTTACCAGGTTGAGAAACGGGGTGAGATCTTTCACCAAGATAGGATCGATGGCGGCGAAAACTCCACTGCCCGCTACCTGGATCAGGCCCAAGCGGTGATAGTAGGTGGTTTCCCAGACGAATTCCGTATCCAGGGCCAGCGTATCACAGGATTTAATTCGCTCACAAAGGGAATTGAGCTCCTCCCTCGTGGTGATATACATGACTCTCCTTATCAGAGACTCCAATTCATGGCTTAATCCCGAATTGAAGACCGTCCCTAATGAAAATCCAATAAAACAGAAAGATTGAATAAAAACCGCTACAAAAAAAGGACGCTGCGGAAAACAGTAACCGTCTCGCCAACGCCCCCTTGATGTTAAATCATAAACTATGCTGGAAGATCAATCAATTGCAGAGTTATCCATACTTAAAATTCTGCTTTTAAAGGACCTTTTATTTTTAATATCTTCCAGACCGTGTTCATTGTAAGTATTAGAATAATCAGGTGCAGCGTTTTCATTTTTTTTCCAGAACCGGTTGCTCAATCGGTTGGAAGAAATGGTTTTTTTAAGTTGCCCTTTAGCGTCAAAAATTCTAACTTCGTAGAACATAAAGACACCCCGAGAAAAAGTTAAATTTTTTCCCTCCTAAATTTGGCAACCCTCCTTTAAATCAACCACTTATCCTTCATATGCCTTCAAAAGGCACTTTTACAATAAATTCTCATGTTAAATTTGTCAAGAAAATAAGTGCAATAAAATCAATAGTTAAATAGCAGGGTTCTCGTCCTTTTTCTCCTTCCGTGCAAAGCGTTCCTGAATGCTAAAAAAGGATTTTTCATTGACTTTTACAGGTCGATAACCTATTTTTAATTTTTGAAGGGAAGTGTTCAAAATTTTGCAAAATCACGCTGATTTTGCGGCCAGTTGAATCGGATAATATGAAAATTTTGGGAGTTGATTCATCTATCCCTCAAGGCAGTGTCGCCCTGCTTAAAGACCATAAAATCCTTTTCCAGTCCTCCCTCACCGAATCCTCAAAATACTCTGATCGCCTGTTACCTCTGGTGGACCTCGTACTGAGCAAAACCGGATTTTCCTTAAACGAGGTAGACAGTTTCTGCATCACCCGGGGTCCGGGATCGTTCACCGGTTTGCGGGTCGGGGTCAGCCTGATCAAAGGCTTTGTGCTCTCGACGGAAAAACCTTTTGTCGGAGTCGACACCCTTGAGGCGGTGGCCGCCTGCGTGAAACCCACAGACCAGCTCATCTGTGCCCTGCTGGACGCGAGAAAAAAACAGGTTTATACCGCATTTTTTAAATACCGCCCCGATGGCCCCGAACGAATTTCTGAAGACCTAGCCATAGAACCGGAAGCCCTTTGCGACGAAATATCCAGTCCGACGGTTTTTGCGGGCTACGGATTGAACACGTATAAAGATTTCCTTCAGGAACGGCTAGGCCCGTTATTCATCGCTTCCGAACCCGATCCCGAAAAGACCGTGGCGGCGGGCGCGGCGTTTCTGGCATCGGATCAATTTAAGAAAAAACTGTCTTTTGACCTGAATGACTTGAAAATCCAATACATCAGAAAATCGGAAGCCGAACTTAATTTCACTGGATAAACAAAATCAAAAGGGGAGAACATGGAGATCGAAAAAGATCTGCTGGAAAAAGTAAAAAGTGAAAACCAGGAATTTAAAAAACTCTTTGATGAACATACGGAATTGAAAGTCCGCGTGGAAGAGTTGAACAAACTGAAGTTTTTAACCTCCGAAGAGGAGATGGAAAAAAAGAAGATCCAGGTTCACAAACTGCACTTGAAGGACAAACTGGAAGAGATGTTGAGCCAATATCAGGCCAACCTGCATTGACCGGGCGGTCGAGAAACCCCGCTCCTATGGAATCGTTTGAGAAGCTTTTTTTGAAGACGAGGGTTGGCTGACCTGCCAGTCAAATGATTTTTTTAAAAGCTTAAATAAGTATCCCGGAGTAACCACCCGGTCCGCGGGAATATAGTCCCCGATCACCCCCACCAGGGTTTCTGCCAGAGAAGGGTTGGCGGAAAGAGTACCCATCAGCCAGCCGCAGAGAACCCGGTTATAAATAAACCCCTGAAGAATTCGGCTCAGCAGAAATTTTTTATTGAACTCTTTTGCCCGGTTCCGTTCATAGACGGAAAGATGGTTTCTCGAAAAATCGTTGTTCCCGAAGGCGTCATCGATGACCCCCGCAGCGATCTGCGAACTGCGCAGGGAGAGATAGATCCCCTCCCCCGTGAACGGGTCCATAAACCCCATCGCGTCCCCCACGAGAACCAGCCCGCCGCATTCAGGAGGACGCACCGAGTAAGCGAGCGAATCCACCGCACGAACCTTTTGAGCAACCACCCCGTTTTTTAAAAGCTTCGCGCGCGAACGGTTTTTCAGCACCGCCTGAGCATAAAATTCTTTTTTGTCGGAAACTCCCTTAATAAGACCCCGGTCCACCACAAGAACCACGTTGGCCATTTCCTTCCCCACGGACGAAATTCCAGTATAACCTGGAGGACTGATATGCATAAAACAGTAATTTTGAGGGAGATTCACCCCACTCCAATGTGCGGCCAGGGCGATTTTTCCGTTTCCAGAATCTTTCTTTATTAAATTGAGTTTCCTTAAGGAAACGGCGTTTCGTCCCCCGGCATCAACCACCACCCGGGAATTAAACCGGAAAGAAACTTTTTCTTCATCCCACCCTTCAACTCCGGTCACCTGCCCCTGGTCGAATATGAAATTCGTTACCTTGAAACCCTCCATGATCCGCACGCCTTTTTCC
The DNA here is from genome assembly GCA_036339675.1 of Nitrospinota bacterium. Taxonomy (GTDB): domain Bacteria; phylum Nitrospinota; class Nitrospinia; order Nitrospinales; family VA-1; genus JAYZAN01. Next base: position 33,464 of record JAYZAN010000059.1, read on the forward strand.
CGCGCGCGGTCCAGCAACAATTTATCCAGAACGGTCCGGAGAACCGACAGGCTGGACATGGACTGCCCGGTTCCGGGGAAAGCGGGATAATCCACAGAGAAGCTTTCATTTTCATAAGCAGAAATGGAAATTCCCTGCAAACGGACCGGGGAAAGGGATTCTATTGCAGAAAGAATTCCCAACTCGTCCAGGATGCGGTCCGCCGCCGGGCTGATAAACTCGCCGCAAACCTTATCCCGCGGAAATCGGGCCTGGTCGAGAAGCAGAATCCGGTAGCCACGTGCGGCAAGAAACACCGCCGATGAAACCCCTGCGGGTCCTGCGCCGATGACGATGACGTCGAAACTTTCTCCCTGTCCCATACCTCTTTTCAACCTTTTATCTCATCCCCACCAGGGCGATCCGGTAGGGAAAATGCCGATGCACCTCAAACCTTTCGACCCCCGCTTCCAGGGCCATCTCTTTCATCTCCGAAGGGGTGAAGGCGTTCATCACCGAAACCGGGGCATCGTACCGGGTAAGCCGGTTCCGGGTAAAAATCCTGGTTAAAAGAACGATGGATACGTAGGCGACCCGGCTGCGGTGCAGGTCGTTGACAATGAACCCGCGGCGCCCGATAGAATGTGCCGACCGCAAAATGGAAACCGCATGCTCCCTGGAAAAATGATGCAGCGACAGCGAATTGACTACCAGGTCAAAACTATTTTCCTTAAAAGGCATCGCGAGAACATCGCATTGGACCAGCTCGATTTCCGGGAAAGCCTTTGTTTCGGTCTTCGCATACCGCACCATCTTGGCGTTGATATCGATGGCCGTGACTCTCACTGGAATTCCCAGGCGGCGGGCTTCCTGAACGATCGCCGCCGGCTGGTCGGCCGAGCCCGTTGCAATATCGAGGATGGTGAAAGGGCGGTCCAAGGAATGGAGGAGAAGAAACTTTTCCACGTGAAACAAGAGAACCCGGTAACCGCTCAAATAACGGTTGACCCTTCGAACGTCATTCAGACTTTCCTCAACCTCCTCGAACGACGCCTGATCCAGATCCAAAAGTTCTGCCCGGAGGTTGCGGACGGGGGGCGGGATAAACATGACCGGAATTCCTATTTAGCGAAGTACCTCCGCGGGAAAAATTCACGACCTATAATTTGCGCTCAACGATCATCGTAAGCTCAAATGCAATTAGCCAACTGCCCCCACGGCGAGTGGATATTCATTCCTTGAAGAAATAATACATTTCACCGCTCGAAATTTTTTTCCTGACGAAATTTGCCGCAATCTCTTTGAATATCCCGCGTGTGGCCGGAATCAGTATCAGAATGCCCAACGTATCGGTGATCACGCCGGGGGTGATCAGCAACATGCTGGAAAGGACCATGACGGCGCCATTGAGGGTTTCGCCCTCGGGGACGGAACGGGATTTCAAGTGCCATTGCATCTTCACAAAATACTCGTTACCCCAGCTGCAACCCAACACCACACCGAGCAGAAAGGTCAGCATGATCAAAGACAGGGTATTCAATACACTGATGTAGGTACTGACCGACTTTAAAAGATACAATTCGACGGCGGTACCCAATGCGAAAAAAAATCCAACGGGCATTGTCATGAAAAAAATCCTTAAAAACGTTTACGGTCCGACGGTTCTACATACATGAACAATTAAAAATATCACGACCTTCCTTCCTGTCAAACAAAAACCTGTCAAAATCCGCATAAACAGAAAGGGTCTGGAGCATCGGCCCCTTTAATTTCAGAAAGACCCATCAACGGCCGGGACGGGCCACGCCCGCCAGTATAACGCTGGACCCAACGGAATAAGTCAAGAATCGCGCCCCGCGATTATCGTTAACTCGATGAGCATTAGCCCGCATATTACATAAGCTTTGTAGGATAAAGATTGGAAAACCTTGTTGAATCATCCTCCCCCCTCCCTCTCCCGTCGAGAGAGGGGGACAAAATGTTCTTTCTCCCCTGGCGGGAGAAGGTGAGGATGAGGGGGGTTTTAAGAGGCCGAAGGCTTTCCACTATGTTTTACTCATGAAATATGCAGGTTAGCCATCTGCCCCCGCGGCGAGCAGCCGGGCCTAGCGTTTTTGGGCGAATTTGCGGTAGTCCTCAATTTTGTACCCCTGGCGGTTGACCACTGGAAACAAGGTGAATAGGGGAGTATTGTAGGGAACCAGGGCGGATTCCGTTGCCGGGCTAAGCTGAAGATGAATATTGACGAAATTAAAACTGAGCTGCTCCTGCCAGGGAGCTTTTAGAACATCGGCATACGCATCCACTTTATCCGCGGCATGGCTTCGGGTCATCAAACCGGCGCCGCCATTCAGTCCGTATTCATACAGGTCGGGAGCGCCCTGGATCAGGAGAGACACCATGGAGGCATCGAACCAAACCTTGAAGTTGGTAACGATCTGCACGAACGTGCCCAGAGTTCCCGTGCGTTCCAGCACGGTGACCGGGTAGGCGAATTCGGGAGGAATGCCCCGGGAAGGATCGGCATGCTCGAAGCGGAATTCTTTCTCCTTGACCGCGGAACCCGAGACAAACAAAAGGTTAGGATCGTTTATTTCAACATCCACCACCTGGCCGTCGTTCATACTGCATAACTTCCCCATTTCATAACATAAGGGAAAAGAGTACCCATTCTTGCTGTAAAAGATCCGCACAATCGCCTCAAGCGCGTCATCGGGTTTGCGGCTGATCTTCAGATCGAAGGGAAGCATCAGGTGAAACGCGTTGGTACGGACATTCATGAAAGGCCCGCAGGCCCCGGGGAATTCTTTATGGATGTCCTTGTTATCCGGTTCGAACTTTCTCGGGGCCCCGGAAAAATGCTGGGCCGTCTTCGCCTCCGAGGTCAGCTGGTATTTTTCCTGGTAGTAGGAAGTCGCCCGCTTCTGGGCAACATCAAGAAAGTAATCCGGAATATCGGTCTGGATGATCAACTGCTGCTTGTCGAGACCGGGAACCTTCGGGACCTTCATGGCCTCGTTATAAATATCCAGCTCCGAACGGGTCTTTTTGATGTCACGGATGATCTGATGGGACAGTTGCGGATTGGAAAAACTGCATTTGGGAAGAAGTTTCTGAGCGCGTTCCAGAAGCTCGAGTTTCTGGTTATGGCGCTTGGGCTCCTGAGCCAGGCTCTGGATAGTTCCGGACAGAAGCGTGAACAACTCGTCCGGCAGCAAACCCAGCTCTTCCAGGTCATGCTCCTTGATAAACGCCAGGGCCAGTGGGCCGAACGATTCCTCCTGGCGGATGTTTAAGGTCAGCAGATAATTGAGATAGGATCGAGCCTCTTTGAGGTCCAAGATTCACGCCTCCCGGGAATGGAAAATGAACGTCATCTTGGCCCCAACCATCAAATATTGCAAGGGCTTTTCCAACAAGCCCTGCTCCCAACGGGGAAGGAAACAAGTTAATACTTTATCTCGCGGTCGATGAATTTCAGGGCACAAGATAACGTTTCAGCCAAATTCCTCCGGGCGTTGCCCAGCGGCGAGTGGCGGTCATTTTTTTTCAGATAACCTCCCTAGAAAATATCCCACGGATTTTAAGCACTTCCCGGAAACGAACTGATCGATGTTCTGCTTGTCCGGATTATCTTTATGATGAAAAGATTTAAAATGACTTTCAAAACGGGCGAGTTCATCGGACCTGGAAAAATCGAATTTTTCTGGAAGAGCGCCGCCCTTGTTCCCCCCGATTCCCATCAGGGAATGGCAGAACAGGCAATTATCCTTGAAAATGTTCAGTCCGGAGAGGGCTGTTTTATCGGCTCCAGCGATTTTCTCAAGCGGTGCGTAATACTCCCCGAGTTTCACAAAACGCAAACTCCTGATATTCGCGGTCATGAAGCGCTCCTGGAACGGAGCATTCACCCCATCCGGAACCACGATAAATAGAGGCTGAAGCCAGTCCGGTCTGTTCGATCCATGAGCCAGTTCGATTTGGGTTGCCAATTGCAGATCGTATTTTTTTATGTCTTCAACAGAAACAATACCCTGATAATCATCAAAACAATCCAGAAGAATGGCGTCGCTTAAACCTTGAGGATCAACATAACCCACCAAACGCTCTAGAGAAATAGCCCGAAAAAGGGAGCCCTTGTAATGCATGGCCCGGTCAAAATAAACACTGGATATGGACTGCTCTTCAAAACCATGTAAATCTTTTGCCGTTAAGGTATCCGGCTTCCCTTGCCCGTTTAAATCAGGTGAGGCGCAGGCGGCGACCACTCCCGACAAGGCGCAAAGCAAAATTCCTGCTATTAATTTTTTCTCCATGGGAAATATATTAGCAGGGAAAATGAAAAAGTCATATTTAACCGCAAAGACGCAAAGAACGCGAAAGAACCACAGACAAACACCGGAAGAAGGAGGCTACAAACCCCACGCCCAGTGGCCGATAAACCTTCCATAATCTGCCGGACTGGTGTATGTTTACTGATTGAAAATAAAGGATTTTAACAGGTATGGACGGCAGGTGATCCTCCTTTTTCAACACGATGGTGGGAAATATTTGTCTGCGGCCTTAAAACCTTTTACTATGAACAATTGCTTTTTATTTCCGGAACACTTCTGAATGGAAACTAAACCGACCCAACAGGGAAACAAACTGGACCCGATGGACTTTCGGGCCTACTCCATTTCCTGGAACCTGACCAAACGATGCAACCTCAATTGCGATCATTGCTATCTAGACGCTGACTTTCGCGGCGGATTCCGGACCGACGAGTTGAACACGGAGGAATGCTTCCGGGTCGTCGACCAGATCGCCGAAGTCAACCCCAACGCGTTTTTGATTCTCACAGGGGGCGAACCGCTTCTCAGGCCGGATATCTATGACATCATCGGGTACGCTGCCGATAAAAAATTCATGGTCGTCCTGGGCACCAACGGAACCCTCATCAACCGTCAGAACGCGGTGAAGATCAAGGAAGCGGGAACACATGGGGTCGGCATCAGCATCGATTCCATGGATCCCGGCAAGCACAACCAGTTTCGCGGGGTGCAAAAGGCCTGGGAACACTCGATGGAAGCCTTCAACGTCCTGAACGAAGTCGGTGTCGATTTTCTCATTCAGATGTCTGTCTCCAACATGAACTACAAGGAGATTCCCGATGTGGTTGCGTTTGCAGAAAAAATCGGGGCCGTCGCCTTCAACCTATATTTCCTGGTGTGCACGGGCCGGGGACAGGGCAACACCGATATCTCCAACGAAGCCTATGAAGAGGCCCTCAAATCTCTTTACCGCATGCAGATGGAATATAAGGGCCGGTTGATGATCAATTCCAAATGCGCCCCGCAGTACAAAAGAGTGGTTTATGAAAACGATCCGGATTCGGTCTACACCCGCACTTACTCCGGGGGATGCCCGGCGGCCACGCATTACAGCCGTATTACCCCGGAAGGCAACCTGACCCCCTGCCCCTTCATCGAGGAACCGGTGGGAAGTTTGAAATCGGCATCCTTCAAGGAGCTGTGGACCCAGTCCCCGTTGATGCTTCAATTGCGCGACCGGAAAAAACTCGAGGGCCGGTGCGGCAGTTGCGAGTTTTCCGCCATGTGCTCGGGCTGCCGGGCGCGGGCGTTCGCGGAAACCGGGAACTACATGGCCCAAGATCCTTCCTGCGATTACCAACCCGGCCAGTATGGAGGAAAGGAAATTACCCTGAAGATCGAGGACACCCTGGGACTGGAAGTGGAATACCAAAGCCAGTGGACCCCGGAAGCCCAGAAAAGATTGGAACGGATTCCTTCCTTCGCCCGCGGAATGGTGGTCAAAGGAATCGAAAAATTTGCCGAAGAGCGCGGGATCGCGCTCATCGATGAAGACGTGATGAAGAAATCCCGGGAGCAGATGATCGAAAAACGCGGTGCCATGTTTCCCTTCCTCAAGAAATTTATCAATTCGGAACAGGATTAAACTTTTCCCCCTGGCGCCAGATTTATAACTAAAAACCTTTTCTCTAAATACTCACCCCTTATTTTTGTAGAGGCTTCCAACGCGAAACGATCCTCGATCTTCACGTTCGATCTGGGTCTGACGGGTATCTTCCATATCCTGTTTGGACAACGCCTCCGCAACCTCAGCCTGGTAATTTTTCACCTTCCTGTAAAGAGGGTGGGTGATGTCCAACCTGAGGTTGGTCAAGGCCGCGGTGAACTCCCCCTTGCCGTCGGGCGACAGGGTACACACCAGTTCCCCGGATTCGCTGTCGCGGTGGATATCCTTCACCTCAAAGGGAGATTTTTTATTCACATGAAACCCCATCTCCTTCAAAAGAGAGATAACGGGGGGTTTGCCGTACACCCTGAGAGGCAGATTTTTCAGAATTTCCGTCATCAGTTTTTGCGCGCTCATTATCTTTCCTGTTCTTTATCCTATTGAAAAATCGGGAACTACCTGGAAAAACGGAATCGACCTTGCATAAAGTCTTAAAAAGGGTTTTTTGCAAGGATTTTGACAGCCATCGCCCGGATAAAGATTTTAGTGAAAAGTTCCGAAAAAATAGGAGTAACATTAGGTGGTTCGGGCCGTCAACAGAAGAATATCGCTCCGCTTCAAAAACATCTCCTGAAGAGGGTTGGGGCGGGACTCCAGGAATCCGCAAATCTTGACAAACTCCAATATTTTCAGTAATTTATATAATACGAATCTGTCACTATTCGGATCGTGAGCAAAATTTTACCGGCTTTAAACATTATGCTTTTTCTTATCCTGGCCTTGCTGATTGTCCAAGCTGTTAGGGTCTGGACCCATCCGAAATATCCGGCAACCGTGGACGGGTCTACAGTGAAAACCCTGCCCATGACCATTCCGAACCTTACCCTAAACCGTAAACCCTTTAATCGAAATATGTTATCTAGTATTACCCAGAACAATCTGTTTCGCAAAGAAAGGACGGAATACATATCCCCCCCGCCCCCCGGGCCGGAGGTTCTCACCGTCAAAGAACCAGTGCTCCCCCCTCCAAACCTTAAATTAAAAGGAGTTATGATGCTCAACAGTATAAAAATAGCCATCCTGGAGGGCGAGTATCACGTTCTGGAGGGCAACAATAACGTCAAAAAGAAAGCGATCAAGCGCAAGGGATATAAAATGGGGGAACAGATCGGGGAATACGAGATCACCGAAATCGAAAGAAAAATGGTGACCCTGGACAACCGGCGGGGTCATATCCTGCAGGTGAGGCTGATGGAAAGACCGCCTGGAAAGGCGATATTGAGGAGAGGCAATCTTATTTTTCACAAAGACCGGAATTTTTCTTCCCGGCAAATCAAGGCGGCAGAACCTGTGCAGCCGAAGGTGACGCCAAAACCGGTGAAGAAACCCAGGTTAAAACCCGCGGCGCCCCCTTACCCTTATAAAGAAGTCCATATTTCCGGAAAAACCGTTTATGTTCCTGCTCCAAGACAACATGTATCGGGAGGCTGAGATTCATGGTGATGCTGAAAAAAACAAATCCGGTTGAACGCATACTTCTCCGCCATAAAAAAATCAGCGAGAAAACCCTCGCTGAGGTGAAAACCAACAACCTGCATACCGGGAAATATCTGGGTAAAACCCTTGTGGACCACGGGTACATTCATGTCCAGAGTCTTCTTGAAACCCTGAGCCAGGAACTGGGAATCCCCTATTTGAAACACGACGATTTCCCACACGAATTGCTGCCGGTGGAAGGCATAGAGATCACCGAAGCTTTTCTGAGAGAGAAGATCATTTTCCCGCTGAACCTTGAGGAAAACATACTGACTGTAGCCGTTTACGATCCTTTCGATTTATACACCCTGGAAAATCTGAAAGTCTCGCTGGGAAAAGAAATCAAAATCTGCCTGAGCGCGGAAGACACGATCCTGGAAGCCATCGAATCCTATTACGGGTCGGGAAATTCGGCGATGGACCGCATGGTGCAGAATATTCAAAGCGACGAGAACGCAGTCAAAGAACTGGATATGGAAGCCACGGAACATATCCGGGACATGGCATCGGAAGCTCCCGTCATCAAGTTGGTCAATCATATTATCAGCCAGGCGACGGAAATGGGGGCCAGCGACATTCACCTGGAACCTTTCGCAGATGATCTGGTCCTGCGTCACCGCATCGACGGAATACTGCACGAATTCGACGCGCCCCCCAAGAGGTTGAATTCCGCCATCGTGACCCGGATCAAGATCATGGCCAAGCTCGACATCTCCGAGCGGCGCCTGCCCCAGGACGGGAGAATCAAACTCAAACTTCTGGGAAAAGACGTGGACATGCGTGTTTCCACCCTCCCCACCTTGTACGGCGAAAGCGTTGTCATGAGAATCCTGGACCGTGAAAATATCACGCTCGATCTTAAACATCTGGGGTTTCCAAAGAAACCATTGGAGCAATTTGAAAATTTGATCAAAAAGCCCTTCGGGAAATTCCTGGTCACCGGCCCGACCGGAAGCGGAAAGACAACCACCCTTTACGCGGCACTGCAGAAGATCAACACCCCCGACAAAAAAATAATCACCGTGGAAGACCCCGTGGAATACCAGATGCACGGCATCAACCAGATCCATGTCAAACCACAGATTGGGTTGACCTTCGCCAACGGGCTCCGGTCCATCGTCCGGCAGGATCCCGATGTCATCATGGTGGGTGAGATCCGCGATCCGGAAACGGCGGATATTTCCATCCAGGCTGCTCTGACGGGTCACATGGTTTTCAGCACTGTCCACACCAACGACGCCGCGGGGGCCATCACCCGCCTTTTGGATATGGGAGTGGAAAACTACCTGATCTCCTCGGCTCTTCTGGGAGTTCTCGCGCAAAGACTGGTCCGTATTATCTGCAAGCACTGCAAAGAGGAAACGTCCCTGGATGAAGCCTTCCTTGCGGAAATGGGCTCCTGGGCAAAACCGGGTATGAAGGTATTCAAGGGGAAAGGCTGCAAGCAATGCAGTTTTACCGGGTTCAAGGGACGGGCCGGAATCTATGAATTGCTGGTGATCGATGAAGCCATCCGGCACCTGATCATCGCCAAGGCCACGGCCCAGGCGATCCGGGACGAGGCACGAAAAAAAGGAATGGCCACCCTGCGTGAAGACGGCTGGGGAAAAGTCCGGCAGGGTATCACCACCGTCGAGGAAATTCTGCGGGTGACCCTAAATGAACAATTCTGATTTCCCACAAGTGACCTGAAAATCGATGACAACTTATTTCTATCAAGCTACGAATCAGAGAGGAAAACTGATAGAGGGCGATGTCGAAGCAGAAGATTACCCGACCGCCATCCGGCGCGTTCGCAGCTTCAACTATCTTCCCATCAAGGTCACCGAGGGAAAACCGCACAGGAGCCTTTCATTTGATCTGAAACTCCCCGGGGCGGGATTCAAGAAAAAAATTTCCCAGAAAGAACTGATGACCTGCACCCAGCAACTCGCCACTTTGATCGATTCCGGATTCACCCTCGACAAAGGCCTGACCGTGCTGGTGCAGGTGACCGAAAAACCTTTTACCCGTGAAATCCTGTCGGAAGTTCAAAAACGGGTTCACGAAGGAAGTTCCTTTGGCGACGCTTTGGCGGAACACCCAAACATTTTCTCAAAACTGTACATCAATATGATTCGCGCGGGGGAGGCCGGCGGCATGCTGCCTTCGGTCCTGAACCGTCTGGCCGAGTTCATGGAAAACTCGGAGGAAATGAAGGCCAATATCCGCTCCGCCATGATTTACCCCGCCATCCTGACCCTAGTGGGAGGATCGGCGGTGGCATTGCTGATCACGGTGGTGATTCCGAAGTTCTCAACCCTTTTCGATGATATGGGCCAGGCCCTTCCATTACCGACTAAAATCATGCTGGGAATCAGTTCGGCATTGACCAATTACTGGTGGGCCATACTCATTGCCTTGACGGCGTTTGTCATAGGGTTCTCTTTGTATCTGAAAAATGAACATGGCCGCCTGCGCTGGGACAGCCTGGTTCTCAAGCTTCCCCTGTTCGGAGCATTGACTACGAAAATAGAAGTTTCCCGATTCAGCAGAACCATGTCCACCCTGCTTGGAAGCGGAATCCCTATCCTGCAGGCTCTCATGATCGTCCAAGCCATACTGACTAACAGGGCCATTGCCGCTGCGATGGACCCCCTGCATCGAGGCCTCAAGGAAGGGGAAGGTCTATCCAAACCGGTCCAGCAAACAGGGATTTTCCCTCCCATGGCCATGCACATGATCACCGTGGGGGAAGAATCGGGCAACCTTGAAGAAATGCTGGTGAAAGTCGCAAACACCTATGACAAGGAAGTGGAACGCTCCATCAAACAACTGGTCTCTTTGATCGAACCGGTCATGATCCTTTTGATGGCGCTGATCATCGGATTTATAGTCATATCAATGCTGCTGGCTATTTTCAGCATCAACGAAATTGCATTTTAAAAACAGGAAACATTAAATGGGACCTTGCAATTATGAATCGTGAAAAATCCATAATCAAAAACCGCAATTTTCAAAGCCATGGGTTCACGCTGATCGAATTGATGGTGGTCATGGTAATCATCGGACTCCTCGCGGCGCTCGTTGTTCCCAAATTTTTCGGTCACGTGGATAAAGCGCTGCAGAGAGACACGCAGGCCCAGATCGAACTACTCGGACAGGCCCTGGACCTTTACCGCCTTGAAAAGCATAAATACCCAGGTTCCGATGAAGGCCTGCAGGCCATCCGTACCTATCTTAAAAAAGACGTTCCCAAGGACCCCTGGGGAAACGACTATGTGTACCGGTCCCCCGGCCAGCACGGGGATTATGATCTTCTGTCTTATGGCGCGGACAATGCGGAAGGCGGGGAAGACAATAATATGGACATCGTCAGTTGGAAGAATATTGAAAATTAAAAAAGATAAATCTTATTGATTATGACGCTGGGACACCCGCAAAAAACAAACCCTTCACGAATCACCCGGGCCGCACTGAAACCCCAGTACGGATTTACTTTGGTGGAACTCATCCTGGTTCTGTTTTTCATTGGGTTGATCATGGGGATGGCGACGCCGCTGGTCATGTCCACTCTCGACAGGATAGAGCTTCGGGCCTCGGCGCGGGAAATGGCTTCGGCCCTGCGTTACGCCAGAAGCGAGGCGGTCTCTCATAAAACTTCGGTGATCTTTGAGGGTTATATCGACCGCAATCAGTACCGGGTCTCTCATGATCGAACGGAACACGCAACGCAAACGGCACTGCTGGACGAGAAGATCAGAATCGTCCATTACACAAATGAATTAGAAACCATTCAGGACGAAACATTCAAAATCAAATTTTTCCCCCAGGGAAACTCGACCGGCGGAACCATCCGTTTGGAAGCCGGCGAACCCGGGGAATCGGAAAACCTTTATGCCATCTCCATCGACCCAGTCACTGGAAAAGTCCGCATCGACCAGGAAGAGCGCTGACCAGGGATTCTCCCTGTTAGAGGTCGTCGTCGCCCTGGCCATCATGGCGGTCGGTTTCGTCACCACGCTCCAGTTGTTTTCAGGAAGCATACGGTCCGTGAGCCTTTCCGAGCAGTATCTCAAAGCGGTCACCCTGGCCAATTCCAAGCTCAGTGAATTCGAAATGCTGAATTTCGAATCCGACACTTTTTCCGGGACCTTTGAGGACGAAGAAAACTACCGATGGGAGCTGGAACTCCGCCCCTACGAAACGCCCCTGAATGATCCCGAGAAAAATATAAACCTTTCCGAAGTGATTTTGAGCATCATCTGGAACGATTCCGGACGGGAACGAAACGTTGACCTCACAACGGTTAAGATGACAGGACGTTCATACCCGATCGCAGATTCATTGCTGACCAACATCTTCAATGCAGGAACCATCTCGCAACCGGGGGAAGCTCCTGCCGAAACCGTCGATACCTCGCCAACGACAAATGTGAGCGGTGTCGGTGGTGGAGCCAATATTTCTGGGGCTGGCAGTCCGCTAGGTATTTCAGGAAACTGACTATGGATTTCATACGTAACAAAAACGGGTTTACGCTTCTTGAATTGATTCTGGCTTTAGTCATAGTCGGTTTCATTGTGGCGTTGTCTATGAGCGGTATCCGGCTGGGCATATCGGCCCAGGAGGCGGGAGATGTCAAGGTGGATACCTTTCAAAGGCTGCGAGTCATCAGCGAACAGCTTTCGCAGAAGATTAAATCCAATTATCCTGTCTTCATCCCTCCCGCCAAAGACGAATTCGGCTTCACCACGCCGGCCGATCAGCAGGAAAAATCCATGCTCCTTGCCTTTGAGGGGGAATCCAATTCCATTCGATTCATCACTTTTTCCCCTCCCCTTACGTCTGAGGATAGCCATCCCTGGGCCCATGAAGTCAGGTTTTACCTTGGCAACCACCCGGACACCGGCGAAAAGGGCATCCTGATGATGGAACGGGATATCACCGACCGGGACCTGTTCACGAAAGTCTCCGGAAACTCCGAAGACGCCAGGTTCCTGATGCTAGCCCGGGAAGTGGGGTACCTGAAGTTCCGATATTACCAGATGAGAAAAATACCGCCTGAAGAACTGGAAGGTCTTGAAAACCCTGAAAACACCTACGAAGGAAAGTGGGTCGATTCGGTCACCGCCAAACCTCCCGACATATCCGGCCAGCTCGTAGATGAGCAAAATAAAGTTTTGGAATTCGACAAAAAGAACCGGATCACCCTGCCCCGTGCGGTGGAAATGTCGCTGGGGCTTAAGGAACCTCTCCTTCCGGGACGCAAGGACGAACCCCGTAAGGTGATATATTCCCCGCCTGTCAACATTCTCATCCATGCTGGAATGGAATTTGCATTACCTGCTAAAGAGGAAAAAAATGATGCGACCTGACAAAAACCAGCACGGAATAGCCCTGATGGTGGTCCTGTGGGTCCTGGTATTGTTGATGGCTTTGGCGACGGAATTCGCCTTTTCCATGAAAACCGAGGTCAACACCACCAGGAACTATAAGGAAGATGTAGAAAGCTACCATCTGGCCAAAGCAGGAATCAACCTGGCTCTGGCAGAAATTGCCCGGCCGGCGCGATTTCATTCGATCCACCCGGAACACGGCTGGATCACGGGGAAATCCCTGCCCGAAAACACGGAGGAGACTACCCCGGAAGATTTCGATATCGTGGAACGGAATGAAATTCCTTTAGGGTCCGGGGCCATCACTTATTCCATTACCGATGAAAACGGGAAAATAGCCATCAACTCGGCATCCAGGGAAGTTCTGGTCAAGGTATTGACCGCTTCCGGTGTGGGGGTTGGAACTCAGAGAGACATCATAGCAGATTCCATCCTCGACTGGATCGACAGCGACGACAAACACCGCCTTAACGGCGCCGAGTCGGAATATTACCGGACTCAGTTTCCTCCTTACCTGGCAAAAAACAGCAAGTTGGAAACCCTGGAGGAACTCTTACGGGTCCGTGGCATCACCCAGGAAATTCTTTTCGGGTCCACCGAGGAAGAAACCGGGGGATATCTGGGCCTGGACAAGTTTCTGACGACCTATAATGTCCCGGCCATCAATCCCAATACCGCCCATGAAATTCTCCTCCCCGTTCTTTTCGATGAAAATCAGGTGGAGCAAATACTTCAGGCCCGTGCCGACAAGGGTTTTTTCGGGGACAACCTGTCGAGCCATTTTCGAATCACGTCGACGGGAACCATCAACGGAAGTCCAACCCGGCACACCATCGTTACTGTGGTCGAAAAATTCGGGACTGCCGGGAATGAAAAATTATTCACCCATTATTGGAACGACAACTATTTAGAGCAATGAAAACCTTTTATCTGGAAAAATCTTTAGGGATCGATATCCGGGAGGAATCCATCGCCCTTGCCCTTCTCGGCAAAAAAATGCGCTCGACGGATCTTCTGGGTTCCCATTTTTTCCGGATCAAACCCCTAGTCGAAGGGGATGAGAAGGCCGAAAAGTTTTTTCTGGAAGAATTCAATCGGTTCCTGATGCAGGAGGATACCTGGCCCGAAAACGTGGTGGTCAGCATCCCGCGGGGTCATTACACGCTACAGACCTTTGAATTGCCCGCACCGGACAGAAAATCCCTGGACTCCATAGTCGAATTTGAATTGGAACGGCATTTCTCACAAGGACTGGAAGGGTTGTATATCGATCATCATGCAAGCCCCCGGTCGGAAAACCAGTTCCATATTATTGCCACAGCCGTCAAGAACGAAACCGCCGACCGGTACCTGGCACTGCTTCATAAACTCAACCTGAAACCCACTATCCTGGAATCCTCCACCCTCGCCAACGCCAATTTGGTTCTGGGAGAAAATCCGGCGGACCGTTCCCTTTCGGTCATCGTCAATCTGGGGTCCCATGCGATAGACATCACCATCATTAAAAACCGGATCATAGAATTTTCTAGGAACGTGGTGATCAACGATCCTGAAATACGGAACGCCTATTTTCAGGAAAACCTTCCGAATGGACATTACGAAACCTTGGCGATCAGTTTGACGCAGATCCTCGTGGATGAAATGCAAAGCGCCCTGGCCTCATGCAGGAATATAAACGATTCTGAATCTGTAGAGCGGATTCATCTAATCGGAAGTGGACCATTCGCCAGCGTGCTTGCCCGCAACCTGGAAAAAGAGACTGACGTGTTGACAACGAGAGTGACCACTCCGAACTGCGTGGAGTTGGTTCCGGGGAATTTCTCCCCCGACACGATGGCCACGGCATTGAGTTTAGGGATGAGGGAATTAAAAACCAGCGAAATCAAAATCAACCTTTTGCCGGACGAATTAAAACCCAAACGTAAAAAACCAAAAATAAAAACCACGCTGGCGCTTGTAGCGGCCACGGTTCTGGTTTTGGGTGGCCTGTTCGTCAGCAATATGGTTTATACTGACAGGACTTTGGCCTCTCTTGAAAAACAACTGGGAGAAATCAAATCACAGGTCGGCACCCTCGAAAAAATCGACCTGGAGTACGAATCCCTGAGGCAGTACACCGACAAGCTCAATGCCATCGACGGATCTTATCCGGCCAAACTTCCCTTCCTCATGGAATTGAGCAAAATTCTTCCCAGGGATACCTGGTTGACCCGAATCAAAATCAGCAAAAACGTGGTGGAGATGAAGGGTTACTCCGCCGCCGCCTCACGCCTTGTTCCCTTGGTGGAGCAGTCCCCGTTTTTCAAGGAAACCGGATTCAAAGGAACCATCCTGAATGAGAAATCCGGAGAAAAATTCACGATTCAATCTGTATTGCAGGTGACCCAATGATCCAGAATCTGACGCAAAGAGACAAACAATTCATAATAACAGGAGGAGTGGTCGCGGCTATTATCATGTTGTACACCTTTGTCGCCGAGCCGGTCTATTTAAAACAGAAAGGAATCGAAGAGAAAATCCAAAACCGGATTTCCTTCATCGAAAAATATTACGCGGTCTTGAACCAGAAGCCCGTTTACGAACAGAAGAGCAAAACAAATCAGGATATACAATCCAAATTGGCCCGCTATTTTTTTCAAGAAAAAAAGCCTGCGCTTGCGGCGGCAAACCTCCAAAAAACACTTGAGGGATTCGCCAGGCAATTCTCGATTTCCATAGAGCGCGTTCGCATTGGGAAACCGAAATATATCTCCAACCTGCTCGCCATACCGGTAGAGATCTCATTGCGTTCCAATTTAAGAAACCTGTCTAACCTGATTCAAAGAATAGAAAACCACGAGAAATTCCTGATCATCGAAAAAATAACGGCGAAAACAATCAATGTAAAGTCACCATCGGAAGAATTGCAAACCCAGCTTATTGTCATTGGCTTCACCCAGGAACTTGAGCCCGAAAAAAACAAATCCATATGAAAAAACTTCTAACGTTAATCATTATATTGAGCGTAACCTTCCCGACGGGCTGTGTCGTACAGAAAAAATCCACCTTGAACCAGCTCAAGCAAAGGAAAAATCCCATCGAGGCCATGCAATTGCCGCCGCGGAAAAAGCCTTCAATCGATTCCGGGAAAATGAAAGCGGGCCGGGAAGATGCCTTTATGGATGATGAAGAAGAAATTTCGGTTCCGGAAGGGACCGCAGTCGGGCTCCCTCCCGATATCGATTTCAGCCCGCTGGACAGGATTCCTTCCAAACCCGTGCAGCGGAATGTGGTGGTACAGGATGACAAGATTCCGTTGATGCAGGGTCCGGGCACCCGTTTCAAACAGCTTGGGACTGCATCCGCAAATCAAACCTATCGGCTGCTCAGGATCCAGCGCGGACCGGACAACCAGGAACCTTGGTACCTGGTCGAAGACGATCAGAACAATAAATTTTTCATCTCAAGCAAACAATCGTCCATCGTGGAAGATACCGTTGAACCGAAGGAAAGAGCCGCCACAAAAATGAAGCCTGCCTTCACGGTCAAAAAGGAATATATCCAGAAAAGGAAAACCCATTCCCTCAGGAAAATCCAGAGCGCCTTCGACCCGACCCCGACCATCCCCGAAGAACTGAAAAAAGCCAAACATATTTCGCTGAATTTCGAGGGGACGGAATTGTATGACGTCATCACTACCTTCTGCGAGTTGTTGCAGATCGATTACGTCATAGAAGGCAATATCACCGGAACAGTCACCCTCCAGACTTTCAATAAAATACAGGTTGAGGACCTTTACGATGTTCTCGAGCAGATCCTCGCGGTTCACAATATCACAGTGGTCCAGAGCGGGCATTTTTACCGGTTCATCCCGGTTCAGGAAGCGGGGAAAAAACCGCTCAGCATTCATTATGCCAACGATCCCAATATTCCGCCCAACGAGCGCCCGATCATCCAGATCATTCCCCTGAAACACATTTCAGTGGAATCGATGAAAAACATCATCAGCCCCCTTCTGACCAAACACGCGAGTTTCATAGAAATTCCCGAAACCAACAACCTGATGATGATCGAACTCGCCTCGAACGTGAAGCGAATCGTCAAAGTCGTGGAAGCGCTGGATATCGACAAACTCGCCTCATCCGATATTCAACTTTACAAACTCAATAATGCCGACGCCGAACTGGTGGTTGGCGAACTTCACGAAATATTCAATTCTATGGGATATTCGGAAGCCATTGGCGAATCACTCACCTTTCTTTCCCTCGGTCGCCTGAATTCCATCATGGTGGTGAACGCGTTCGAATCCCTTCTGCCTACAATCGAATTCTGGGTCAACAAACTGGACCAGCCCATATCCCAGGGAAAAGTCAGCACCTTTGTCTATTACGTGCAACACGGGGATGCTGAAAAAATGGCAGAACTTATAAACGGTATCTTTGAGCAGGATTCGTCTACGGCAAGTAAGGACAACTTCCCGAAAGTGAAAAAAGTCTCCTTCGGTAAAGAGGACACAAAAGAGAAGACCGATAAAAGTAAAACGACTACCTCGGACAGTACTTCCAAAACCGCACCTAAGATCAAAATAAAAGGAGGGATTGAGGAAGCCTTTGACGGGGAGCTTACCGTCATTCCCGACGCGGATACCAATGCGCTCATCATCCGGACCAGCCCGAGAAATTATCCGGCGGTGCTGGAGGTGCTCAAAAAATTAGATCTCCTGCCGCAACAGGTATTGATCGAAGTCCTCATCGTCGATTTGACTGTGGACAAGGATACGCAAACGGGGTTGGAATGGGCTCTTAAGAGAAACAGCGGGAGTAACAGATTCAGCGGTGGGGTGGCCCCTTCCACCGGTAGCACTTTGGGTTCCGCTATTGGAACGGTCACCTCCAGTTTCCTTCCTGGCGGAAGTTTTCTGGTACAGGAACCCGGCCGATTGATCGCACAACTTCAGGCATTCGCATCCGAGTCCAAAGCAAATATTCTGGCCAACCCCATCCTGGTTACATCAGATAATAAAGCAGCCAATATCTCCATCACCGATGAAATTCCCATCGACAGTACGACGATCACCCAGACCGGGACCGCACAGCCTTTGACTCAAACCACCGTCGAGTTCCGTGACGTGGGTGTCAAACTGGATATTCTTCCCAAAATCAATTCCGACAACTTTGTCAATTTGAAAATCGAACAGGAAATCAGCAGTCAGGGGCCTGTGGTCGGCAACACCCCTTCCTTCAATGTCCGCAAAGTGAAGACCGAAGTGGTTCTCAAGGATAATCAGATCCTGGTGATGGGTGGACTGATGAGAACGACCGAAACGGAATCCAATGATGGAATTCCGTTTTTAAAGGATATTCCATATTTAGGACATTTCTTTAAGAATGAACAAGTCACCGAAAACAAAACTGAGCTGATGCTGTTCATCACGCCCCACATCATATCCAATACAGAGGATTCGGAATACATCACCAGGCAATTTCAGAAAAAACTGGGGGACATGAACAGATTCAGGAAGCGAAGCTAAGGTAATATTTTTATAGGCACCCCTGGAGAAAAAACCGGACCATCGTATCCATGGCTCATAGCCTAGGTATCCTGAACATTGCCGAAGGGATAGAAACGAACAGTCAAAAGAAATTCCTCGAGTCCATAGGATGCCACGCGATCCAAGGGAATCTTGTGAGCAAACCCATCCCGTTTGAAAAAGTCTTCAATGACCTGTTACAAAATAAAAACTTCTACCTAGAATAGCCCGTTTTTAACCCGATAGATCATTCATCCCTCCAAAAACCGTTAAAACCCTGCAAACTCCCATGTCATAGACGCTTATTGACTTGTCTGGAATTCATACCCTATAATTAGGGCTTTCCTTAATTCTTGGAAATCAGGAGAAAACATGACATCCCGTTCCCCGGCCCTGGAGAAATCTAAATCCAAGTATGTGA
>JAYZAN010000060.1:0-9100 GCA_036339675.1 Nitrospinota bacterium
ACCGCCTTATGCGACTTGGCGCACGAAGCCAGAACCAGTATTGCCATCCAACCTGCGGCCCTGAAAAATTTCTTCATATCGAAATCGTTTCCCATTTTAGTAAGTGATCTCTACCGTGTCCTGATCGATCACCCTGCCGTACACCTTTTTTTTGGACTGGGTGTTCATGACCTGAATCATGTCGTTTTCAAAACCTTTTTCCGTGGAAATCCCAGGTGCTGTGATCTTCATCGAACCCTTGGTGACCATCAGGATGACCCGGTCTCCTTTTTTAACCATCGGAGGTTTTGTGATCGAGTCCAGTTTTATTACCTGTCCGCTTTGCAGATATCGGACGCTCTCGTATCCCATAACATCCTCCAATCGGGTTGCGGCGTTTTTAATGACCCGCTTGGACTTTATATGTTCAATTTCTAAATCGCCCCGCTCCAGAAGTTTGCCTTTCCTGACCGGCCTTCTTGTCTTGACAACATCAAAATAAACCGTGACGTTGGAACTCAGCCGAAGCCTGTGTTGAAATTTTCCGTCCACTTTGATTTGCAGAGACAAAGGAATCCTTCCCGCTCTCCGTGTTCTTCCGGTCATCCTGTATTCCAGTTCCAGGTCCCCCGCTGGAAGGGTTAAATCTCCTCTCTCATAAATGATTTCGGTATCCATGGATTCCGGCTCCCAGGACAAGGTATCGACCAGAAAGTCCAGGGCACCCTGCCTGATTTCTTCCGCGGTCAAAGTCTGGGAACCCTGCTCCTTGGAGTGAGCCACACCGCAGGTTAAAACCAGTAACATCACCAGACCAACCAGAGTTTTAAGTGCTGAGTTCATAGCTTTCATTCCAGGTTAATTATCACCTCAAGTTATTGGCGATCTGTAATAGCTCGTCGGCCGTGGTCACCACCCTTGAATTCGTTTCGAAGGCGCGTTGGGCGGAAATCAAATTCACCAACTCCTCGACCACGCTCACATTGGAAAGTTCCAGAAAACCCTGGACAACCGTTCCCCGGTCATCGACTCCGGGACTACCTACCGTTGGAGTTCCCGAAGCGTCCGTTTCCGCTAATAGGTTGAATCCGTTTGCCTGCAAACCCGCCTCATTCTGAAAAGTCGCCGTCTGCAGAGTTCCCAGAACGGTCGGAGCCGTCGCTCCTGGCTGGGTGACCGATACCGAACCACCGCTGTCTATGGAAATGGTTAAGGCATCGGGAGGTACGGTCAACGCCGGTTCCAGCGGAAGGCCATCAGACGTCACGATCTGCCCCGAGTTGTCCAGTTGGAAGGAACCAGCACGCGTATAAGCAACCGTACCGTCAGCCTGCGTGACCTGAAAAAAACCTTTGCCCTGTATGGCAACGTCCAGAGAGCTCTCGGTCTGAGCGAAATCTCCCTGTAAGAATACTTTTTTAACCGCTGAGGGTTTCACTCCCAGTCCGAGCTGAATACCGGTCGGGACCTGATTGCCCGCTTCGGAGAGCGTTCCCACCAGCCTTAAGTTTTGGTAAAGAAGGTCCTGAAACTCCGAACGACTTCTTTTGAACCCGGTGGTATTAACGTTGGCCAAGTTGTTCGCGATTACCGCCACATTGAGATCCTGTGCCTGCATCCCCGTCGCCGCTGTATATAGTGATCGAATCATAACTTCTTATCCTTTCCGCTTTTTAGTTTCTAAACCTTCTAATTTTTCAATATTCAATTAAACCACCCGGCCAATATTCGAGATGGCCTGGCTGTCCACATTATCAATGGCTGTGATCATTTTCTGGTAAGCCTCGAAAATTCTCATAGTGGAAATCATATCGGTCATTTCTTTAATTGCATTCACGTTGGAAGCTTCTACAAAACCCTGCCTGACCCTGGTCTTCTGCGCCGGCAGTTCGACCCTGTTCGGGTCCGTCATACGGAAAATTCCGTTTCCTTCCTTGACCAAAGAAGACGTATCATCAAATTCCACCAGGGTGAGTTTTCCTACCGGAACGTTTTCCAGGCCTCGGCCGATAGAAATATTGGCATTGGAATCGATGGTGATCTGCCCTCCGGTGGTATCGATTTCCACCGGACGGTCGTTTTCACCGAGGATCGGATTGCCATTCTGGCTCACAAGTCGTCCCGCCTGGTCCAGCGAGAAGTTACCGGTTCGGGTATAGCGGATGCCCTGTTCGGTCTGGACCTTGAAAAATCCGGGTCCCTCCAAAGCGAGGTCCAATGGATTGCCAGTTTTAGTTATGGCTCCCGCCGTATGGTCGGTATAAAAATCGTTCACTCCCACATAAGCCACATTTTTATTGGACTTATCAGGGGGCAATAAAATATTTCGGCTGGTCTCTAAACGGGTATCCTGGGTGAAAGGAGGCATCATTTCTTTAAAAAGGATGCTGTCCTTTTTGAAACCGGTGGTATTGACGTTGGCCAGATTATTGGCGATGATGTCCAGTTTCTTCTGTTGTTTCGCGCCGCCGGAGGCCGCGATATAAATGCCTTCGTGCATAAATAGCTTCCCTGAATATTTGACTTTCCAAATGGAAAGCAAGGTTTATACCAAATATGGTAAAATTCGAATCACTGGTAAGATTTCTGGCATAACTTTAATTAAAATAAGGTTTAAATTGGAGTTGGAAAGAAGTCACGAGGAGGGCCGGAATTTAAGCCCTGTCAAAAAACCAGCGGAATTTTATTCCCCTTTTGGAGGTTGGTTTTCCTTTTCGGCTTTATTTTTCCTCGAAATCTGAATCTAGAGGGGCCGTGATATAATCAAAAAGATTATTTCCTTCGTATGGAAAAAACTCTTTTAACAGCTGTTAAAAAACCTTGAGAGGAAAATAATGGAAAATATTTCGATCGACGAGTTGCATGAGCGAACCCAGAATCTGGGCCCCAATGATTTAATCCTTGATGTGAGGTCCCCGCAGGAATACCAGGAAGGTCACATAAAAGGATCCCAAAACACTCAGCATGAGGAAGTCACACCTATCTCGGAAGAATTGAAGAAGTACGACACCGTTTACGTTCATTGTAAGATGGGGGGAAGGGCAAAGATAGCCTCCCAAGCCCTTGAGGGCGCTGGGCTGGACAATATCGTTTGTGTGGGAGATGGCGGTATGCAGCGATGGACGGAAATGGGCTGGCCTGTAGAATAAAATCCACCAAAAAAACCGGGGAAAGGAACATTTTTGGGCCCCCCCGGGAAATACTACCGGATAGAAACTCAATTAATAATGGAGTTCTTGCCATTGGGTAATGGCTTTTTGTCCGTTTCGTTCCTTGTTATGACCGTTCCAGATCGCGATACCCATCGGCGTTTTGCTGTCTTTAGAACTGCATATCGTTCGAGTTATTTGTGGTCAAAGACCGCTTGAACACACCCTTAATCTCAAATTGATCCATTTTATTAATAAACAGAAAGGCAATTGTCTCAATATGAGACTGTCTTAGACCGAGCGATATTTCTTCGTTCTTACCCATGCCAAAGTCCACGTGGGTCCCGCGCTTGCTGAAGTTCGCAGGAAATCAAAAGTCATAAATCCAATTTCGTTCAATATGAACACCGGCCCGCGTTCCCAACTGCAAAAAAATTTTGAAAACGGGGGGGGGAAAATACCGATAATTCATGCATGATCTACTAATAGAAGTTTGAAGGCATATCACAACTTACAAACAATAAAAATCCTTATTTTGTTTATTTTTTGCTTGCTGAATGCTCGAAACCGATGTCGAAACAAAAAAAATCTTTAACTGTTTTAGAAATTTTTTCTTGATAAATTATTGAAGGAGAAAAAATGAAGCCGGCTTACATGAAATCATTTTAAAAAGTTATTAAAATCTTTACCGCGGCGGTTTTGAAATGAACACCACGAGAGTGATAAAGATTTTTACCGGAATACTTTAGAAAATAACTATCTTCTAAAAAATAACTTTATCAGCGGTCGACCAAATAAAGGAATAGTGATGGGGGATCTTCAGTGCTTCCGGAATCGATGTTTTTCTAACCATCGATGACTGTTCCCGGTAAGTTCCGGGAACAATATTGGTCCTTTCAGGAACTAACTATTCAGCCAGCTGTTGACCCGTGTTTTTCCTTGGCCTGTAAAGTGAAATCGATCCCTTCGTAAATCCTGATTTTCTGCACCTAATATAATACTGGTCCGGAAAAATCATTTGCCGGCCGCCTATTAAAGGCTATAATCGCTTTTTTAAACGGATTCTATAATGACTAAAAAACGCACAGCCATATATCCGGGCACCTTCGATCCGGTCACCTTCGGGCATATTGACATCATGTGCCGGGCCCTTAAATTGTTCGACTATTTAATCGTCGCTGTGGCTTTGAATCCGCGCAAAAACCCCATGTTTGCCCTGGACAGCCGGGTCCAGTTCATCCGCCGGGGTGTCCGCGGATTGAAGAACATAGAGGTTCTGCCTTTCAGCAATCTGCTGACTGATTTCGCCAAGTTAAAGAAAGCGTCTGTGATCATAAAAGGGTTGAGAGCGGTCAGTGATTTCGAGTATGAGCTCCAAATGGGGTTGATGAACCGGAATCTGGATGAAAATCTTGAAACCCTGTTCATGATTCCCAGCCAGGAGTTTTCCTTTTTAAGTTCGAGCTTTGTGAGAGAGATCGCCCGGCATGGCGGGGACGTGAGCGGGATGGTTCCAAAAGGAGTCGCCCAGGGATTGAAAAATCAGAATTCATGAAATTTTCAAAACGTATTAAAAGTATCCAGCCTTCGATGACCCTGGCCATAGAAGCGACAACCCGAGCGTTGAAAGCGGAGGGAAAAGATATCATCAGTTTCGGGGCGGGAGAACCGGATTTCGGGACACCAGAAAATATCAAGCAGCGTGGAATTGCCGCCATCAACAACAATGACACCCATTACACCCCTGTGGGTGGAACGGACGCGTTAAAGGAAGCTATTCTTCAAAAGTTCTTAAATGAAAATAATCTTTCCTATGAGAAAAACCAGATTGTTGTTTCCTGCGGGGCCAAGCATTCCTTTTACAACCTGGCCCAGGTTCTCTGGGAGGAAGGCGATGAAGTCTTAATCCCCTCTCCTTACTGGGTTTCCTATCCAGAAATAGTCGCCTTGACCGGCGCCAAACCGGTTATCCTGAAATCTACTTTGGACATGGAATACAAGATACTCCCTGAACAGATTGATGAAGCGGCTAACTCCCGCACCCGGGCTCTCATATTGAACAGCCCGTCCAACCCCACCGGCTCGGCCTATACCGCTAAGGAGCTTGAAGCGCTGGCGGAGGCGGCCCTCAGGCATGATCTACTTATCGTGATGGATGAAATTTACGAGAAAATTGTTTTCGACGATTTTCGTCCTACCAGCATCGCCAGTATCAGCAGAGAGGTGCAGCAGAACTGCGTCGTCATCAATGGTGTTTCCAAGGGTTATGCCATGACCGGTTGGCGGATCGGTTATCTTGCCGTAACCGCCGAAATAGCCGCCCAATGCAACAAGCTTCAGAGTCAATGCACTTCCAATCCGTCATCCATTTCCCAGGCCGCAAGCATTGAAGCGCTGACCGGTCCACAGGACGAGGTAAATAAAATGGTGGTGGAATTTCAAAACCGTCGGAATGCCCTTCTGGAAGGATTATTAAAGCTTCCCGGGGTTACCTGCTACCGGCCTGTCGGTACCTTTTATTCTTTTCCGGACTTTTCGCAAAATTTTGAAAAATCGTATAGGGGGAAATCGGTTGAGGGATCCTTGAAGTTCACGGAATTTCTACTGAAGGAGGCCCAGGTAGCACTGGTTCCCGGGATCGCTTTCGGCGCGGACGCCAACGTTCGGATGTCTTTTGCCGCCTCGCTGGAAAATATTCAAAAAGGCATAGAACGGATCGGCAACGCCCTCGACCTGCTCCAATAAAAGAACATCGCTGCACAACGATGAACCGATAGCGATTACCTATTAGTTTTCCGGGGGAGATAAACGTAATGGGTCTTTCAGGCAGGAAGTATTTAATCCGCTTTCGAAGGATGCTTCTGGTTCCACAGGGGTGTGATTTCGAGTGGCCTTAAAATCCTTGACCATTGTTTCAATCTTGGCACGGCACCTTTTGGCTTTGCAGTTGCCTGTGCCAACCCTGATTTTTCGCCTCAGGGCCTCAAAGGAAAGACTCCCTTCGCGGATAGCCGTCATGATCGTACCGCCTTTGATACTCCGGCAGATACATATCTTTTTGAAATTATTAATTAATTCACTATTATTGTTCAAAAGGAAACGTTCCCCTTTTTGCATGTAAATGTATATTTTATTACTATAATGCATCTATGTTCAAAAACCTAGCGGATTTAACCATAAAGCTCAAACCCGCCCTTTTATCGATCTGCAGCGGCATCATGCTGGTTCTTATTTTTCCCAGATTCAATCTTGATTGGATGGCATGGTTCGCACTGATTCCCCTGTTTTTCGCCCTTCATGAGCAACCTTTGAACCGGGTGGTTCTATATGGTTTCGTATCGGGTTTTGTCTTCTATTTCTTCGGCCTGAACTGGGTCACCAACACCATGGTAAACTACGGGAATATCCCTGCAATTACGAGTTATTTGATCCTCGCCCTCTTAACGGCTTATTTAAGTTTTTTCTTTTCCCTGTTCTGCTATTTGACCCGGAAATTGAGCCGGGGAAATTCAATATATTTTTTCCTTTTAGCTCCCCTGATTTGGACGGCGCTGGAATATCTGCGCTCCACTCCCGAAAAGCTGGGCTTTTCCTGGCTGGGTTTGGGGTACTCCCAGTTTCAAACTCTTCCTGTGATCCAGCTGGCAGAATATACAGGGGTTTATGGCATTTCCACATTGATCGTGTTCGTGAATTCGGCCCTGTTTGTCTTGTTAAAAACCTGGCTGACGGAAAAAGGGGATCGGCAAAAATTTATCGGGGCTCTTAGAGTTTCGGGGGTAGCGGTTCTAGTCCTGTTTTTATGGATAGGGTATGGGCTCAGGGCTCTGGGCCAGTATGAGCAAAAACGCGGACCTGAATCTTTGAAGATCGGCCTTGCTCAAGGGAATATCGAACAACAACAAAAATGGAACCCGATTTTCAGGGACCAGGTCATGAACATTTACGGGGGGCTTACCCTGAAGGCGGCGGAATCGGATCCCGATTTGATCGTCTGGCCTGAGGCGGCTACACCTTTTTTCTTTAATCTTAATAAAGAATATTCGTCGTCTTTGAGAAAACTGATCACCTCTATCGACACCCCTCTGTTATTTGGAACCCCGTACTCGCAAACCAATATTCTTTACAACAGGGCCTATCTGATAAATGCCGGGGGACAAAACCAGGGTCATTACGATAAAATTCATCTCGTGCCTTTCGGCGAGTTCGTTCCTTTCAAGGAACTCCTGTTCTTCGTGGAAAAAATGGTGGAGATGATCGGAGACTTTGGTAGAGGCAATCAGGCAACCGTTTTCGAATTAGATAAAGCAAAGTTCGGGGTTTCCATCTGCTACGAGATCACGTTTCCGGACCTGACGCGACAATCGGTGAAAAACGGCGCGGGATTTCTGGTCAATATTACCAATGACGCCTGGTTCGGATACAGCGCCGCTTCCTATCAACACATGAGCATGGGCGCTCTCAGGGCGGTGGAGAACCGGGTTCCCATCGTACGGTCCGCCAATACCGGGATAACGGGAACCATCGACGCTAATGGAAGCATCCGCCAGACAACAGACCTTTTTGTCCGGGACCTGGTTATCACAGACATTTCTCCGCGCAACAGACCCTTGACTTACTATTCAAAATACGGGGATGTGCACAGCTACCTTAGTATTATTCTGGCAGTGGTGGTTGCTGTCCTGGCAAGAAAAACTACCTCTGGTATTTCTTAGCTTCCAACTACCTTATCGAGAATTATTTCCACGTTCTCGTCACCCGCTTGTGCGGTCAGCGTGCCCTCGATGTCTCCGGGAGAAGCGGAGGCGTTTCCATCCTGATCGATCCTTGCGGTGATGTTTACGGTATCGCGGAAAACAGCGCCGGGCATCATCGTATCTTCCTGGCCCAGACTGAACGTATAAGGAAACTCCACCGCTTCCAGGCGTTTGACCGCCAGGGGAGGCCCTCTACGAACTCCTTCCGGGCGGGCAAGCAGGAAGAGTTTCCAGTTCCCCGGAATTTGATCTATCAATTCCGGGGACAGCCGGATCACCCCTGTCACCGATGCGGAGGGTTGTGCGGCGGCCGATGTAGAAATCTGGGCCTCTATGGATTGAATCATCCGGTTCAGGACGATATCCGCATTTTCTTCCCCGGCCTCAACCTCTGTACTTCCCTCTATATCTCCGATTCCCGGCCGGGGGTCGCCGTCTTTATCCAGTCGGACGGTGATCACCATTCGGCCTTTGAATTGGACCCCTTCCAGCATGGTATTTTTCTGGCCGATGGTATATTCAAGAGGAAATTTCACCAGGCTGTACCTTTTTACAGCCAAAGGCGGCCCCCCCTGAACCCCTAGTGGGCGGGCAATCACGAAAATCATCGGATTTTCGGGAATTTCCACGGAATCCAGGGAAATGATTCCTGAGATTTTTGCTCCGGGGCTGGATATTTCCCCTTGGTTTTCAACCTGCTGAGCCAATTCTGGAGGAAGGGGGTGCTCCTTGAGTTCCCGGTCGCAGGCGGCAGATGATACTAGTAATATCAAAATTATCCCTAAATATTTCAAGGCGTTTCTCCGATAAATCAATAAAAGGCTGTTTGGAAAGCAACCTGACAGGGTCCTATACATCTTATTTGTACACTCTTATAAAAAATTATCTGTGTCCCGGGCCATGAACTTCATGGAATTTCAAGGGATTCTAAAACTATTTACCGGGACCCGGTATCTTTTCCTTTCCGACATGATACCCCAACAGCCAGTAGGTGTAAAAGCGCTCAAATGGGAAAAATGAAATTTGAAATAGGTCACGAGGTAAGGAGGAATTAAGACATGTTTAATGAAGTCCGAATTTTGGATGCAAAGGGCAAGGTTAAAAAGGTGGTTTCGAGCAAAGTTCTGAGTCGGAAATACTGGCAATCATTTTTTGACAGGCCTGTTTCGGGCGCTCCCGCCAAAAATACCAATGGAAGAGGCCGGAAATCAAAAA
>JAYZAN010000061.1:0-11382 GCA_036339675.1 Nitrospinota bacterium
AGGGGAGGTTTTTTCCACCAACCACTTCGTAGTGGGTGAAAACGGCATAGTCACCGGGGATATCAAAACCCATAATGTGACCAATATGGGGACCATCAATGGCAACCTCATAGCGGAGAACAAGATTACATTGATGGACAATAGCCAGCTGTTTGGTGATATTTCCACTTTCCATCTGGTGGTGGATGAGGGCTCCAATTTTGAAGGCTGGTGTAAAATGATCGATGCCCCCCCCAAGGAGGTCCTTGAAGATAAAGTTAAGGAAACCGCCCCTGTTGTCAAGCCAAAGGGAACCACCCCGAAACCATCTAAAATTAAGCCACAACTCGAAACCAAAATAAAAAAAATCGCTTATACGGTATTAGGATTTTTACTTCCACCCAAAATAAAAAAAATTGTTTATGCAGGATTAGGAGTTCTACTTCTGGCGGGGATCTTTTTCTATTCCAGGTATCCGGCGGTTAACGAACTGGATGCCTATGTGGATAAGGGCAAAAATTTTATGCAGAAAAAACAGTATGCAGATGCGGAAGGGCAATTCAAAAAAGCCCTTGATATTTCCCGTGTCAACCCGGAAGTGTATGCCGGCCTGGGTGAAATCTACTTGAGTAAGAGTCGTTACAATGAGGCCTTGACCCAGTTTCAACGGTCCGCGGAATTAAAGCCATCCAATAGCAATTATCGTATCCAGATTGGAAAAGTCTATTACGCCAGGGGACAGCTGGGAAAGGCTGAAAAAGCTTTTAAAACGGCTTTGGAGATTCAGCCTGAAAATGAAAGGGCTTTTTACAACCTGGGAATGCTTTACAAGGAACGCGGGGCCCGGGACCAGGCCCTTGAATTCCTGAAAATGGGTGTGGAAAAGAGTTCCGGTCATTTTAAAATCCATAAGGCCCTTGGGGAACTGTATGCGGAACAGAAAAATTATCCGGAAGCTATTGGAGAATTCCGAAAAGCCGTTAAGCTGAATAAGGACGATCCGGAACTGCACTTGATCCTGGGAGAGTTTCTCCTTGAAAATAAACAGGGGAAGGAAGCCATCAAAGAGATCAAGAAGGCGGTCAATCTGTTTCCCCAGAATTTTCGGGCTCAGATTCGCCTGGCAGACTGGTATTTCGAGAAAGGGTTGTTGGATGAATCTCTGGAATCGTACCAGGCGGCTGCATCTCTCTCCCCCAAGAATTCGATGATCCAGGTTCGCCTGGGCAAAATTTATTCTAACAAGAAACAAAGAAAGAAAGCGCAGGCCGCGTTTCAAAAAGCGGTGAACCTGAATCCCAAAGATGCCGAGAGCCATTTTCAGCTGGGAAAATTGTACGCCTCAGGGGGTAAGGTTGACGAGGCCCGATCGGCTTTTTCTGCCGCTGTTTCGCTTCGGGGCAATCACGGTCCGTCCCACTTTGAACTGGGAAAAATTCTCCTCGCCCAGAGAAATCTGGACGGGGCGGTCACTCATTTTAAGCAATCCCTGAAAATGGAGCCCCAAAACGCTCGCTATATGATGTTTCTGGGAAATGCCATGGCGGACCAGAAAGAACTGGACCCGGCCCTGGAGACCTTGTTTGCCGCGGACAAAATCAGTCCGAATAATCCGGAAATTATTTTTTCGATCTGTAACGCCTATGCGCGTAAGAAATTTTACTCGGCCGCCATCAGTCATTGCCAGAATGCGTTGAAGCAAAAACCTTCAGACTTCGACACGATGAATCGGCTGGCCTGGCTTTATGCCAAGAAAAAAACCAGCCTTGAGGAAGGATTTAAACTTTCCGAGGCCACCTTGAAGGCGTTCCCGGATAGCCCGGGATATATCGATACATTATCCGAACTCTATTATGTCAGCGGTGATATTGACAATGCGGTGGAAAATATCAGGAAGGCGATCAGGCTGATGCCGGAGGAGCCCTATTACAAGCAGCAGCTCTGGAAATTCAAGAACAGAAAACCCTGACCCCCCATAAAATCATTCCATTCGGATTTTTCAGGTCACTCCGGTTCCCTTAAGGCTCAGATAGACGACATAGCAGGTCAGCAGGATGAGTCCGTCGCGTTTTGACAGGCCGTTATTCAGCCGGATCAGTATGATCAGGAGGCAAGTGAGTCCGGTGGTGATCAAAAGGTCGGAGTGGATATTCTCAACGATGTTGAGGGGGCGTATTGAGGTGGTGGCTCCCAATACCATGAGGATATTGAAAATATTGCTTCCGAAAACATTCCCGATGGCCATTTCACCGTGACCTCGCTTGGCGGCGATGAGGGAAGAAAAAATTTCCGGAAGGCTGGTTCCCAGAGCCACTAATGATATGCCTATGAACCATTCGCTGATGCCCATTCCTTTGGCGATATGCACCGCCCCCTGGACAAGGCGCTCGGCCCCGAAGATCAAAAGACCCAGGCTCACAACTATGAGTATCACCTGAAAACCCATAGTTCGTCCGGCGAACAGGCTGGATTCGTCTTTCAGTTCAACTTCCGAATCCTCTTTTTTGGACAGTGAAATTCCCAGGTACAGGATTAACAGGGCAGCCATGATAAGGCCTTCGACACGGCCAAGATGAAAGTCCCAGGCAAGTCCCAGGATCAAAAAGGTCGCGATCAAAAGAGGTGGGGTTTCATCTTTCAGTCGTTTTTCCTTGATGGACAAGGGGACCATGAAGGCGGTCAACCCTAGAACCAGGCCCACGTTAGCGATGTTACTGCCGATGACGTTTCCCAGTGCCAGTTCGGGCGCTCCTCGAAGAGCCGCCAGAACGGAAACCGCAAGCTCGGGGGAGGATGTGCCGAAACCGATTACGGTGGCACCGATTATAAACGGGCTGATCCTGAAAACTTTTGCGACCCGAACACAGCCTGTTACCAGGTACTCGGCCCCGAAATAAAGACAAACCAACCCAATGGCAATTTGAGTGATATCGCTCAGCATTCCGGGGTTATTTAGGACGGAAGGACCTGAAGGCGGGTCCTAAAAGGTTAGCGCATGCCACTGCTTTCATCCATGGTTTCCGATTTGTGAGATGCGGTTTCGGATCCAGGACCAGGGTGTCCTTCACCCATATTCTTTTGGGGATTGAGATGGCCTTGACCTTCATCCCCATAGGGGCCGGCCCCGAACGTGGAGGTATGACTGCCTTCTTCCCTGGCTTCCCGTTGCCTGTCGTAATCAGCATGCGGGTCTTTGTCGAACGTGGAAGACCCGCTGCCTTCTTCGAAAATCTTGTATTCAAAAGAACCGCTTCCATGAGAAGCTCCTTCATGTTTTTCGTCGTGTGCGGAACCGTTCACGGGAAGATACAACAGCATTGCTAAAATTATTGAAGAAATATAAACACGAAGGTTCATTGGAGACTCCCGGCCCGATACCCTGATAATTGATGGTGCAGGTATTAGAAATATCATCGAATGGGAAGAACTACAATCAAAAAATATTTTCGGGAGTTTCCTGATCGAGGGATACAACCGTTGTAGAACGATCTTGAGCCCATAGGGTATTGGGAAGGGGATGAGAGGGGGTCCGTTGTTTATCGTATGAAGCTGTTTTTGAATCCCGCCTGTGCCATTTTTTTCCGGGATTCGACAGCCTTGGCTTTATCGGTGAACCCACCAACTTTAACGATGTAGGTTTCTTTCCCGGAATTCAAGCTTTTTAAATTCGGCGAAAAACCTTTTCCGGCTAACTCCTTTTGCATGGTTTCGGCCTCGTTTCTGGAATCGAATTTCCCCATCAGGAGCGAGTAACTGTCATCCTTGTTCTTATCCACCGATGGAGAGTACCCGATGGCCTTAAGGTCGTTTATGCCCGAGGCTACTTTGGCTTCATCCAGGTAATGCCCGATCAGGACCGCAACTTGGGATTTTTGGCCCGGTTTTAGGTGGGTGCTGGGATTGAATCCTTTCGCCATCAGCCGCTTGGACAGGCTCACCGCGTTGTTCTTTACGGAAAAAGCCCCAAGTTGAACAAAATATTCCCTTTGCGGTTTGGGTTTGGATATCGATCTTTTTGCACCGGTTTTCGGTTTTTCGGCTTTCTTTGAAACAGGCGGTTTCGGTTCGGGGTTCTTCTTGTCCAGTACGGGTTCTTGGGTTTTGTTTTCCTTCGCCTGTTTTGGAGTTTCTGGTAACGGTTCTTCGGATCGGGTCTCGGGCATATCGGGAGCTTTGCCATTTTCATCAAAAACAGGCACCTGTTTGGCCAGAAGTTCCTCAGCCAGGTCCGCAAGGAGGGCTTCCGGTTTTTGAGCGACCTGTGGGACAACCTTTTGTTCCTGGGTTTTAAGGTACAACAGAGCCAGAAGGGCTGTTCCTATTACCGACATAGTCATAAGGCGGGTATTCTTGGAGCGGATCTTTCTTGCGGCCTCCATTTCCGACTCTATCTCGGCGTCCTCGATCAATTCATCCATCCGCTTGTTATATTTATTCAGCTCATGGATCGGATCGTCGCTGGTGGCAAGCGGTAGAACTTCCGCGACTTTTTCCTGTTCTGTTTCCAGCATAAAAATACGTCCAAAAAACTGGGTTGATCAAAACTTTCCCTCTAAATAATGTATATTTAGGAGGGAAATCGGGGTTTTCGATGTTAGGATACTTATAGCTTATTTTTATCAATAACTTAGCTCATTTAGTATATCTCCGGGTACTTGTGGGTGTCAATAACAAAAATTGTGGAACTTATTGATATCTTAAGAGATATCAACGCCGGCCCCGGGAACCGAATGGGCCGGGGCTCTTGAATCGTTTGATATGAAATAGGAATGGCAGAAAAATCTTCGGTGGATTTATCGGTGAAGCTGGGAGGCCTGGAATTGGTCAACCCGGTGATTGCGGCTTCGGGCACATTTGGGTATGGGCTGGAATACGCGCCTTTTGTGGACCTGAACCGGCTAGGCGCTTTTTCGACCAAGGGACTTTCATTAAAACCGAAAATCGGAAACGTTGTTCCCCGTGTCCTGGAAACCCCGTCGGGTATGCTGAACTCCATCGGCTTGGAAAATATTGGCCTGGAAAAGTTTCTTTCCGAGAAACTCCCCCAACTGCAAAATTATAAAATGCGGCTCCTGGTCAATTTTTTTGGTGAATCCGTGGAAGAGTTTGCTGAGATGGCTTCGGCGCTTTCCGGGGTGGACCGTATAGACGCGCTGGAGATGAATATCTCGTGCCCGAATGTGGATGAAGGAGGCCTTTTATTCAGTTCCGGCCAAGGGATCGTTCAAAAAGTCGTGGAGAAGGTCCGTAAAAAGACGGATAAATTTTTAATCGTTAAACTGTCTCCTAATGTGACGGACATTACAGAGATCGCCCGTGCGGCGGAACACGCTGGGGCGGATGCCCTGTCTCTGATCAATACCTGTGTCGGTATGGCCATCGACCTTGAAACCCGTAAACCTTACCTGGGAAATATTACGGGGGGGCTTTCCGGTCCAGCCATCAAACCCGTTGCTCTCAATATGGTTTACCAGACGGTGCGGGCGGTGAAGATCCCTGTTATAGGAATGGGGGGGATCGCTTCCGCGGAGGATGCTTTGGAATTTCTGCTCACCGGGGCCAAAGCGGTTCAGATCGGGACGGCCAATCTCTTCGATCCCGGTGTGACCATGAAGGTGATCGATGGGTTGATCCGTTATTGCGAATCCCGGAGCATCGGAAAAATTTCCGACCTAAAAATGTCGTGACTGGCCTGAGCTAAAAAGTAGAATGAAAAAGGACTCAGGCTGTCGAGGCATAAATCCTGGGCACGCGTTTGCCTACGGTGCATAAGATCTCATAAGAGATGGTGCCGCTCCAGCGAGCCATGTTTTCGACGGTGATGCATTCATCGCCCTGGGTCCCGATGAGCACGACTTCGTCTCCCGCCTGGATACCGGGGATATCGGTCACGTCAACCAGGCACATATCCATGCAGATGGTCCCCAGTTGCGGGACCCGTTTTCCCCGTACCAGTACTTCCATTTTGTTGGAGAGACATCTTTGCAGCCCGTCCGCATATCCCAGCGGCAGGGTAGCGATCCGGCTGTCCCGGTTCGTTTCGTGGGTTCCTCCATAACTTAAAGGCGAACCTTTCGGGAAGGAGTTGATTTGTATGATTCTGGTTTTCCAGGCCATCACCGGCTTAAACCCGCTCAATTTTTTTTCCAGCACAAGGTCATCCTGAACCGGTTTGAGGTTTAGCGAGGGCAGGGCTCCGTAAAGGATGATACCGGGTCTCACCATGTCGTAATGGCTTTGGGGGAACCTTAAAAGTCCCGAAGTGTTTGCGCAATGGATGATGGGAAGAGACAGGCCTTCTTTTTTCAAATTCTTCAGGCAGGTATCGAATAAATTCAATTGCTCTTTGGTAAAGTCAGGGTTCTCTTCGTCGGCCGAGGAGAGATGCGTGCAGATTCCTTCCAGCCGAAGATGTTTCAACTGAAGAACCTCTTTGGCCAGGCGGGGGAGGTTTTCCCTGGGAACCCCCAGGCGGCCCATGCCCGTATCCACTTTTATATGTACGGGGATCGTTTTCCGCTTTATCCCGGCACAATCGGAAATGGATTCGGCAAGTTCCTGGGTGCATAGAATCGTCGATAGGTCGTGAGTGATGAGCTCTTCGACCTCGTGAGAAAAGATGCTGCCGAGAACGATGATGGGAGCGGTGATGCCGCTTTGCCTTAATTCGATCCCTTCCTGGATGATGCCGATCCCCAAATAGTCGGCCCCGGCCTCCAGGGCCGCTTTGGCGCAGGGGACCGCCCCGTGCCCGTAGGCGTCGGCCTTGACCACCGCGAGGATTTTTATTCCGGGACCCAAAATATTTTTCAATGTCTGCAGATTGTGCTTGAAAGATTCAAGATTGATTTCCACCCAGGTGGCCCTGTGGAGCATGTGCTTTTGAGTGGAAGAAGCCTTCACAATGGCTTTTAACGGGAGCATGAAATGGCAATGCCGAAGTTGATCAATTTTGCAGGACGCTATAAATTATTCCCGGCGTGTTCGGCCGGTGGCCGACAGGCGGCCCATTTTTTTAACCGGAGGACCTGATGTGCGAACGGGACGGCAGGACATGAATCCTTCCTCCGAATTTTTTCTCCTGACCTGGTAGGCCCGGTCACTGTAATAATTATAGGCCGTGGCGTTGATTCCTTTTTCTTCACAGCACCAGTAATTGAATCCACAGCCCTCAGGAAACATGAAGTCGATGTGAACAATATCGCCGTTGAAGTCAGAATTTTTGCTTTCGTGATCATACAGGTTCCTCGCTTCCTGTGGCTTGGGCAGGCGCCAATCGTCGAAGCCAGCAAATTTTTCTTCATTCATTTTTTCAACGAAACGGTTGGCTTTTTTCCACGAGCACCACTTCCCCTTGATCTGGTAATAATCCTGCTTGAACCAGGTTAGATTGTATTTGCTATCGGTCAGGGTGTCGTTGCCGTTGTCTTTGAATCGTTCTTCGCTGGACATTTTTTATGGTGTCAATTTAAAGTGGGCTTGTCTACAATCGATACAGGAAATCCCATTCCTCAATGGCCTATATAATAGCAATGTTGGAGTGGTTGTAAATAAAATATTTCCGCTGATTTCTCTTTCGGCGGTCTCGGAGAATATGTTATTTTTATAAATTCCTCTATAAGATCCAGTTTAAAATTTTAATATTTTTATGGCAAGAGTTTAAAATTGCGATGTGTATGGTTGTTATTTCCTTAAAAATTTTTTAATTGAAATATTAATTTTTTACAGCAAGGGTTAAACATGGCAAAGATTGAGATCGAAAACTTTTTTTATGACCTGATTCACTGTAAAGATAAAATTCTCGCGGCTTTCGACCAGTGGGATGAAAAATACGGCGAAGACGAAAGAGGGGCTTTGGTGGCCGGAATCCGGGAATGCCCTGACAATGAGCTCATCACTCTTCTTATTAATATTCAGCGGTTGGCTTCCGGGTATGAGAAAATCAAAGTGTTGATAGATCAGGCGGAGCAGGCCGAAGTGGATGAGGCGATGGCCGAAGAGGACGATGATGATGACGAGGATTAACGGGGGCTTTCCCCATAATTAGCTTTCCCGCAGGACCCCTTATTGGATCTTTTCCAGGTGTCCATCGATCGCGTTTAGTTTGAATTGGTTCATCCCATGATGGCCCCCTGCCCATAGGAAATTTTCCCCGCTGAACTCGAGGCTGAAAATAAAATCACTTACCAGTCCGTTGATCTTGGAGTAATTGGTGAACCGGTTTCCGTCGAACCTGCTCATCCCTCCATTGGAACCGATCCATAAATTTCCATAGGGTCCTTCCTCGATGGCAAAAATATAGTTACCGGGGAGCCCGTCGTTCATTGTGAAGTTTCTAAATTGTTGGCGTTGGGTGTCCAATAAGCTTAACCCGGCGCCCCAGGTTCCAATCCAAAGTCGCTCACTTTTATCCAGAAACATGGATACGACATAATTGGGACGGTATCCTTGCCTGTCTATATTGGGTAGGCCGGGATTGTGATCGGTATGATGGGTTCCCTGGAGAGAGGAGACGACATGGCGATTGTCCTGTTTGACAGCTTCAAAGGAAGCTCCCATACCATGGGAATGGTTCCAGTTTTTCCAGCCCGCACCGTCAAAAACCGATACGCCGCTTTCGGTTCCGAACCAGACTCTTCCGTCTTTGCCGATTTCGATGGCGTACACCCAGTTATCGATCAAGCCTCCACCTGTGTTCTCCAAGGTAAAACTTTTCCATGATTTTCGATTGAAGGGGTCCCCGCGGACCAGGTTGGCGCCGCTCCAGGTTGCGATCCAGGTTGAATTCCCTGAAAATTTTATGTCGTAGACGAAGGAATCGCATAACCCTTGAGGGGTATTGATATTGACCCATTGGGTTCCATCGTGAAAGCTGAGACCTCCCCCGTAGGTTCCCACCCAGGGCCGCTGATGTTCATCCATGGCAATAGCGAAAATGCCGTTACTCAATAGTCCGTTTTTATTGTCGAAAAACTCATATTTGTCCTGGGTGGAGGTGTCGAAACGAATGACACCCATTGTGGTTCCCATCCAAAGAAATCGGTTTTGGTTTTTCAGAACCTTTATGTTTCTTACATTCAAACTATAAGACTCGGATTTTAATATATGCGGGGAATGAGCGCCGGTGGTTTTAGAAGCGGGAGGATGTTCAAATGCATGACCCTTGAAGGTGGGTTGGATAATCAGTGAATAATATATTAGGAGAATGAGAATTCTTTTCATATATTAAGCAGGGCTCGGATTATTCCGGAATTTTAATGTTGGCAATTCGCTTGTCCTTAATGTCCACGGGCAAGCTTATGGCCCCATCACATGGGGGGCCAGCGTGACGCTGGACCCGATTAGGATAAACTTTAACTTGGCTCAATGACAATAGCTGGTTATTGGGCATTAGCCATCTGGCTCCGCGCCGAGCGGCCCGCGTGGCGGGCAATTATTAGAGGCGCCCTTTATTTGGTTATAGAGTGACCCGGCGAATTTGAAAAGTTATTATTTGAAAACCCATGTCCGGAAAAAAAATATATACAATAGTTTTTCTGATTTGTCTTATCAATATGGCGTCGGCCTGCGGTCCGCAAAGTTGTGATTGCACCAAGCAGGAAATTCCTCTTCCGGAGGCTAAGACCTCTGGAATAGACGGCAAGCGGATGGTTCTTATTTCCTCGGGTGAATTCATCATGGGCACGGACAAAACGGACACGGAAAACCTGCATCGAAAAATAGGCACCGTCCAACCCCTTTATCTTGACCAGCATCCAGAACGTAAAGTTTTCCTGAGAGCCTTTTATATAGATCAATATGAAGTCACGAATGAGGAGTATAAAACATTTCTGGACGCATCGGGTTTTATGGAAACTCCCATGAACTGGGAGGGGGACAGCTATCCGGAAAATCTGGGGAATCATCCGGTCACCCACATTATCTGGAGCGAGGCCTGGTCTTATTGTATGTGGGCCCGCAAACAATTGCCCACTGAAGGTCAATGGGAAAAAGCCGCCCGGGGCTTTGAGGGTTCTTTGTATCCATGGGGGAATGACTACGAAAAGGGGAAAGGAAATATCGGGATCGAAGGCTGGCGAAAAACGGCCCCCGTAGGCGGTTTTCCCCAAGATGTCAGCGCATTTCAGGTTTATGATATGGCGGGCAACGTGATGGAATGGACCCTGGACTGGTACCTTCCCTATCCGGGAAATACTCGGGGAGATCCACGGTTCGGAAAAAGAATGAAAGTATTAAGGGGAAATGGATTCCAGAAGGCGGGACATTATTTTCTGGAAGCCTACCGGTACAGTTTCGCCCGGACCGAGGCGGACCCGGACAGTTTTTATGAAAACGTGGGGTTTCGCTGCGCTTCTTCTTTTATCGAAGAAACAGGGTCTTGAATTATTTTTTTAAAGGCCTCCAGAGAAATGAGGTGAAAACCAAAATCGCGAAAAAGATATCCGCAATCAGCACATGTCCGGGTTCGAACCATTCCATATAAACGATTCGTTGCAGCCAGCCCGCGATGAATGATCCCCCGTAAGAATCCTGCCTCAGAGTTTCTTCCCAAACGGTCAATGGGCAGGGGATGCCCAGGATCATTAACAGGGTGACAATAGCGAGTGCCGCGCTATGGAAATACCGGAACCCGCGGTGATTGATCACCAATCCGACAGCAAAGCCAGCAATAAAAAAAAGGATGACAAAAAGGTGTAAAAATAGGACGAGTTCTGCCATGGGGTTTCCAGGGAAAGGATAGAAGATTTCTTAAGCCGGACGATTTTTTTGGCTGAGACCCATTTATTGCAGAATTGTGTTTTCCAGGTTGGCGCCCTTTGTAATGGCTTTGGCAATGTTGGCATCGACCATATAGGCATCCATCAGGTTGGCGTTGGTGAAGTTGGTGCCATGCAGATTTGCTTCCAGAAGAAATGCGTTTTTTAGATTGCATCCCTCCAGGTTTGCATAGGTCAAGTCGGCCCCTTCCAGGTTGGCTTCCTCAATCTGTATCCCGGAGCAATGCGAGTCTTTGAGTTCCACACCGACCAGGTTGGCGTTGGTCAAGTTGACATTTTTAAAGGTGCAGGAGTTAAGATCGGCGTATTTCAAAATGCTTCCAGCCAAAGTCACATCGGTCAATTGGGAAAAGCTTAAATCGGCTCCCCGGCCGTTCATTCCATTCATTGGAGTATTTTGGATCTGAATTTGTTTCATATAAGAATACATGGCACGTGAAAATGAAAGATCACAATTTTCCAGTTTAGCGTCATATAAATTGGAATAACTCAAATTACTGCCCTTGAAACTGCATTCCTTAAGGGTGGCTGAAGAAAAATTAGTGTTTTCCAGAATCGCGTTTTTGAAATTACATCCTACCAGTGCGGTTTCCTCAAAATTGGCGTTTAAAAGACTGGTTCCGGT
>JAYZAN010000062.1:0-11901 GCA_036339675.1 Nitrospinota bacterium
AATAAACCCTTCTACCGTCGTGGTGTGAATTTTCACCGCATCTCCTTTAAAGCCACGCGGTAAAAATTTTCAGTCAATTCCGCTGAACCAGAATCATCAACCAAAACCAAGTGAGGCCATATATGAAAGTTGCGGTTTGCAATTCCGTCGGGATTGATGCCGACGGTTACGCAATGATCCATTCCCCCAGCCGCTGGACTAACAGCACCAAAGACCTGAATATTTTCACTTATTATCCCTGGCAGCTGGCTTATTGCTCCTCCATTTTAAAAAGAGATACCGATCACGATGTAAAATTCTTCGATGGATGCCTGGACAAGCTGGACCACGACGCGTTCGTGGAGAAGGTTTCCGAGTTCGGCCCCGATTATCTGGTCAGGGACTGCGCCACCCGCACCATTGAGGCGGATAGCCGGTTCGCCAAAGAGATAAAAAAACGATTCGGCACCAAACTGATTTTCTGCGGACCCCATCCCACGACTTTCCCGGAAGAAGTCAGGCAATATGCGGATTATGTCATCTCCAGGGAATATGAGCTTGCGGTTCGCGATATCGTTCAGGGAAAAGATTCCAACGACATCCGTGGTTTGCATCCCAACCCCTTCCAGGATCTTCTGGACGTGAACGATCTCCCGCTTCCCGAGGACGACGACGTTTCACGTCTGGCGTATGGGATCCCCGGTGAGCCCTCCAGCGAATACCTGGAAATCCAGGCATACGCCGCCAGAGGATGCCCACTCTCCTGTTCTTTCTGCGTTTGCGGAAACATTTCCTACGCCCGTCCCAACTGGCGGCCCAGGAACCCCGAAAATGTCATTTACGAACTGCAAACGCTTCGACAAAAATATCCGCAGATGGAAGGCATCTTTTTCGACGAGGAAGTTCACAACGGAAGCAAAAAGTATATTCTCGACCTGACCAAAGCCATCCGCGAAAACGGACTGGACGATTTGAGATACGATGTCATGTGCGGGCAGTGGCCGATGGATGAGGAAGTTCTCCATGCCATGAAAAGCGCGGGGTATTACATGGTCCGCCTCGGGATTGAAACCGCCGGTGAACACGCCGCCCAGGGCATGGAATTGATGAAAAAGTTCAATGTTCCCCGGCTCAAGAGTCTCATGAAGTATGGGGCCAGCATCGGGCTCAAATTTTACGGCACGTTCACCTTCGGCGGCGAAGGTTCCACCGATGAATGCGATAAAAAAACGGTCCGGCTCATCAACGAACTCATCGACAACGAGCTGTTATGGCGTTTCCAGTTGTCCATCAGCACCCCACAGCCCGGAACCCCGTTTTACAACCGGATGAAAGCGCAGAAATATCTCCGGAATGTCGACTGGAAGCATTTCG
Organism: Nitrospinota bacterium; assembly: GCA_036339675.1. Taxonomy (GTDB): domain Bacteria; phylum Nitrospinota; class Nitrospinia; order Nitrospinales; family VA-1; genus JAYZAN01. Next base: position 1,354 of record JAYZAN010000062.1, read on the forward strand.
ACGGAGGCAATCATTGCGTGGTGGAACGGCCGGAATACCCCGCCGAGCAGGTGATGAAAAATTTCCGTGAAGCGGAGAAAGCCTACGAAAGGGGTTTCAACCACCGCTACTCCGCCACCGCAAAAGATAATTTTAAATCCATAGAAATCAACTCTAACCGGGAGATTCTGATTTTCCGCACTTCGCGCATGAAGCAGATCGATGACGTCATCAACTCCCTGTACGACCAATATCAGGACGGCACCATCTCCGTCCTGGGGCAAAATGCCGTTAAAGAAGAACTGGGAAATAACCGAAAAGTAAAGGAAATCCATCTTTACGGGGACGGGTTTTTCAAAAACCACTCTTTCCCGGAAAGCCTGTTGGGACAATTGAGACAGAAGGGATACTCGCTGGGAGTGATCCCCTACAATAACATGTCAGGAAACGGATATTCCGATGTCAAAGCCATCGCCAAACGGATAGGAATCAAAAAACTGGTGGCGGTGAACATCGAAGGAAAAGTATTCGATTTGGATAACCCGGGTGATCAAGGAAGATCGCACCTTCGGTAACGAACGGTGGCGGAGCCCATGCTCCGCCACGGGTTCCAATCTCTCATAAAATAAAAGCTATGGATATGCAAACCAAGGTAAAAAATATTCTGGTTATCCGGTCCGCCACCCGGATCATGAACCAGACTCTCAAAGATCTGAAGCAGGAATTTCCTCTTTCCAGAATCACCGTACTGGCTCCTGAATCCGTCCGGGAGGTGGTTTTGAAGGACCCTCTGGTGGATAATGTGTTGTCCATTCGGAACGGAGGACCCATGAGCGTATTCAGTTTGGGATTGGGCCGGTTGAAGAGCATGCGCCGGGATGGGTATGATATGGCCGTATCTCTTTACAACATTGACCATGGTCAGGGTTATTCCAACATCGATATTCTTGCCTGGGCTTCGGGAGCCAGGGAACTTCGCGGGTATAGTTCCCGCGGAACGTGGCAATCCTTTACCGGTCCCAAGGCCACAAAAAAAATGGTTCTGGAAAAAACCAATTTTCTATGGTTGGCCGCCAACTCCCTGGCTACCACCCTCCTTTTCACTCTGATCACCTTCGGGCTGATCGGTGAGTGGTGTTTGAGGAAACTGTTTTTCCGCAAAGAAGCATGGACACCGGCCGCCGATCTCCAGTCTATCAACATCCCCAAAACACCCTACCCGGTCCGCGAAACTCAAAAAGAACTGACCCGGGTCTAAAAAGGCCATGAAAATCGTAGTCGCCAATTCGGTAGGTGTGGACCCAAACGGATACCACATGGTTCATGTTCCTTCCCGTTGGTCGCTAGGGGTCAAAAATTTCACCAATTGCGGCTACTATCCCTGGCAACTTGCTTACACCTCTTCCCTTTTAAAACGGGAAACCCCTCACCAGGTAAAATTTCTCGACGGCATCCTCAACGGGTGGGATCACGATACTTACTTCACCCTCCTGCGTGAAGAAAGACCTGATTGTCTCATCATGGAAAGCTCGACCCGGACCATCGCGGAAGACCTGCGTCTGGCTGAATCCGCCAAAAAATCTTTCGGAGCCCGGTTGATTTTCACGGGGCAGCACCCGATGGCCCACCCGGAAGAAGTTTTAAAAATAGCGGATTTTGTCTGCATCGGTGAATACGAGTACGCCGTCCTGGATCTGGTTCAGGGAAAAGATCCGAAAAAAATTCCAGGGGTCTACCCCAATGAAAGAGCGGAGTTGATAGACGTCAACTCCCTGCCTTACCCGGAGGACGATGATATCCGCCGCATCGACTATCACGAACCCAACTGCCGCTACCGCCAGATCCAGATGTACGGCTCGCGCGGATGCCCGCGCCGGTGCAACTTCTGCGCCGCCGCCACGCTTTATTATGACGAGTTGAACTGGAGGCCGCGCGACGTCTCCGATATCGTGAGAGAAATCCGCAAACTCACAGAAAAATATCCGGAAATGGAGGGAGTGTTTTTTGATGAGGAAGTCCATAACATCCGGAAAAATTTTAATATCGCCCTAGCAAGGGAGATCCGCAAAGAAGATCTTGATCACCTGAAATACGAAGCCATGTGTGAATACGCCTCCCTGGATGAAGAGGCCATGGAGGAAATGTACAAGGCGGGCTATTACAAAATCCGTTTCGGCGTCGAAACAGGCAGCGACCGCGTTGCGGAAAAAATGACCCTGGGGAAAAAACACGATCTTGAAAAACTCAAACGCATGCTGAAATTCGGAAAGAAGATCGGGTTGTTCTTTTACGGAACCTTCAGCATCGGCGGACTCGGTTCCTCAGTCGAGGAAGATCAGAAAACGGTAGATCTTATCTATGAACTGTCCAGCCAGGGACTGATGCAGGAAGTCCAGGTATCCATCAACACCCCTCAGCCGGGAACCGATTTTTACCGAACCTGCGTCGAAGACTCATTGTTGAACCCGGAAGTCGATCTGGAAAACTTCGACGGCAACGGCCATGTAGTGGTCGATTATCCCCATTATAAAGCGGACCAGATCAAATCCATGTTTCAGAAAGCCCTGTCCGCTTTCGACAAAGGAAAAGCCGAAGTCAACCGCCAATCCTTTCAGGAAACCGCACAGCAATCGTTTTCATCCATTCCGCCAAACTCCAAAATCCTTCTCTTAAGATGCGTGCGGGAATGGATGACCCTGGGCATTCTCCAAGCGGCAAATAAAAACCTTGGTCTTAAAGTGGATGTTCTGGGGCAGGACGCCGTCTCCAGCGAAACTTACCAAAAGGCCGGAGCCAGCAGGATATATTCTTACGGACAGGGGTTTTTCTCCGCAGACACTATCCCTAAGGACCTTGCCCGTCAATTGGAAAACATCGCTTACGATTACGCATTACTTCCCGTCGCCAACAACCACCTCGACGGCTACAAGAACGTCCTTCGGGTGGCCCACATGATTCAGCCGAAAAAAATTCTCACGGTTTTTCCTGAAGGAACAACCCGGACTATTAAATAATCACGCCAAAGTTTTTCCCATTAAACCGATTTGGTTGTATCTGAAGTGTCAGTCGTCAGCCTTCCTGTGTGGCGGGCTCTTCGGGAGTGGGGGGGGGGTGTTACCGAGGGTGGAATCTGTTTTCGGGTGATCAAAACATCGATCAAATGCTTGTCGCGGCAGGTTACGGCAAGGTCGACCCTACCATCGTGATTGAAATCTCCAGTGGCGATCCCCTGCGGGTATTCATCGACGGCATGATAAACGGGGGGATAGGTGAAAGTGCCGTCACCCCGTCCGAACGACACGGATATAAAATCGTCCGTCGAATTAGAGACCGCGAGGTCAGGAATCCCGTCACCGCTGAAATCCGCCGCGGCCACAAACTTCGGAAAATTGCCCGAGGCAAAATCCTTCATTGAAGAAAATGTCTGATCGCCGTTGTTCTTGACGAGGGTCATGGCATGCTGCACATTGCTGGATGTGATCAGATCGTCAAAGCCATCCCCGTTCGAATCGATGTTGGCGATGGTCAACGGTTGGCCACCTCCCCTGAACATCTTGGAAGGGTTGAAAGTTCCATCCCCTTTTCCCCAGAGAATCTGCACGCCGGTGTTTCCGGATCCCGCCAGTGCGACGGCCACGTCGAGGAGCTTGTCATGGTTGTAATCGCCGACGATGACCGCAGTTGGTTGCCCTCCCACGGAAATGGCCTGGGGTTCCCCAAACCTTGCATTTCCTTTTGCCAGATGGATCATCACCTTATGGTAACGCATCGTCACTGCCAGGTCGGAAAAACCGTCCCGATTGAAATCGCCCGCAACCAGGTTGATGGGAATTTTACCGGGATGAAGAAACTTTCCGGTATTGCGGAAGCTCCCTCTCATCGTATTCAGATAAATCTGTATGTTCTGGTCGGCATAATTAAGAACCGCCAGATCCGGATAACCGTCCCCATTGAAATACCCGGCAGTGAGGCAGATGGGGTCCCTTCCCGTTTTGAAAATAATCTGATCCTTAAACGAACCATCCCCATTTCCCTTGAAGTAAGAAAACGTATGATCCCCGCTGTTGGTCACGACCAGGTCCAGGTTTCCGTCCCTGTCAAAATCTTCGGTGATCATGAAAGATGGTTCGGCGCCCGTCTCATGGACAAAACTGAGAGCAAAAACCGGGGGCTTTTTTTTAGCGGCCTTAGGTGGAGGACATCCGAATGTAAAAGCGGTCAGAAAGAAAAAAAACAGGGAAAAAGAAACTTTACGCATCAGGATCTACTTAATATTCATGATCGTAGGAGATACCTGAGATCCCCTTGCCGGGTGTCCCAGGACAATTTATTATTTTGTCTGGAATAAAAGAGAATAGCACAGGTGAATGCAGGCCACAACCAGTCCTTGCAGCCGCTCCTAGGTCAAAGAGGCCTCTCCACAGAGGCAGGTATTATATCGGCCTCTTTAATAGAGGATGGAAACCTAGCAGGATGATTAAGGATGAACCGCTTGAAAATTTCCCGGAGGAAACTAAACCCCAGACCCAGTGAAGCGGTTTCTCTAAAAATCGTTTTATAGGATTTCTGGCCGGAGACGCAGTTGAACATGCAGGACCTGAAGACCGAGTCCATGGCGGCGATGACCAGCAAATGGTCCATGAATTTTAACCTGGTACACAGGTTGGTCAACAGCCTTATCACGCGGCCGTATGGCAGGTCGCCAGTAAGATCTTCGCAGTCCTTGTAAAAATGGTTCTCAAACGCTTGCCCCGAGAACCCATGATGCACGATCGACCTGGCCACATAGATCCCAGTCAGGCAGGCCGAGTTGATTCCCTTTCCTTTAAAGGGACGCATCAGCCCTGCGGCATCTCCAATGGTGACATAGCGATCACCGAAAAAACCGGTGGCAGGAGCGATAGGGAATTTCCCTTTAAAATATTTCAAGGGTTTTTCCCTCCGCTTGTGGGGAGGCAAAAATCGTTGAACCGGATCGGACCTGAGAAACTCGAGCATGACCTTGGAAGAAACCCTGCGCCCAGCGATATTGATCGACAGATGATCTATTTTCGGAGTCACAGCGCCGAACTCCACTCCCTTCATAGATAATAGAAAGGCCTGGATAGAGGGACCCACTTGATCCAGAAATTCCTGCCCCGGATAGATGTGGGTGATGATAGTATTGAGGCAATCGGGTTGCCGGTATGGGGTGGCCTGTTCAAAAAGTTGAGCGGTCCCCTCATCCATTCCAAAGGCACCTACGACCACCTGCGCCTTGCAGTTATCCCCATCACTGTAAACGAGGACGCCGTCGTCATTCACTTCCATTCCGGTGACCCGGTTATAACGGATCTCAGCCCCGGACTTTCTGGCTTCCTCCAGCATTAACGCGTCGAACTTAATGCGCGATACCGCATATGTCTTTCCATCTTCTTCCCCGTGCAGGTTCATATGCAACCGGTCCGAATGGATACAATACTGTTTCATTTCCTTGAGAACAAGGTCCTGGGTGAAGCAGATCCCCAGGTTTTCATCCAGGATGGTTTCCAGCGGAGGTGAGAGCACGCCGATGCACTGATTGTAATGGCGGTGCTCATTGAACTTTTTAGGTTCTATGACCACAACATGGATATTTTTACCGACGCTTTTCGCTTCTTTCTTCAGGGCAACGGCACAGGCTGATCCGCCCGGCCCGCCGCCAACAACACAAACCGTATCACCGTCTTTAAGAACCATTGGGTTATCGCTCATCCGGTTTTCTCCTCAAGGACCGGAACGTGAGATTCCATCTGGGAGCATTCTTTCCGGAAATGTGAAAGCATCCCTTTGAAAATATAAGCATGGAAATGAGACATCGCTGCCCAGTACAAATGGCCCCAGAACGGTTTGGGAACAAAATGGGCCCGTAGAGTGACCCGGGTATTGTCCCGGCCCAAGGGTTCCAACTCGAACTGAAGCCAGGACAGGCCTGGGGAAATTATTTCCGCCCTCAACAGCAATTCCCGATTCGGGTCCAGTTTTTCCACGCGCCAGAAATCCACGGAATCCCCGGCCTTGAGCTGGGTGGAATCTCTTCTTCCACGGCGAAGGCCGACCCCGCCCAGAATCCGGTCGATCAAACCGCGAATCTCCCAGAGGATATTGGCATGCGCCCAGCCGTGCTCCCCCCCCTATCCTGCACACTACCGGAAAAATGGTTTCCGGGTCCGCCGGTATCGTCACCGAATATTCGCCAATGACAAACTCGGAGGCTTCAAATTTACAGAGCGGCATCAACTCGTTCATCTGATCTGGTGGAACATCGCTCCAATGGGAGAACACCCGGGACTGGTTTTCTTTTTCCTTGGCCCAGGTCACCGCAGTCTTAAAGTCCAGAGGTTCAAACGGTAAGAGTTTTTTTATTTCATGATCGGAACACACCACATCCGACTTCATGCTGTTCAATAAAAGGGAAGTGATATTTACCGGGACCGAAATGAAAAAATGCAGCCAGTAAGCATAAATCCTGCACAGGATCTCCACGGCAACCGGAAGCCAGGACACATCAAAAAATCTGATCCTTCTGTTGTGAACCCTGGCAAAATGCAAAATCAGATCCTTATAAGTCAATACATCCTTTCCCCCAATGTGATAGATGTGGGTGGAAAGGTCCGGGGTCTCCAGAATGCCACCAGATATTTGATGACATCCCGAATGGCCACCGGCTGGGATTTGGAATTGAATTCGGGCAGAAACGGAATCCATCGGTTGTGCATGACCATGGACTTCAACAGTTCGTAAGAAGCGCTCCCGGTTCCGATGATGATGGCGGCCCTGAGTTTAATAACCGGAACACTTCCGGAGGAAAGAATTCTCCCCACCTCCTGTCGGCTGCGCAAATGTTCGGAAAGCTTTACGGTCTCTTCCTCCAACCCTCCCAGGTAAATGATCTTCTGAACCCCGCACTCCTCGGCAATCTCCAGAAAATTCTGCGCCGCCAGTTTGTCCTTCTCGTGAAACTCCTGCTTCTTATTCCGCATACTGTGTATCAGGTAATAAGCCGTGTGCACGCCCTGCATGACCGGCCTGAGTTCCTCTTTCTTCAGGCTGTCCGCATAAACAGATTCGATTCTGGGATGAGTCAGGATGGCGGGACATCCCCGGTTGCGAAACATGCTGCGGACACGGTATCCGCGATAAACCAGTTCCGGGATCAACCGATGGGCAACATACCCGTTGGCACCGGTGACTAGGACTTTGGTCTCCGCGGGTTTCGGGTGGGTGGGAAGATCATCACAATAATGATAGTTAACCCTCTCTGGATCCATATGACAAAATATAGTCCCTGATGGAAACCCCGCAAGGGCAAAACTCATATTTTCATTATAAGGGAATGAGCACGGACGCAGGAACCGTCAGGAGGAAGATACTTTTCCGAAAAAGAAGGGATTGTTTTGTTTTTCCTCTCCGACCGTCGTCGCAGGCCCGTGACCGGGATGCAACCGGAAGTCGTCCGGCAGGGTGAGGAGTTTGCAGGTGATTGAGTTGAACAACCCGAGCCACGACGCGTTGGCGCGTCCCATGGAGCCCGCGAAGATGGCATCGCCGGACACCACCGACCGGCCGATCACATACGAAACACCCCCCGGGGTATGGCCGGGAGTGGTCATGACACGGATCTTCAACTTGCCGAGTTCGAGGTCCTGGCCGTCTTCGACAAAATGCAGATCGCGGCTGCCTGAAGGACGCGGTTCCTTTTTGTCTATAAAGGTGGGACAATTGAATTGCCGGTCCAGGAGGCTCAAGCCTCCCGCATGGTCGGGATGGGCATGGGTCAGGAGGATCATGCAGGGTATGACTCCCAACTCCTTTGCTTTTTTGATGATGGCTTCCGGATTGGCGCCGGTATCCAGGACCGCCGTTTCCCGGGTTTCCCTGCATATAAGAAGGTAACACTTCACCGGATATAGTCCCATGAACACATCCAGACAGACCAGATCGAAGGGAGCCGGATCGGCTATCACCGGGGCGGGGACCCACCGCTCGCGGGCGATCGCCAGGAGAGACGGGCCGTGCAGATCGAGTACCTGCGCGATTCTCAGGATGGCGGTATCGTCGGGAGTCCATTCATAATGCTCGATGCGCCGGATGTCCGCCGTAGATAACCCGACCCGGCGGGCCAGTTCTGTCTGTCCCCACGATTTTCCGTCACGGGCTTTCTGAATAATGTCGCCCAACTCGTCTTCCAACGCCGATGCCATAGATCCTCCTGGTTCACAAATTATACTAAATACCATGGAGAATCCAAAGCCGGGAAAGAAACCTGTTCAAAATTCCTCTTTCGCTACAGGTTCAACGTTCAAGGTTAAAAACTATTAACTTAAACTTTGAACCTTGAACTGGTTTTGAGGCGGAAGGCCGGGGGAGGGGGTTTTGAGGTATCCGTGTTAATCTGTGTTTATCGGTGGTTCCATATTCCAACCGGGCGCGGCTCGGCTGCTCGGCACAGAGCCAATAGGATAAAACTTGAATCGTGCTCAAAAACACATCGTCACCATGACAAGGTATTAACTCGTTCCCTCCGGGCGTAGCCCGGCAGGTAAATTAAGGACCGGGGCGTACATACCTTTTGGTTCCCGTTTCCACCAGTTGCCCGTCGCCTTTTTCTCCGTGAAATCGGTGAAGCGGTACTCGTACACCACCGCCCTCAGATAACGCGGTGGTTTATCGGGAAAAGGATTGTGGTCAAGGAGGGAGATCACTGCTTCCGATCCCTGGAGGACGCGGACCATAAAGCGTAAAAACCAGGGGTTGCGCTCATAGGAACTCAAAACCGCGAACCACATCTGCCAGTCCAGCCGCGGCTGGTGCGGAGCCACGAACCCCGGCGCCCGGTTGAGATCACCTGGCTTCCATTTGAACGCGTACTCTTTCCAGGTTTTGAAATCGTCACTGCCTTCCAGAATGATCTCCGGACGCGAGGTCGTCATCACGGCAAACAGACCGTAGTTGTTGACCGAGCGAAAGGGCCGTACCTCTTCATACAAGGACAGAACCGGATCAGGATAATCGATATCGCGGATTGCCAAGGGAAGAAGCTGAATGGTGAATGTAATGAATATGATGATGACGGCCACCGCACTCACTAGAAATTGCTTGAATTGGGATTCTCTTTTTCTGCCCACACCGGTTGCAGATATTTCAGCAAACCAAGGCATGAGTTTTTTGAATGTTGCATCGTCCAGAAGAAACAGGCAGAGAGCCAGGGTTAGTAGATTAAAAAAACAGTAGTTGCCGGTGAGCATGATGAGGATCTGCAGAAAGGACAACAAAAAACACGCCAGCCACTTCAATCGGCCCGGGGCGAATATCAGGAAGGGCACGAGTAGCTGAATGGCGAACACCCCGAGCACAGAAAATTTCTGAAACCAGCCGGGCAGTTGATGGGCATACCATCCCACCCAAGTGGTCAGAGGCTGGGTTTCATAATGAAACATGAGGGCGGTCAGGTTGCGCCAGGATTCGTCGCCGCTCAGCAGCTTCACCATCCCCGATGAGAAGATCACCTTGAACAGCAGGAGCCTGTAAAGGAACAATATTAATGTGGACGGTTTCGCCTCGCTCGAAAGCCGGGGCCTTATTCCTCCGGGGGCGAGGAAGATCGCCAGGAACCCGGTTTCCAACAGCAGGGTATCCCATTGAAAGGCCATGAACACGTTTCCCCCGCCCAGAAAGGAAAGATAGAAGAACCACAACAGGACCAACGCGGGCACCGGGGAAATTCCGGCCAGCACCAGCAGGGATAGCCCCATGCCGGCCAAGCACAACCCTTCAAGGAAGCCGTCGCTGGAGCCTAGCCAGAATACCGACGGCATGACCTGGAACCGCTCGGCTCCGAACCGGAGTTCATAGGCTTTCAGGGTTTCTTCGAGGGGGACGATGCCCCGGCTTCCGATCAGCCCTACCACCTGCTGCCACAGTGATAAGAAGGCAATGAAATAAATGATCCCGATACAAATGAGAAACAGGCGGCGCAGGAGAAAATATTCCGGCTCCACATATTCCGTCCCCCATATCCAGCGTGATACCAGGCCGAATTGATGACGGTGCTCGGCCACCTGACGATAAATGGTTTCAGTCAGCGAAGAAAACCCGGGGAGTTTTTCGTACAGCCACAGAGTCCATCTTTTCCCGGGGGCCTGCGCCAGGGCACGGAACACTCCTTCTGCCCCCTCGTAGACTTTGCCGTCGGTTTCGACGAGCTGGACGGATGTTTGAAATATTTCCGGCGGGATCTGGGGGAAATGTTTTCCGACTTCCTGGGAAGGGGCATATTCCACCCGGCCCCGGGTCGCGGAGCTCCAGCGGGAAACCCAGTAGCGGCAGAACGTACAGTCGCCGTCGTAAATCATTATCGGCCTGGTGGGCAAAACCTTTTCCTCCCGGAATCGTCAACCTGGAAAAACCGTTTCTTCCACGGGTTCTATTTGCTTTTTGAACGGCATCCCTTCATGATGAATGCATACACGTTCCCTTTTCCCGAAGGAGAAAGTCCTCATGCTGGGCGCCATTGCCGGCGATATCATTGGCTCGGAATACGAAATCAAA
>JAYZAN010000063.1:0-7724 GCA_036339675.1 Nitrospinota bacterium
ATTTTTCAGAAAGAGCCGTTCTGTGAAACTGAGTGAAGTCCTGGCGCTCCAGGCGAAAAAAAATGAGGGCAAGGAAAAGTCCAAACCCGCCCCTCCCAAGGCCAAACCCTCCGCGAAAGTTTCCGGGATCAAGGTGGCTCGCACGCGCGAAACGCCCAACCCCAGCGCCCTGCAGTTCGTCTTGAATTCGCAGATCCTGGATCATGGCAATCTGAACTACACCTCTAAAGACGACTGCAAGGGAGACAAATTGTCCGAAGCCCTGTTTAATATGAACGGCGTGATCAATGTCTTCGTCATGGAAAACTTCGTCACCGTCACCAAGGAGGAATCTGCCGACTGGAATCCTTTAAAAGACCAGGTCTGGAAGGTGATCGACAACAACGTCACCCTGTACCAGTCCAATAAAGCGGCAAAGATCGAAGTCGATATCTTAAAATTTTCCTCCATGTCTGACGAGGAAAAAATAAATGCCATTGAAATGGTTCTGAACCGGTCCATCCGAACCAACCTGGCCCAGGACGGGGGCGGGGTGGAAGTGAAAGGCATCGAGGGAAACAACGTGAAGATCCATTACCAGGGCGCCTGCGGCAGTTGTCCCACCTCCACAACGGGCACCCTGCAATACATCCAGACCCAGCTCAAACAACAGCTCCATCAGGACCTAACCGTCCAGTCCGTTTAGCAGAATTCATTCTAAGGCAGAAGAATAAACTATCACGCGGGCCTCTCGCCGTGGGGCCAGATGGCGAAGCCGTAAAATATTATCTTTAACTTTCTGAGCGCGGGATAAAGTTTAACTTTTTAGGTCCAGCGTCACGCTGGCCCGCTACGCGGGAAGGAATGAGTTAATACCTTATCTTGTGCCCCAAGGTCATCGCAGGTTCCGGGAAGGTATTAGCTATTTTTCCCCGGGCGTTGCCCGGCGGGCGCAGCGGAACCCGACATAATGAAACCGGTGGATGGGAAGTCCCAGGATTCTTTTGGATGATGCCAGGCTGTTTTCTGAATTTCTCCAGGACCCGCCACGAAGAACGTTACCGCCGTTTTCATGATCGCGTGCCGTCCATTCCCAGACGTTCCCAGCCATGTCGAAAAGCCCGAATCCGTTCGGCTTTTTTTGTCCTACGGGGTGCGATTGTTTTTGCGAGTTTCCCTTGTGCCAGGCGAATTCGTCGGGTGAACTGCCCTCCCAGTAAAATTCGGAATCGGTCCCTGCCCGGGCCGCCCATTCCCATTCCCATTCGGTGGGCAGGCGTTTGCCCAGTTTCTGACAGTACTGGCTGGCCTCGTACCAGTTCACTTTCTCCACCGGATGATCTGGGTTCTTAAAGAAGGAAAGGTTTACGTTCATCACCTTTTGGTACTCCTTCTGGGTCACTTCAAACGGATCGATGTAAAAGGAATCCACTGAGACATCGTTGATTTTTCCTGCGGGAATCAGAATCATATCTTGCGTGTAAGGTTCCAGGGCCCAGGCCTGGGAGGGCCAAAGCAGGAGAAAGATTGTGAGTGAAAAAATGAAACGCATCTTTTTTACTGCTGGTTCAGGGAGCCTGGAATATCGATCAGCCCTTTGAGCATGCGCCCCGGTTTCTGCAACAGGGACTTTGTGGGCGAGAGGGACACTTTTGGTTCCTCGATCGTGCCGCTTAAATCGAAGTAGGTCTCTATCACACCGCCTTTTTTCCCTCCGGTCAGGATCTGGCCCAGGAGGGGGATGGCCTTGACCAAGGTGTCCAGCATTTCCAGGGGCATCACCTTGATCTCCCCCGCCAGCTTGTCGTTATGAAAGTTCGCCTGCACCCATGCGCTGGAACTCAGTTGCGGGCCTTTGAGCTCCAGGTTCTCGGTGAGCAGTTCGCCTTTCTGTATCTGGAAATCACCTTTTAAAAATTCGTAATTCAACCCGCCCTTTTTGGCGGTGGCGATGGCGGTCGGATTAAGGAGGTTGAGGATAGCTTCGAAGGATTCCGGCAGGCGTATGCTGCCCTCGGTCAGGTTCAAACTGGCGAGCCCCGTCATCCCACGGAGGATGTGCTTGTAGTTCGTGGGTTGTCCCCGGTCCTTCGCTTCCTGCAGGGCTCTTAAATCCCCCTGCAGTTTTCCGTTGAATGCAACCGGACCTGAAAGATCCGGGGCGAAATCCTCGACATGAAGGCCTTCTCCCTTGAAAGCCGCCCGGTAGGTTTGTGTGGGGGGATGGAACGTTCCCTTGAGGAGGATCTTTCCGTGCTTCGGTTCAACTAGGCCATTGGTCAGGCGGATGGTATAGGATTCAACTCCCAAAACGCCTTGTATTTTTTTAAAGGAGGTGTTTTGCAGAACTACGTCTTTGAGTTGTACCTGGGCGGTGGTTTTGCTCGGGGACGATTCCTTAAGAACAAGAGTGATCCCGGCTATTGAATGTTTGGGTTCGGGGGTGCCCAGTACCAGTCGTTCCGCTTTCACCGTTCCCTGATAGGTGAGCAGGTTACCGGCCCTATTCGCATCGCCGGAAAGGGGGCCTCTGATTTTTAAATTCCCAGATGTATTGCCGCTTGAAGGAATCCATTGCCCCTCTGCAGGGGTTTGCAAATGAGCCAGGTTGAACTGTTTCCATTGAACCGCGGTTTCGAGCATGGAAGGTGACCCGGACTGCACCGGAAGATCCAGGGAGCCCTGTTCTTCGATTTCCCCGTCGAACAGGGCGGCTTTGAGTTTGTGAACCAGCCGGTTATTTTTCAAGGTTCCTTCGGCCTTAAGGCGCGGTATGGAGATTTCCAGGGGACGCAGGTTTTCGGGTACAGAGAGGGAAATGTTTTCACCTTCGATGGAACCTGTGGCCTGGAGCCTGTCCAGGAGAGATTTCCCTTCCTTAGGCAGTGGGCCTTTGAGATGCAGCGTGCCGCTAGTTTTCCCGCCGAGAGGCATCCAGGGTTTGTTGTCAGCAATTTTTATTTCTTTAAGATCCATCTGTTTCCATTCGACCGTCGAGTCGATCTGTGTGGGCGTATTTCCTGAAAGCCGCAGGACACCCCTTTCTTTAATCTCACCTCCGAACACGTCCATCGTGATGTTGTGGATGAAGTCATTTTTTTCCAGGGTTCCTTCCAGGGCCAATCGGCTTATTTCCATTTTCAGGGGGTTGAACTCCTTGGGTACCGTGAGGGAAATATTCCTGGCCTGTATGGAGTTTTTAATCCGGAGCCGGCTCAGGGGATTTTCACTGTTTTTGGGAAGAGGGCCTTTAATGTGGAACGACCCAGACACGGTTCCCTTTACGGGAGTCCAGGCGTCCATGTAAAACCTTTTGACTTGGGCCCAGTCGATACCTTCCAAACCCAGGTGGGTATCGATGGTCGGCATTGAAACATTTCTCACATCCAGGTTTCCGTCCAGTTTGAATCCGCCTCCGAACAGCGTGCCTTCAGTCTTGTGTTTGAGGTTTCCGTTTTCCCAGTGGCCTTCGCCTGTGATCTGTGAAATTTTAAATTTTTTTGCTTTCCAGTCTTTTAGTGAAAAATTAAAATTTGCCTGCGCTGAATTTTGTAGTTTGTCCGGGTCTATAACGCTTGCCAGAGGCGCTTTGATTTTAAGGACGAGTTTTTCGAGCTTGCCTTTTCCCAATTGCTCCAGGGACTCATATCTGGAAGGCGCAAGCAGGGGTTTTAAGGAATGGATATCGCTCAGGGCCATGGGCGACAGGTTCAGGTTGATGTTGAGGCTGGCATTAGGAGAAAGAAGATCCTCGGCAAGAGCGTCTCCATGGAGCAGGATATTTTCTAATTTTGCTTCGATGGGTTTGATTATGGCGTCGATTTTTTCCGGACCCTGTCTTAAGAGTTTGAGTTGCGTGGAAATATGAACAGGGATTTCTTTTGAGAAGGCTCCCTGTTCAAAGGTCAGCAGGAGGAGCCCGTCCCGGATCTCGATATTCTGTATGTTCAGTTCCGCCTGTTTCAGGATCGATCTCATTCTGTCGATGGGACTTTCCCCGGGCGATGAGCCCGCACCGGGGGTTGCCGGAGAAGGAGGCTTTGTTGATGAGGGCATTTCCGTTTTGGTTTCTGGTTTTTTCAGCGTGATCCGGACAACGGGTTGGACGATAGAGGCCTTGCGGATTTTTATCTGTTTATTTAACAGCGGAAGCAGCTCGGCATCGAGGAGCATCTCTTGCGCCGTGAACAGTTCGCGATGAATATTCGGGGATCGCACGCTCACCCCTCCGCATTTGAGTTTCAATCCCTGGGCCAGGTCCAGGCTGAGGGTTTGGATTTCAATTTGGAGTCCGGTGGCCTTCGATAGGGCCGAGGTGATCGGTTCGCGAAGAGAATCTATATTGATCAGCTTGACTAGAGCAAACAGTCCTACCGCAAACAGAAAAAATGCGATGCCGAGATAGAACCCCAGCCGGGATTGTTTTGGTTTTGAAGTATCCTTAAAATTTTCCACGGGACCCCTCAAGTTAAAGATGCTTCCGCCGATGGTTGAATAGACAGGTTATGCTCATAAAATACCATAAATCATAGAATTATGGGGCATGGTCCTATCGGGGGGTGTGTTAGAATCCGGTTATACGGAAATAAAGAGAAAGAGTTAGGAATGGCATTTTTTCGGAAGATTCGGGGTTTTTTGTTCCTGGTGGCCCTGGGTGGAGCGTTCTATTGGATGCATCAGCAAGGCCATCTCAAGCCGGTGATGGTCAAGCTGAAGCAGATGGTCGGTGAATCCAAGAGCCGTGCCCCCTCTCCGGGCAATTACGAATTTAAAAAAGTTATTCGAAAAGACATTCATCAGAAAGTACTGGCCACCGGGACCGTGACGCTCAAAACAGGCGCGGAGGTTAAAATAGGAGCCCGGATTTCAGGCCAACTGGAAGAGTTGCGGGTGAAGATTAGTGATTTTGTAAAGTCTGGCGATGTCATCGCCGTCATCGAACACGAGGATCTTCTGGCCCGGGTGGCGAGGTTTAAGGCTGATCTCAGAGCTGAAGAAGCTAGGTTGATGAAGACCAGGCAGGAAGGCCCTTTGAAGATCAACAAGGCCCGGGCGGAACTGGAGGAATTACAGGTCCAGCGCAGTCTGGCTGACAAAATGCTCGAACGCAACACCGAGTTGAATAAAAAAGGGATCGTTTCCATCACCGAGGTGGAAGAGACCGAGGAACGTGTGAAGGTGTTGAAAGCCCGGATCAAACTGGCAGAGGAAGAACTGAAACTCACGGAAAGTCAGTTGGACAACGACGTCAGACTGCAGGAGGCCATGGTGGAAAAAGCCAAAGCCAATCTTCAGGAAGAGGTCACCCAGTTGTCCTATTCTACCGTGACGGCTCCCATCGACGGGATCGTAGCGTTCATCTCCACGCAGGAGGGAGAAACGGTGGTTGCCAGTCTCAACGCACCGACCTTTGTGACCCTCATCGACCTCAGGAAACTGGAAGTCACCACCTTTGTCGACGAGACGGATATTGGCCGTGTCCAACCCGATCAGAAAGTGGTTTTTACTGTGGACTCGTTTCCGGACAAGTTTTTTCCCGGAGTCATCCGGGAAATACATCCTAAGGCGGTCATCAAGGATAACGTGGTCAACTATGAGGTGATCGTTGAAATCGACGAGAAGAACATCAGTCTTTTAAGGCCCGAGATGACGGCTAATGTGGTTATCACTACAGGAACCCGCAAAAAAGTTCTGGCGATCCCCAAGGAAGCAGTCAAGCGTTCCGGAAAGAAAACATTTGCCATGACCCGGAGCGATGGCCCATTGCAGGAAAAGGATATTAAAATCGGTTGGCGTGACGGTGCCTTCATTGAAGTTATATCCGGCTTGGAGGAAAATGAAGAGGTGGGGATACCAATAAAACCTAAAATGGACAAAAAAGGAAAAAAGAGGTCCAGGCGAAGATGAGTCTCATCGAAATGCATGACATAAGCAAGAGCTACCGGAATGTCGGTTTCGAAACCGAGGTGCTAAAGGGAATTTTCCTTAATATTAAAGAGGGCGAGTACGTGAGTATTATCGGACCGTCGGGGGCCGGTAAAAGCACGTTGATGACTATTATGGGATGCCTTTCGCAAACGACCGCAGGGAGATATGTTCTCGACGGGGAAGAGGTGGGAAAACTCAACGACCGGAAACTTTCCAACATCCGGAACGAAAAAATTGGTTTTGTGTTCCAGGCGTTCCACCTTCTTCCGGGAGTCAGGGCCTTCGACAATGTCATGATGCCCCTTTTATACTGCCGGAAGGTTCCCCGGAATGCAGAAGACCGTGTTCATGAAGTATTGAAGAAAGTCGGACTGGAGCATCGCATGGGCCATACGCCGGGCCAGCTTTCGGGGGGAGAGCAGCAACGGGTGACCATCGCCCGCTCATTGATCAACAATCCCAAAATCATCCTGGCGGACGAACCGACGGGCAATCTTGATTCTAAAAACGGTGCCGCGATCATGAACATTCTGGATCTCCTGAACCGGGAAGGAAAGACCATCATTATCATCACGCATGATGTGGAAGTGGCCGGGCATGCGAGGCGCATAATTTCCATCAGGGACGGGCAAATCGAATCGGACCAATCCAATGAGGATATACAGAAACCTGTTTCAAGCCATTCGCGGGTTGCGGCTCAATAAGGGCAACACGTTACTGATGACGCTGGGAGTCGTCATCGGTATCGCCTCGTTGACGGTGATAGTGGCCATCGGGGAAGGCACCAAGGCGAAGGTTCTGGACCGTATAACAAGCCTTGGGTTCGGGCCGGATTCCTTTTCAGTATATGCGGGGGCTGGGCGTCTGTTCTTTGCAAGGTCGAGGAACACCACCAGCCTGACCCTGGAAGATGCCGATGATATTTCCGCCATGCCTTCCGTCCGTCTTGTCGTTCCCAGGCAGAGAAAAAGAATGCGGGTCATTTATAAAAAAAATTCCACTGTTACAAGGGTATATGGCGCCACTCCCGAATGGCAGGTCGCCAGGTCATGGCAGCTTTCTGATGGCGTCTTTTTTGCTGAGGATGATATGAAACGTAAAAGGCGGGTGGTTGTTCTGGGTGCCACTCCCGCTGAAAAACTGTTCGCGGATACAGATCCCATCGGAAAAAGCGTGAGGATCGGAACGGTTTTCTTTGAAGTCATCGGTCTGCTGGAGAAAAAAGGGTTAACCGAGAGCGGGTATGATCCGGATGACAGAACGATTATTCCGCTGATGACCTCCATGTCCAGGCTGACCAACCAGACCTACCTGCACAGCATTAAAGTGATGGCGATGAGCCCGGGTCAAACCCGGGGAACAATGGAAGGAGTGCGTCAGGTATTGAGAAAAAACCATAACCTTTCCTCTCTTGCGGATGACGATTTTAGGTTCGTGACCCCGGAAGGGATCATGGAATGGGTTACGAAATCCGCCCAGGCCTTGAACCGGATGCTTCTGCTTATTTCTACCGTCTCACTTCTGGTGGGTGGGATTGTGATCATGAACATTTTATTGGTGTCTATTCGTGAAAGGACTCGGGAAATAGGTGTTCGGCGCTGTTTTGGGGCTCGCCGGTCTGACATCACTCAGCAGTTTTTGTTCGAATCCGTTTTTGTTTCCATACTGGGCGGTATCATTGGTATTGTGCTCGGGCTGGCCATTTGCTATTCGCTGAAAAAAATGGACTGGATTCCCACGAGAATCACCTGGGAACCTTTTGTCCTGGCATTTATTTTTTCATCGGTCATCGGTCTTGTTTTCGGGATTCAGCCTGC
>JAYZAN010000064.1:0-9643 GCA_036339675.1 Nitrospinota bacterium
GATGCAAACTCATCGAGGCATTCGTTCCATTTTTTTAAACACTGGGCTTCCCCGGAAGTTAATTTTCGGTTGCCTGAAGGCCATCCCAGTTCTTTTAAAATGTCAGAAATTTGTTTTGCCCATTGGCTTGGCAGGAGCTTGCTTTTATCATCGATGACCTGCCGCCATGTTTGAACCAGAAATTTCAGTTCCGAATCCTTTTCGAGATTGAGTTGATTTTCCAATTGTTGTAGATGGACGTTGACTGTGTTTTCCCGGATCAAACTCAGCTCCAGATCCCAGGTTGCGGCAGTTTTGGTTTTAAGAAAGGGGCTTTTGAGGACATATAAAAAATTTTCTAATGGGATGTGGGAGCGGGGAGTGGTGAATAGCTGCAATACAACCTGAACCATCGCTTCTTCAGACAAGGATGTACCAAGGGATATATTGAAAGGAAGTTCGGTATCCTCCCAGGGATAGACCGAGGCTGGCGCTAGCTCGGCCTTGAATTCGTTTTTGAGGGTTCGGTGGTAAAGTTCAAGTTCGGGAACGACGATCCCAATGTTCTTTCCTGGTTGTTGAACCGAGCGAATCCATCTCGCGCAATGGATGGCCTCGTTTTTACGGTCAGAAAAAGGGGCGATCCGGATGTTTTTACCCTGAATCAATTTTTCCCAGGAGAGAATAGGGGATTGGGGATCAGGATCGAGATTGACCTCTGTTCCCTTGCTCTTTAAAAAATCGATCCAAATCTGAAGTTGAGGATTGATTTCTTCAAATCCGGCCAGAACAATTTTTTTAGGGACTGTTATTTTCCCTTTGCCCATGGCCTGTCGGACATGATCGATCAGAGAGGATGGGTCGATAGCCCCCAGTTGGTCAAGGCGTTTTTCATATCGGCGCGCCCAATTTATGAACAGGCGTGTTTCATGTGTCGTTTGCAGGGCTCCGAGATTGATGTTCAGGTGATATTCGCGGATCAAGGAATAGGCTTTTGCGGCCTGCTCGGCGGCGCTTCTGAAATGGAGAAGAGTCCATGGTTTGCGGATTCCCGAATTGTTTCCAGATTCCATACATTCCGGGTCAGTGCGTATGATTCCCTCCCAGATTTTAAAGGATTGCCAATCGGATAAAACATACTGGTCTGGCCAGGACTGTGTCCATTGCTCTTTGAGCCAGGAGGCGAGGTTCAATTTTTCCGGAGTGTTCCAGACTTTATGGTCAGCCTGTACATTTTTTTTGTGGTGCTGGAATAGAAGCCAACGTGCCAGACGGGAATTGATCGTGAGGACAGGGACGTCATCTGGCAAGGTCTTGATCATATCGGCGATATGGAACTGAGGATGAAACTCTTGAAATAGTTTCCAGGTGAAGAGGGTCCGGCGGCTCCCTTGAAGTTATACAAGGGTGGCGGGACCGGAAAAAAGAAATCAGGGAGTAGCCTGCACCCAGACCTCACCTTTGGAGGTGGTTTCCCGTTTCCAGATGGGGGTGATGCGTTTCAGTTCCGCGATGGCCCATTCACAGGCTTCGAAAGCTTCTTTCCGGTGTTCCCCGGCCGCGACGATCAGCACGATGTTCTCTCCGATATCGATTTCGCCGATGCGGTGGATGATGCTCATATCGATGATCTTGAAATCCTCGATCGCCTGGACGCGAATCTCCTCCAGTTTCTTTTCCGCCATCTGGGGGTAATGCTCGAAGTTCAATTTGGTGATATTTTCCCCCTTGGACATTTCACGACCGGTGCCCAGAAACGTGACGATTCCTCCGATGTTCCGGGAAACTTTTTTCATGGCTTCGATTTCATCGGTGACGACGAAATCTTCCTTTTGTATTCTTACATTCGGTGAAGTTGCAGTGCTCATAAAGATTTCCTTTTTATAAACCGCCGGAAAAGGGCGGAAGCAGGGCCACTTCGTCCCCGTCGTTCACCACGGTATCCATGGAGGCGATATCGTGGTTGACCGATACGAGAACTCTTTTTCCCCGGACCATTTCTCCCAGTTCCGGGGAAGATTTATCGATCTCCTCGCTCAATTTCTGAACGGTGATTTCGCTCCCCAGGTTGAACCGATCCTCTTCCTTGCCTGCGATGGTTTTTAAACTGGCGTAATATTTTACCGTAATCATTATATTGAATTTCAGAATCTGAGTATTATCAGGCCCCGATCTTTTCCTTGTTAAATATTCCGGATTTTCCACCCGACTTGTGGGTCAGCCCGATATCCGTGAAATACATGCATCGGTCAACGGCCTTGCACATATCGTAAATTGTCAGGGCCGCCGTGGAAACCGAGGTCAGCGCTTCCATCTCCACTCCCGTCTGGCCTGTGACTTTAACCGTCGCGGTTATATCGATGGAGCAAAAACCGGTCCGTTCATCCGGGGTGAAATCCTTTTCGAACTGGATATTCACACTGGTCAACAGGAGAGGGTGGCACATGGGAATGATCTCGGAAGTTTTTTTGGCTCCCATGATCCCCGCTACCTGCGCCACTGCCAGAACGTCACCTTTCTTGATCTGGCCCTCGGTGATCAGCCGCAACGTTTCCGGCTGCATATACACCCTGCCCGTTGCCGCGGCCATCCTTTGGGTGGAGTCTTTTTCGGTGACATCCACCATGCGGGCACGGCCCTCTTCATTGAAATGGGTCAGTGGATTGGACATAGATCAATATTACAATAGCCGCTGGCCCGTAGCAAGCGGAGAACCTCCGCGGATAATTGGCTAATGCTTTTTCTGGTTTTCGTTGGACTCTGGAGCACAATCAGTGTTTTAACAAGAGTTCCGCGTGGGTCGGGCCACGCCCGGAGGGAATAGGTCGAACCGTTTATTGGCGCTCAATAATTATGGAGTATAAGTCAGAGTTTTAGTCATTTCTCTGCCCGCATGGCGGGCTATCCCCACGGCGAGTGGACGCGCCGGGCGGTTCGTAGAGGCCGAGGAGATTATCATCCGGGTCCATAAAGGTGGCCAGTTTCCCATAGGGGTACACCTCAAGAGGGCCGATGAAATGAACCCCCTTGGTTTTCAGGAAATCGATCACCTTTTCAATGGGCCGGGCCTCGAAAGAAACGATGGCCCGGCTGGAGGCGGGATCGTTCTGGGTTTTATTTTCCCTGTGCAGGGCCAGGCGCTGGCCGCCGATCTCGAATTCCGCCCATTCATCCTGTCTGAACAACAGATTGAACCCCAGAACGTTTTGATAGAACTCTAACGCACGATCCATGTCCGTGACCGGATAAAATGTGTAGGCAATTTTTTTCAGCATGGTTAACTTGTCTTTAGAATGGGGGAACCACCGATGAATACAGATGAACACAGAAAGATTAACAGAAAAGGCAATCCTTTTTTAAGAACACCGGACAATTTGAGGAAATAGAATTATTAAAATAATTTAAATAATGATATTTCCATCTGCGTGAATCTGTGTTTATCTGTGGTTTCAACTGATTTAGGATTTTGTTGTAATTTATGGAGTTTCCATATTGTCCCTCTTCAATATTGGTTTGATCCTTTTGTCGAGCCTGTTCCATGCCATGTGGAATGTGCAGACCCAGACCAGTAAAAACTCGGAATATTTTTCGGGATTGAAGGGGGCCTGGATCGTCCTGATGGCGGTGGTTTTTTTTGCGCTGTTTGATTATGAGTTTTTTCGCCCAGAAATCCTGTTCTGGGCGGCGATATCCGGTGTCCTCCACGGAGTGTATATTCTCTGTCTTTCCCGTGCCTATAATACACAGGATATTTCCTATGTGTATCCCATTGCCCGCTCGGCGCCTGTCTTTGTTCCGGTGTTCGCCTATTTTTTCCTGGGGGAACGCCTTTATCTTTCCCTTATTTTGGGAATCCTGTTGATCCTGATCGCCATTTATGCCCTCCATTTCGAGAGGCATCTGATTCAGGGATTTAGGAATCTGTTTGACGCTATTCTGCATAAGGATTTGCGTTGGGCTTTTTTCACCCTGGCAATGGTGGTCGCATACAGTCTGGTGGACAAGCGCGGTATGGAAGTTTTTTTGAGCCATTTTCCCGGCCAGACTTTTGCCAACGGGGTTCTTTTCTTTTTCCTGGAAGCCTCCATAGGATTCGTCTTATACATTGTTTATTTATTATTCCGCAATCCTCCAAGAGAGGTGTTCACGTTCTGGAGGGGGGAATGGAAGTGGGGATTGATGGCGGGGTTGTTCACCATTTGTTCTTATGGGCTAATCTGTGTGGTGCTTCAGTTTGAATCCGTTAGCGCGGTGGTTTCTTTGCGCCAGACCAGCGTGCTGATGGTTGTGTACTGGGGTTGCTGGAGACTTGGCGAGCCCTTCGGAAGACAGCGGTCCCTTGCCGGAGGCCTGATCGTTCTTGGAGTTATGCTGATAGGTCTTTAGGATTAAAGGTTTGAAATAAGTGTTTTCCAGTTCAAAATGGACAGTTATAATTAGGGGCGCCTCTAATAGTTCAAAATTTTTCTTTTTGGCGATTTGCTTGCCCTTTAATAAAGGGGAAGCTCACGGCCGCAGGCAATTTTTAGAGGTTCCCTTTAAAGTAAAGAAAAAATTCCAGAGTTATTTTCAAGATATTGGGTTTCCTTATTCCAAACAGTTTTTAACTCTGATCACCCGGAGGTATTTTGTGTTTTTTAAAAATTCATCCTTATTAATACAAGTTTTTTTAATCATATTTTTCGTCATTTCCGGAAATCCCGCTGTAGCGGACGATCGCCAAACTAAAACCATGGTTCTTGACAACGGTCTGGCTGTATTTATGGTTCACGATTCGGATGTACATCGGAGTGCCGCGGCATTGTCGGTAGGGGTCGGGCAGTTACATGACCCGAAAGACAAGATGGGCTTGGCGCATTACCTGGAGCACATGCTTTTTCTTGGAACGAAAAAATTTCCCGAAGCGGGTTCCTATAAAAAATATCTGAACGAAAATTCCGGCGCCAGCAATGCCTATACCGCTGCGTCGAACACCAATTATTTCTTTGAGGTATCCCATGACGCTTATGAGGGAGCGCTGGACCGTTTCAGCGATTTTTTCAAAGCTCCCCTATTCGCTGAAAAGTATGCCGAGCGGGAAGTGAATGCGGTGAGCAGCGAGCACGACAAAAATACCCGAAGCGACGGCTGGAGGGCTAGTTATGTCAAGGACCTGATCTCGGAACCGGGGCACCCCATATCCAACTTTGGTACGGGAAATAAGGAAACCCTGGCGGGAGATAACCGCCCGGCTCTTTTGTCGTTCTATAAAAAATATTATGCGGCCTCCAATATGAAGCTGGTGCTTTTGTCCAGCCTGTCCCTAGAAGCCCAGGCGGAATTGGTCAGAAATTTTTTTTCCGAGATTCCTGTTTTTAAGGTGGAAGAACCTTTCATTGATCCGGAATACCGCAAATCGCTGAACGGAAAGTACCGACTCCTCAAAATCAAGTCCATCAAGGATGTGCGCTCGCTGGAACTGGATTTCACAACCATTCGTCTGGTGGACCACCTTGAGGGAAAACCCCAGAGTATCCTCGCCTCGATAATCGGTCATGAGGGAAAAGGTTCGCTCCTCTCTAAATTGAAGGAAGAGGGACTGGCTTTAAGCCTGAGCGCGGGCGGCGGGTTCAGCCATCCCAACATCAACAGCTTCACCATCAATTTGAGCCTGACCCGAAAGGGTCTTGAGCAATACGAAACCATTCTCGAACAGGTGTTTTCCTATATTGAAATGCTGAAACAACACGGCATAGAAAAATACAGTTATCAGGAAAGCGCGAAGATGGCCAAAATAGATTTTGAATGGAAAAATAAGGATGAAGGGATGGGGTTCGCCGCCGGGCGGGCGGCATTGATGCATGAATACGATTTGAAAGATATTGAAACGCTGCCCTACCTGTTCAAGAAATTTGAACCGGAAGCCTACAGGAAAATTTTAGATACTCTGACTCCCGAAAATCTCAGGGTCACGCTGATGGCCAATTCGCTGTCGACGGACCGCACCGCCAAATATTACGGAACGGAATATTCCATTACAGAGGTTGAAGGAGATTCGTTCAATCGGTTGAAGAACCCACCCCCAGCTTCAGGCATGATTTATCCGAAGGGAAACGAATTTATTCCGAATAACCTGCAGCTGGTTGGGGAAGAACCCCATCTGGTTTGGGATGACGACCGTGCCCAAGTCTGGTTCATGTTCGACCACCGGTTCAAACAACCCAAAGTGATGATGCAGCTTAGGATAGAAACACCACTTGTTTACGATACCGTGGAACACCTGATGCTGGCGAAACTGTACGATGCGGCTATCGGGGAGGGACTCAACGAAATGGTCTACCCCATCAACCTTGCCGGGCTTTCCTATTCGTTGAGCTTGGAGAAAAAAGGGGTCGTGCTGTCCATCGGAGGGTATTCGGAGCGTATCTCCGACCTGCTGAACCTGGTCATCCAGAACCTCATGGAAATCAAGATCGATGAGCAGAAGTTCGCCAATATTAAGGAAGCGATGATTCGTGGATTGAAGAACCGAAAACTTGGCCAGTCCTACTCGCGCGCGGGATATTACAATTACCTGATGCTCCTGGAAAAACAATATACCGATGAAGAGAGACTGGAAGCGATTCAGCCTCTGACACTCGATAAAGTCAAAGCGTATGTCGCTAAACTTTACGAAAAGGTTTATATCACAGGTTTGGCCCACGGCAACTGGTCGGAAGAAAAAGTCCGCGAAAGCATCCGTTTTCTTCTGGATAAAATCAAGAGCAAACCGCTTCCCCCGGAAGAAAGGTTCGAACAGGTGGTCGAGGTGCTCGATTCGGGCGAGTCTATTCTGTTTTCCAGAAAGGTATTGGACAACAATAACTCGATTATTTACGGATTGCAGGCCGGTGAAAAAAGTTTTGAGCTTTCCGCCAGGTTGTCGATGGTGGCTTCCATCCTGGAGAGCGATTTTTACACCCAGATGCGTACCAGACAACAGTTGGGATATATTGTGTGGAGTTATAATCAGATGCTGGAGGAGCGGCTGTTCCTGAAATTTATAATCCAGTCCGCCAACCACAGCCCGTTTGAACTGGCCCGCAGAATAGAAGCCTGGATGGCGGGTTCCCGGGCTCTGTTTGAAAATTTAAGCGATGAAGAGTTTATGCGGTACCAGGCCAGCCTTATCGTTTCTTTAAGTAAAGAAGGGGAGAGCATCGGCGAAGTGGCTTCCGACCTGTTCTATCTGGCCACGGAAGAAAAAGGAGATTTTCGGTACAAGAAAAAACTGATCAAGGCGGTAGAAAGCTTGACTAAAAACGATGTCTTTTCTCTTGCACGGTCACTCCTTCACGATGTCAAAACTCCCAGGTTGGCCGTTTTAATCAGGTCGAGCAACAACGATGAAAGTATCCCCCCTGGGGTATTGACGGAAGTGGAACAGTTTAAAAAGCGAAAACTGCGTGTTAATTGACCCGGTGATGAAAAATTTATGAATCTATCCGGTTTTATTAAACGGGGATGGAACCTGGTTCAAGTCATTAGGTACACGAGATGCGGAAACTTTCCCAGGAGGACAACCCCAACCTGGCCAAACATTTCCTGGTGGAATTGCTGGGAATATCCTGCGGCCTGCCTACCAAAATCGGCCAAATGATGTCCAAGGATCCGGGGGATTAAGAACTTCGGGAAACACTGAACAATTCCATCCCATCGATGTCTTTCGAACAGGTGGACGATATCTTAAATGGGGCGTGCCAGGTTTCTTTTGACACCTATTTCCGCTTACTGGATAAGCAGGGACGACTCGCCAGTTAAGGAATCGATCGACCGCTAGAACATCGCCCTCAAAGCCATCTAGGACCGAGCCAGAAGCAGCGGGTTTGTCCTCAGACCCTTTTTGAATTGGAAGACCCGGAACGTGACGTTCACGTTTAGATGACTAAATTTATCCTTTTATTTATTAATTTATGAAAGAATTCCAAATTTTTGGTTCAGGTTGGAAAAGGGCGGCAAAGTCTGAGTGGGAGGGGTGGGTACCCCTTAGGCATAGGATATTTCGGATTCCAGGGAGGCAGACACGGGAGCCACATTCACCGATTTTTTAACTGCCTCATTGGTGTTCTTGATGTTCAGTTTGTCAAAGAGAAAGTCCAGTTTACCTTCCAGTTGAACTCCAATTTCTGATTTTACGTTGTCGGGGAGATTCCATAAGTCAGACTTGAATTCTCCAAATCCTTTTTTGCGTGTTTTGTAAATGAATTGTTTGTCGGTCATCCCTTCTTTTTTTTCGTCCGCGAACTTGGTTCTTAAATGTTTGTAGATATTTTCTTTCAGGCCGGCGGGGAAATGCTCGCTTTCATAAATCATATTCTGAAAATCGGTGGCCAGATGGATCTCGGCGGTTTCGAGTTCCGGGAATTTATGAAACAGGTCCTGGGGAAGCGTGGACGCGCCGTGCTGCACCGCACCAGCCAGCCCGTACTGTTCACGGGAGACGCGGCTGAGGTTTTCCAGGGTATCGAAATCCAGTTGAACATCGGCGACTGTTCCGTCCGGAAGGGGTACGCCTCCATGGGAGGTGCCTGTCTGGATGGAAATTTTGCTGATTCCCTTTGCCGAGGTGTCTAATTTGACAAGTGACTCATTGAAGTTATCCATATATGCCCGCAATTCGTTTTCATTGCTGTTCTCCTTGCCCACTTCGCCGATCTCGCCTCCTATCGAGATGGTGATGCCCTCCGGTTCTAATTCGCGAATATACCGGGTCAGGTTTACCCCCACCTCAAAATTGGCTCTTTGTTGCTCGACCACAGTGGGTTTGCTGAGATCGACCAGGGTGGATGTGTCGATATCGATATTATAGAACCCGCCGTTAATGGCTCTCCGGATCAATTTTTTCAGACCATCGATTTCCTTTTCGGGGTCTTTATTGTAGTTCTTGGCGTTGACTTGAAAATGATCGCCCTGGATGAAAACAGGGCCTTTGTGATTTTCTTTTATGGCGGCAGCTAGGATCACCGTTGCCAGTTCATGTGGCAACTGGAGGGTATAGCCGATTTCCGATTTTGCGATTTCAAAAATGAAGGCCCCGCCGTTTATTTTATGGGCCGCCCTGAAAATCGCCCGTGAAAACTCGTAAGCCATTCCCCGGATGTTGATGGCTGGCACCGTATAACCGTGACCTTCCTCCCCCCGGCCTCGCGCTTCATACAGTCCCTGAATGGAGGATGAATAGATACCGAGTTTCTGGGAAGCGGCTTTTATGATGAATCTGGAAAGGGCACGCACCTCTCTGCTTTCGTTCAGCACCGCGTTTTTCACCAGTCGATCTGCGGCCTTTTCCCGGAACTGGTCGGCATCCAGCAGTTGAATGCCCCCGTTTTCAAGGTGGATGATTCCCTCAAGGTGCTGGGTCAGGTCCTCTTTACTGGCGAATAACATGGTGGTCTCCCTCGATATCTTTCAAAGCGGAATTTTGTCGTCTGAGTATCCTTGATATGGGTGGGTGATTAAAAAAGAAGAACGGAATTCCGGAGGGTTCCCGTATACTGCCTTTAATAATTCGAATTTTGTGTTTTACTCTGAATTTCAAACCGAATTTTTCACCTCAGGGCCATTTTATATGAAAAAATCAGGCCAGGCAAAATAACTTTTACAGAGCCGGGGCCTTTTAATTAATTCCCTTTTAATCAATTGGTTA
>JAYZAN010000065.1:0-11865 GCA_036339675.1 Nitrospinota bacterium
GAAGTGGTGATGCAGTTGACCGGTAAACGCGGTGTCGCGGAAACCAAGATTATTTTTCTTTCCAAGGATAATGAGCATCGGGAAATTCATGTTATCGATTTTGACGGCTTGGGAAGAAAGCAACTGACTCATGATCGGACCATCAGCCTCAACCCGGCATGGTCACCCGATGGTAATTGGATCGTTTACACTTCCTATGGGGCGAACAACCCGGATTTGGTCATCATCGATTCCATCGGCAAAGGAATTAAAAAACCGATTCTTCGATTGCCCGGACTCAACGCGGCTCCCGCCTGGGCACCCCTAAAACCGCAAAGGATAGCCATGGTCCTGAGCAAGGACCAGAATTCGGAAATCTATATTCTTGAAAAAAGGCGGCAACTGACCCGGTTGACCCGGCATTTTAATATCGATACATCCCCTACCTGGTCTCCGGATGGAAAGAAGATTGCTTTTACTTCCGATCGCTCCGGAACAGGAGCGCCTCAAATATATGTCATGGACGCCAGAAAAGGTGATGAGGGAGGAGTCAAACGAGTTTCCTTCGGGTCTTCCTACAACGATAATCCCGCTTGGTCACCCGATGGAGATAAAATAGCCTTCACCTCGAGGGTCGGAAAAAAATTTCAAATCAGAATTTATGATTTGAATACCCAGAAGACCGAGCAATTCACCACAGGACGGGGCGAGAACGAACAACCCACCTGGTCTCCCGACGGGCGATTCATTGCCTATCGGCACACGGAGCGAGGAGGCACCTCCCAGATTTATATCAAGCGGTTGGGAAGCGAGAAAATCCGCCAGCTTACTTTCATCACAGGCGGTGCGTCCAGCGGTGCCTGGTCTCCCTATCTAAAAAGATGACCCCTTGATTTAACTATTTTAAATTAAAGCCGTTTAAGTACTTACTCATACCCATATCCTAACCTACAGGCTTTGTAAATTTTAACTTACCAATCGGGTCCATGTTGCTTAACATATAACGATGGGCATTCGATTAAAATACGGAGGTTATTCTTTAATTGTCAAATACTTTGTTTTTTCACGGATTATGCAGAAAAGGGTTGAAAATTGTTAAATTTACCATATAATTTATTACAATTATAAGGTACATTTTATCCGCCATAATTTATTAGCGACCAGTTAAATCTGATAGTTATCGGATTTTTGAAGTGATTTTGATTATGGGTTTGGAAAGCAGATTATTTTAAGGTTCATTTTATTCAGGCGAGGGTGTTATGAAAAACAAAAAATGGTTGAGTTTTTTAATGCTTCTAATTTTTATCGGTGTTACCGGGGCATGTTCTAAAAAACTGCTGCCGCCGGAAATGGAAGCCCAGGGTTCGGTCTCAGAGTCGAGCGTGGCCCAGTTCGGTGGTTCGGGTGCGGGTTCCATCGGCGCATCTGATTTTGGCGCGGGCGGTAGCGGTGATTCTGGCAGTGGTTCTGACAGTGGTTCTGACAGTGGTTTTTTCAGAGAGGACAATGTCACCGAAATGGATACGCCTTCTGGGCCTCCCATTATCACGAATGATACCAGATCTGATTTCGGTTCAGGTCAGTTTGGTATGCCTGGCGGAGGCGAGTCCAATTCCTTCGACTCCCCGCCTTTTTCTGGACAACCTGAGCCTGTACCCCAAAGGGAAGGTATCCAGGAAGCCCGATTGTTGCCTTATAGGGCTACGTCCGATTTGGAGGACATTCATTTCATGTTCGACCGTTATGACCTGGACGGGAAATCCAAGAAGATCCTGAAACAGAATGCCACTTTTCTGAAGGACCGTCCCAACATGAGAGTGGAGATTCAAGGCCATTGTGACGAGCGTGGTACCAACAATTACAATATCGCTCTTGGTGAACGACGGGCCAATTCGACCAAGCAGTATCTCACTGCACTAGGTGTAGACTCCTCCCGAATCCATATCATCAGCTATGGGGAAGAGAAACCCTTCTGCATGGAGAGCAATGAAAATTGCTGGTGGAAGAATCGCCGGGCGCACTTTTTAGTCGCCGAGTAATATTTTGTTGCGTATTTGCTTCCGCCGTTTGTTCGGCTATAATAAAGCCCGTGATGGACTATCCATCACGGGCTGTTTTATTTCCTCGCCTTTTCGCTTGCAGGAGCACTTCTCTGAATAGCTTTTCAATCTTCATTTCTGAGAAACCGACATTATGAAAAAATTAAAAATTCCGGGGCTCTTTTTTTTACTTCTTTCCATTTTTATATGCGGGAATAAGGTCAATGCAGGGATCTTTGATGACGATGAAAAAAACTGGGAACGTGTATTTGTTGAATTGAAAAAAATCAATTCCCGCCTGGTGACACTGGAGACAATTAAATTCAAATCGATCCAGCAATTCCAGGAAAACCTCTTGCAACAAATAAAAGAGATTCAAGGCATCTTACCCCAACTACAGGGGGGCATTGAGCAGAGCCGGATGGAATTCCTCGCTTATATAAAAAAAACAAATTCGAAGTTGCTGGATTTGGAGGGTCACCTCAAAAACGAAATCACCGCCGAATTTGCCCAGCAAAGGAGCGGCAAAGAGCAGTTAAAATCCGATCTAGACGATCAATTCAGCCAGTTGACGGACGAATTGGCAAAAGATCTGGAAAAACTTGCAAAATCCAACAATAAATCTTTTCTTGCAATTTCCAATAAAAATACAGGATCTCTTCAGACAATCGTCCAGGGACTCAACCAGCAGAATCAGGCGTTGGAAAACTACAACAGCATTATCAAATCAGAACTGGTTCCCACCATTGCGGAGAACAGACGGACGCTTCTTTCGGAAGTGGCTAGGGCAAACCAGAACAGCAACTTAATATTGAAAGAAAATAATGAGTCCATTAAAGCCGGGTTTTCTGAAATAGATTTAAAAAACCAGAAATTGATCGAAATTCTGGGTAAAAGCTTCGCGGAGGAACAGGTGACCAAAGGGCAGGTTGAATTAATCGGTCAAAACCTTAAAATCACCAACCAGAATATAAAACTCAACCATGACCAGGTGGTCAAACTGAAAGAAATACTGGACGGCCGCCTCGATAATATTTCCAAAGAACAAATCGCCTTTCAAGCCAAGATAAAAGGTGACCGGCAGAGTGTTCAGGAATCTATTGTGCAGGGTAACCAGGCAACGGCCGATGGTCTACAGGCCCTGCAAACTCAAAATACGGACTTGCTGAACTCGTCCAAGGCGATCGCCACGCATTCCGCTCAATTGGAGGAGAAGCTGGATCAAACGGTTGCAAAGCTTGAAGACACCCAAAGCAACATAGATATTGCCAATCAAAAACTCGCCAAGTTGATCGAGATTTTAAAAACCATCGCCTTGGAGCAGTCGAAAGTGGGCGATGTGATGAAATCCCAACAGGAAATAGAAGCGATTCAGAAAGAAGTGAAAAATGCCCTGAATGAGGTGAAGGGAAGCCAGGGCGAGATCAAAGAAGCGCTAGGGGATTTAAAACGCAAGGCCAACGTCAATATTTCCCGCAACGACGACATCAAAAAGGCTCTCAAAAAAATCCGCACCCGCGGTTCATCCAAACCCGCGAAGGACAAGTAACTGGAGAACCGGCTTCTTCATAGAATTTCTTCTTGGGCCATTTGCTTCAATAATTGGTTTCCCCATTTCAGGGGGTTCTCTCCTATCCGGTTCGTTTTTTCATATGAAATAAGAATAAATGGCCAGAGTCCAGTCAGAATTTATTTGTCAAAGTTGCGGCCATCGGGCGCCGAAGTGGCTGGGAAAATGCCCGGGTTGCGAGGGATGGAACACGTTTGCCGAGGAACGTGTGAGACCGGCCGCTGTTTCCCGTCGTTCCCCAACCGGGGATCGGTCCCAAGACGGCGGGGGTGTTCTGCCGGTCAGCCAGGTTCAAACCTTATCCCAAGACCGGCTTTCGACGGAGTTGAACGAGTTTAACCGGACATTGGGGGGCGGGCTGGTTGCAGGATCCCTGGTTTTGATCGGCGGTGATCCAGGAATTGGCAAGTCGACTCTTCTACTGCAAAGTATGGGGAGGGTCGCCCAATCGGGGAAAACGGTCCTTTATGTTTCGGGTGAGGAGTCCCCGTCGCAGATCAAATTGCGGGCGGAGAGACTCAACGCGTTGTCGGACAATCTTCTTATCGGTTCCGAGATTTGTATCGAAGAAGTGCTTCGCCTGCTTGACAGGGTAAAGCCCTCCATTCTGGTTCTGGATTCGATCCAGACATTTTTTACCGAAGAACTGCAGTCGGCTCCTGGAAGCATCGGGCAGGTCCGGGAGGTGGCCTTCAAGGTTTTTCAGGATATCAAGAAACGCTCCCTGCCCGCGTTAATGATCGGGCATATCACCAAGGACGGGGCGATTGCCGGTCCTAAATCCCTGGAGCATATCGTGGACACGGTGATATACTTCGAGGGTCAGCGGGGCCAATCGTATCGAATTTTGCGGACCATCAAAAACCGTTTCGGTCCCACCCCTGAAATCGGCGTTTTTGAAATGCTAGCGGACGGGTTGGTTCCCGTGGACAATCCGTCAGAAATCTTTCTATCCGAACGATCCCAGGACTCTCCGGGGTCCGTCATCGTATCCAGCTTGGAGGGAAGCCGGACGTTTCTGGTGGAAGTGCAGGCATTGGTCAGCGCTTCCTCGTCCATCGGCATACCCAGAAGGACGGTTTCCGGATTCGACCAGATCCGCATGACCCTTCTTGTCGCGATCATGGAAAAACGTCTTGGACTCGGGTTGTCTGGGGAGGATATATTCGTGAATGTCGCGGGAGGGATTAAACTGGCAGAACCGGCGGCCGATCTGGGGACCGCCGCCGCCATCGCCGGCAGTTTCAAAAATCAACCGATCGATCCGCAAACGGTGATGATCGGAGAGGTGGGTCTGACGGGGGAAGTGAGGTCGGTCATGCAACTGGAGGCCAGGCTTGCGGAAGCGGAAAGACTCGGATTTAAACGATGCGTCATCCCCTTTTCAGCGAAAAAGGGGCGGGGGCTTCCGAAAAGTTCCATGGACCTTCAATATGTAAAATCCCTTGCAGAGGCGTTTGATGTCGTTTTCTGAGCTTGAACCATGAAAATTTCCGCCATCATTCCCGCCGCCGGGCGCGGCACGCGTATAGGATCTCCTACTCCCAAACAGTTTTTATTTCTCAACGGGAAACCTATTCTCAATCATACGCTGGAGGTTTTCGAACGCTCGGGAATCATCGATTCGCTGGTTCTGGTGGGCCCGGAACAGGAAGTGAAGACCACGCTTGCCCAATGGCTGGAAACATCCAGCATCGTCACACAAGTGGTGGCAGGCGGGGAAAAACGACAGGATTCGGTGTTCAACGGTTTTCAGGCGTTGGACAAAGATACCGATATCGTGGTGGTTCATGACGGGGTGCGGCCCTTTGTGACCGTGGAAATGATCCTCGAATCGGTCGAAGCGGCGAAACGCCACGGTGCAGCAATTGTCGCCGTCCCGATCGGTGATACCCTTAAAAAGGTGAACCCGGGAGGGTTTGTGGAATGCACCGTGGATCGCGAGCGTATCTGGAAAGTGCAGACTCCCCAGGCATTTCAATATGGTGTGCTCCATAAAGCGTTCCAGAAGGCCGCCGCGGATTCTTTCTATGGTACGGATGAAGGTTCTTTGATCGAGCGCATGGGCGGCGAAATCAAAATCGTTCCAGGTTCGGAATTGAATATTAAAATCACACGCCGGGAAGACCTGGTTCTTGGTGAAAGTATTTTGAACAGTTCCTGACTCTCCCCCATCCGGATATTTTGCTTCCAAATGGTTCGCCGTGCATCTAAATCCTGAATGCAGAAATAGTCCGGATAATGCAAGGTGGATTTTTCCCAAATTGATTAAATTAAAAGGAGAACATTTATGCTTGAAGTAGGAACCGAGGCTCCGGATTTTACGGTGAATGACCATAATGGAAATCCGGTGAGCCTGAAAGATTTGCGGGGAAAGAAGGTCGTGCTCTGGTTTTATCCTAAGGCGGATACTCCGGGTTGCACTATGGAAGGACAGGGGTTTCGTGATGATTTTGAAAAATTTAAGAATAAAAACGTGGTGATCCTCGGTGTCAGTCTGGATAACGAAGCGGGCAACAAGGTGTTTGCCGAAAAATATTCCTTTCCCTATCAGTTGCTTTGCGATGTGAATCGGGACATCGCATTGGCCTATCATGCCGTTAAAAGTTCCAATGACCAGTATGCCTCTAGGATTTCTTATGTCATCGACGAAAACGGAAACATAAAGGAAGCCATCGAACAGGTGGACACCAAATCCCATTCCGGCGATCTTTGCTCCCGCCTCTGATTTTTTTTCTGAGCGAACCGACCCCGAAGCAAACGCTTCGGGGTTTTTTGTTTTATGGGTGGCAGTTTGCCGGGCCACGCCCGGGGGGAATAGGTCGAACCGTATATTTGCGGTTAGTAATTTTTGAGTATAAGTTAGAGTTTTAGCCATTTGCCCCCACGGCGAGTGGCCGGGGGTTGACCTTCAGGAATGCGGAAGTTAAGATGCCCCTTTCATTGACAGATTCACCATCTGGAGAAGTAAATGTCTTACAAGGATTTTTTATTGCCCGAACCCATGGGCGAAAAAGACAAAGTCCGGAAAGAAGAAATTCTCCATTCCCGGGTTAAGCAGGTTGATTTTGACAAGATCGGCAATGTGGCGGATCTGGTGGAGTTTTTCAAAACCTCCTCCATCCAGGCGCGGAATATTGGGTTATGCGCGGATGTTTTTGAAAAAATGCTCACAGACAAGGAAAGGCCGACCATCATGCTCGGTCTCGCCGGGCCCTTGATCGCGGCCGGACTGAGAAAAGTGATTCGGGACATGGTGCACCACGGCATGATGGATGTCATTGTATCTACCGGGGCGATTTTGTATCAGGATTTTTATGCGGCGATGGGCGGCGGTCATTTCCGGGGAACCCCTAACGCCGATGACGGAGAACTGAAAGATCTTCTCATCAACCGTATCTACGATACTTATATCGATGAGGAAAAATTCGCCGACTGCGATACGGTTATCGCTAAATTCGCTGACGGATTGGAACCCAGAAACTATTCCAGCCGTGAATTTCTGGAGAAACTTTCGGAAACCATCGATGATGAAGAATCCATCCTGGTGGCCGCGCGAAAAAAGGGGATTCCCGTATTCTGTCCGGCGATCAACGATTCCAGTATAGGAATCGCTTTGACGGAACATTATATTGTCGCCCGCAAGGCAGGAAGAAAATTAGTTTCAATCGATTCTATCCGCGATAATTATGAACTGACACAAATCGTCGTGAACTCGAACCGGACCGCAGCGTTTTATGTCGCCGGTGGAGTGCCCAAAAACTATATCAATGATTCCATCGTGATGTCCTACATGTTTGGGAAAAACACGGGGGGCCATAAATATGCCCTGCAGGTTACTACCGATTCTCCCCACTGGGGCGGTTTGAGCGGCAGCACTCTGGGAGAAGCTCAATCTTGGGGAAAGGTCAATAAAAAGGCCAATCACGCTATGGCCTTTGTCGAGCCGAGCGTCTCTCTTCCTCTTATCTTCGGTTACGCCCAACAGAAAAAATTATACCAGGACAGGTCCCGATTGTCTTTTGAATGGTCCGGAGATATTTTAAAACAGTTGAAAGTTGTTAAATAGTCACAGGTCTAAATACCGGGCGTCACTATGGATCCCCAAAATGAAGTTGTCTTCGTGGAGCCTGAACAGGCTGATTCTTTCGAGTTGAAAGGAATCCGGATCGATTCTTTGATGGAGAGGAAAGCCTGCAGCCGGTTCTCGGCCTACCTGGTTCATATGCATCCGGGCCAAATCAAGAAAGCAAGTTTCCATAAATCGGGTGAGGAATTGTATTATGTGCTTTACGGAAAGGGTTCCGCGAAACTGGGCGGCCGCGACTATTCGCTTCGACAGGGTTGTTTTTTTCGGGTTCCCCCGGGCATCATCCATGAATTTACAACCGCCGAGGAATCTTTAAGCATGCTTAATTCCCACAGTCCTCCCGTCTTTCCCGACCACGATACCTTCTTCGTCGAATGACCGCTATTTTCTTTTCTGGTTGATATCAAGATAAAAGTTTATCTCATCAATCTGTTTTTCGGATTCCAGCCGTTTTTTTAAATGTTGCAGAGTCCTGTCCCTTTCCTCAGTCGTCTGATTCTGGTCCATCCGGATGAATAAATCGACGATATTCCTCCCCCGGAAGAAATGAAGCTGCATTTTCGTCATTTCTGTAATATTTTCCGTTTCTGAAAGAAGGGGGCCGATCAGTTTCTTCAGTGCTTCCCGGTCGGTGGAATAGACCGGTACGATGAGGTCGTCGTCTTCCGGGTCGATATGGACCAATACGTCCTGAACGTTGTCCAGGGTCTTGATCAATTTTCTCCGGACGGTTTCCGCAATGGTGTGTCCCTCGCTCACGGTTAAATCGTTTTTCACCTGAACGTGAACGTCCATCAGCACTTCTCCGCCGATTCCCCGGGCCCGTAAATCATGGTAGCGAATGACTTGGGGGATGCTTTTCAGGACTTCATGGATCTCCCTGGTTTTTTCTTCGCTCAACGCCGTATCCATCAAATCCCGCACGCCCCCCGCAGCAATGTCGTAACCAAATTTGATAATGATGACGGCGACCACGCCTCCTGCCAGAGGATCCATGATGGGATGCCCGTTCAAGGCGCCCACCACCCCGATCAGGGCGGCGATGGAAGACACGGCATCGGACCTGTGGTGCCAGGCGTTGGCCACGATGCTCGGACTCTTGAGCTGTTCCCCGGCGATTCGGGTGTAATGAAACAACCCTTCCTTGATCAGAATGGACAGTCCCGCGATAAAAGCCGCTATCCAGTTTGGGATTTTTTCCAAGCCCGATTCGATGGTTTTCCACACTTCGTAGCCCAACCCGAATCCCGCCAGGATAATGATGGAGCCGACAACGGTAGCACCGATGGTTTCCGCGCGGCCGTGTCCGTAGGGGTGGTCTTCGTCCTTCGGGATTTGCCCGATTTTATGGGTGAGAAGTACGACCCCGTCCGTGAGCAGATCCGAAAGCGAGTGGAAAGCGTCCGCGATCATGGCTGTGCTATTGCCCAATATGCCGCCGATGAACTTGATCAAAGAAAGAAACAGGTTGCTCCCGGCGCCGACCAGAGTCACTTTGAATCCTGGTCCCATTGTGGATGGGTTTGACATAGCTGGTGAGTGGTGGTGGGATATTGATTTGCGCTTAAATTAGCAAGGCTTTGATTATTTTCGAATTTTATGGCCGTTGATCAGAGACTCTACAATTTTAACATTGGCCGCGGGAAAAGGGTAAGCTTTGAGATCTTTTAAAGGGACCCATTGCCATTGTTCACAAGCATTGGAGCGAATCCGTCCCGGAAGTTTTTCACAGTGAAAAACATGGAGGGTCACCCTGAACCGGGTGTAACTGTGGTTGATGACCATCAGTTTTTTCTTTACGCTGATATCGATACTCAGTTCCTCCTTGATTTCGCGCCTGAGACAGGCTTCCGGAGTTTCTCCTCTCTCCACTTTACCTCCGGGAAACTCCCACAGACCCGACATCAACCCGCCTTTCGGCCTTTTTTGGATGTATACCTTTCCCCGATTCAGGATCACCCCGGCGCTGACTTTTATTTTTTTTGCGGGTGCTCGGGTTTTTGCGGGAGGGAACTTGTCCTGAACTCCATGTAGTTTTGATTCACAAATGGCGCTGAGTGGGCATCTTTCACAATCCGGTTTTTTCGGTAGGCACAGGGTGGCCCCCAGTTCCATTAGAGCCTGGTTGAAGTCGCCTGCATTTTTTTCCGGAACCAGTTCCCCGGCTTTTGACCAGAGCCGGTTTTCCGATTCACGGTTATTGCCGTTTTCATTCATTCTGAAAAGGCGGGAAAGAACCCGTTTGACATTGCCGTCCAGAACCGGAACCTTGAGCCCGAAAGCGATGCTTAAGATCGCTCCGGCGGTGTATCTTCCAATGCCCGGAAGACGAATAAGGTCTTCCATCGTTTCGGGAACCATTCCGTCAAATTTGGTCACGATGATCTCAGCCGATTGTTTGAGGTTTTTCGCCCGGGAATAGTAACCCAGGCCCTCCCAGTGTTTAAGGACCTGCGATTCTTCGGCACTGGCAAGCTTGTGGACCGTGGGGAACGATTCGATCCAGCGGCGGTAATAAGGGATGACCGTTTTTACCTGTGTTTGTTGAAGCATGATTTCCGATACCAGGATTTGATAAGAGTTTTCGGTCTTCCGCCAGGGGAGTTCCCGTTTTTGCTTCCTGAACCATGCGAGAAGTGACATTCTGATTGCTTGCGCATTGTTTGCGAAGGAAGGTTCACGAATTTTTGCGGATTTTTTAGGGGGACTCATTTTCCTGGTTGGATCGAAGTCGAGCCGTTCAAATGTGGATGGCGGTCCATCAAACACCAATGGCGTCCTTGCTCCAGATGGATTTGTGAAGCTGGGTTTGAAGGCGGACTGAAAGATGATCCTCCAGAATCCATTCCGCCAGATCTTTGAGACTGAGTTTGTCGTACACTGGGGAAAACAGAACCTGCGCTTTTTTATGGACCTGATGCCGGTTGAGTATGTCTTTACTCCACAGGTAGTCATTTTTATCGAGAATCACAAACTTGACCTCATCGTTAGGGGTCAATAACTCCAGGTTTCCATAGTCATTGTTGTTCTCTTCGCCGCTTCCCGGACATTTTAAGTCCATGATTTTCACCACTTCTTCAGGGACGTTTTGGAGTGACATGGATCCCCCGGTTTCAAGCATGACTTTGTATCCTTTTTCCAGAAGCCGGTTCATTAGGAGATAAACATCCTTCTGCATCAGGGGTTCTCCTCCGGTGATCTCCACCAGGTTGTTTTTAAAATGGTCGACTTCGCGGACCACATCCTCAACCGCCATGGATTTTCCTTCGTAAAAGGCATATTCCGTATCGCACCAGGAACAACGCAGGTTGCAACCCGTCAGTCGGACGAAAACGCATGGCAGGCCCGCGTACGAGGACTCGCCCTGGATACTCTGATAAATTTCGTTGATTTTCAGCATTTTTAAAAAGGGTTGATGCAATCAAATAGCTCGATTCTACACCATACGAGCCCCCACGACCAGTGCCAGCGTGACGCTGGACCCAACAGGATGAAATCCCGATTGTTCTCGACGATCATTGTTCCCTCTGGGAGGTTAGGCACATTGCCTCCACGGCGAGTGGCCCGGCGCGGGGCCAGTGGGCTTATGTTTTCAAAGCAAAGGATGATCGTTGAGAGCAATAAAAGGTATTAACAATTTCTTCCGGGCGTAGCCGGGGGGCAAGAAAGGTGTGGATAGCGTAAATTGTCGACCCCTTGTAAGATATTTTATAACCAATAATAAAAATTCTTAAATTCAGGGATTTTCATAACTATACCGGGTTCCTTCCCGCTTCCGGAAATTGTTAAAAACTAATAGGTTGTAGGTTAAATATTGAAGCTGGATTTTTTGATACAGGGCTTGCTCTTGATATTGGGAGTAAGACAGTTTGCCAACCGTAAATTGAAAGGAACAAAAAGGCAATGGTACAAATTCACTACATGCAGGAATTGAAGAGCCGCAAATCTAGAGGACAGGCATCGAAACACTCCAAGGTGATTCCTCTAACCGATGCTATTTCCAGGCCGGGTTTTCAGAAACTTTTGAACGATTTTTATGAAAAAAAACGGAACATGAACGGATCCGGCTGATCGAAAAATATTTTGGGAAGGACTCCAAAGTGGAGGTATTTAAAAAATTTCTTAAAGAAAAATCTTCCAGAAATACAGAGGCGGAAAAAAATAGCTCTCTCCAAAATCCTGACATT
>JAYZAN010000066.1:0-7803 GCA_036339675.1 Nitrospinota bacterium
GGGCCCCGTGGATTATACATGGGCTCAAATCCGTAATAATTGACAGAATGCCAGTCGCTGACCCACTCCCACATGTTTCCTGCCATGTCATAAATTCCATGCTTATTGGGGGGATAACTGCCCACAGGAGAACTGTTATCCCTGAGTTTCAACCCCCCACGGGCCTGTTTATTTTCCGGATCGAACTCGGGTCCCCAGGGAAACTCACAACCATTTCCCCCGCCTGCCGCTTTCTCCCATTGCGCTTCGCTGGGAAGGGTTTTCCCTTTCAGGTAACAATAATCAGCCGCCTCATACCAGGTTATTTTAGACACCGGACAGTTGTCACATTTTGAAAATATGCTTCGCCGCAGTCTGTGTTCAGGAAATATCTCTTCAAATTTTTTATTGGTCACTTCATATTTATCTATCATAAAACCGTCCAGATAAACTACGTGCTCCGGAGCGCCGTGCTGCAATCCGAAAATATTACATCCTCTTTTAAATTGCCCCGGTGGGATCAATACCATGTCCTCCCAAATATCAACCGGTTGATCGCCTTCTACCGACGGAGTTACCCCACCCCAAATCCCAAGCAAAACAATAATACCGATCAATCCAATTTTATCCACAATAGAAGCAACGCTCACTAAATAAATACAATAAATTATAAAATCACGAATTATCTTTTAAATTCTCAAGAATCGCCAAAGTCGCCGTAGAACGATTTAGGGTATAAAAGTGAATTCCAGGCACATCTTCTTTCAATAACTGCCGGCATTGATCAGTAGCATATTCAATGCCTATCCTGCGGACCGCTTCAATATCCTCCTCCGCCTTTTCCAACTCTGCCTGGAGGGCGTCCGGAATGGTGGCCCCGCACATTTTGGTGAACCGTTTGAGTTGTCCAAAGTTGAGGACGGGCATGATGCCGGGAATGATCGGAACCTCGATCCCCAGACCCCTGACCTTTTCTACAAAATCAAAGTAAAACTGATTATCGAAAAACAATTGTGTGATGATGAACTCGGCACCGGCATCTACCTTTTTCTTGAGGTTTTCCATATCCTGCTTTTTATCCGGGCATTCGATATGCCCTTCCGGATAACCCGCCCCGCCAATGCAAAACTCGTAGTTGCTTTTGATAAATTCCGCCAGTTCATTGGCATATTCGAAGCCGTTTTCCGTTTTGACGAAATGGGTTTCTCCTTTTGGAGGGTCCCCCCTTAAGGCAAGAACATTTTCGATCCCGTTTTTCAGAAGGGAATCCAGAACGTTGCGGATTTCCTCGGCGGAATGGCCGACACAGGTAAGATGGGCCATACTTTCAAGGCCGATTTCATTTTTAATCCTGCCTACGAGTTCAACGGTCTTTGTCCGTGTGCTGCCACCCGCTCCATAAGTGACCGAAACAAAGGCAGGGTTCCACTGTTTTAGATTGTCGATCGTGTTGTAAAGATTAATAAAACCTTCTTCATTTTTTGGTGGAAAAAATTCAAAAGAAAAGGCTGGCCGGGTGTTATTTATTATCTCACTGATTTTCATCAGGGTGATATTATCACAGAAGGTTTTTATTTAATATCAAGGGTGGTTACAAATTAATCTTCCTGTTGCGTCACTCGTAGATCTCGAATTTTTTCAGGTAGGAAACAAATGAGGCCACGTTGACAAGTTCAACCGGCTCTTCATCGATCGTCCTCTCGGCGTCATGGGCGAAGTAACCCGTGGTGATAAAAATACCCCGGGAGGCCCCCTCCCCCTTCACTGCGTCCAGAAAGCCCTTGACCTTCATAACATCCACAGTATTGTTAGGCGGATTGATGATACAGAGGGCCAGATAGGTGCCACCCACGACCGGGGTGGCGTCATCCATCGCGATTTCCAATTCGGTGTCATTAGCCCAGACGGAGTGACGGTATTCGAGGTTGAATTTTTCCAGAAATTCGATGCATTTTTCCTTGAAAGCTTCGGGATCGACCAGATAAAGGGGTTTATCTTCCGGATTATCGAAGTGAATTAACTCTTGAGGCGGGGGCGGGGATGTGTTCTTAAGAAGGGCGATGAGAACCAGTCCTACAGCAAAAGCAACAAATGTGATTATAAAGAGGCCCACTTATTTAATCATTTCATCCCATATCTTCTCTTTTTTATTTTCCTTGATCAACCGGTCATGTTTGATCATCTGCTTGATGGCGACCCAGAATACCCCAGCCACAAAAAGAAGCATGGTCCCGATGGGAATAT
The DNA here is from genome assembly GCA_036339675.1 of Nitrospinota bacterium. Classification (GTDB taxonomy): domain Bacteria; phylum Nitrospinota; class Nitrospinia; order Nitrospinales; family VA-1; genus JAYZAN01. The sequence continues at coordinate 2,224 of JAYZAN010000066.1, forward strand.
TGTCCGGTTTGGTGGCAATCAGCAAAAAATTTTCAAGTCCAGTATTTTCCATGATTCATACCTAATTCATAAATTTTTATTGTTAAATTTTGGCCCTTTTATATCTTAATTGTCAAGGAACAAAATCATTCGTCATCTTCTTCCTCTTCGTCCCCTTCTTCTTCCTCAGCGTCCTCTTCATCCTCCCCGTCTCCTGCACTTTCACTAAGGACCAGCGAATCGTCAAATTCGGCGGTATTATAGGCAACAATAAAATCCTTAATATGGTTCACCTGCTGATCGACGGGACCGACGGTCTCTAATTCGCTAAACTTAGTTTTGACAAGGTATTTTTCCCCCTCCTTGTCCCAATGTGAAGGCATTTTGGTCCAGGGGATCAAGGCCCTGGTGTCTTTAAGCCATCGGGGAATCCATTCCTGACGAAGCCGGCTGCCGGCAATTGAAAAATCTATCCCTTTCTCACCTTCATCGTGGCACTTTCCGCAATCCATGTAATTCACAATTTTTACACCCGTTTCAATGCTATCCAAATGTTTTTGTACATGGATGCCCGCTTCGTATTGGATTTTCTGAGGAGCAAGCGCCTCGAAATACGCGGTCAAATCGCGGACCTCTTCATCGGTCGGGAAAAATGTCGGCATGCGCACTTTCACCCAGGTTCTGACCGGGGTCGGGTTTTTCAGGAAAGAAAACAACCAAGATCCCTTGATACGCTCACCCACGTGGTAAGGGCCGTTCTCCAGGGGCGGAGGATATTGTGCGGTGCTTTTCAGGTATTTCTGGATGCGCCCACCCTCTCCCTCAACATGGTGGCAGCCTTTGCAGTTGTATTTGGTAATGAGGCGGCGGCCCCTTTCTAAACTCTTTTCCTTTTTGTTAAGAATCTTGCGGTATTGCCCGGGGATTTTGGTACCATTGAATCCCCTCAACAAAACAACTAAAGCGTTTATGTCATCGTCGGACAGATGAAAATTGGGCATTTTATCCAGAACCCTCTCCGTGCGAAAAGAATCCGGTTTTCGCAGTTTTGTACGCGCCCAGGATTCCCAGGTATGGGGGACATGGGCATCACCGAACTCCAGTTCAAGGATCAGTTTCCGGCCAAAAGCCGATAGCTCCGGAGCGATACGCCCAACATCCTCCATTCCTTTAATATCATGACAGGCAAAACACCCTCTCCCGCGAATCAGTTTTTCCCCGTAGGCCGCCATATCGGGTTTTCGGATTAACTCTTCAATCTGGGGATTGACCTGCTTCTCACCAAACTGCATCAGGTAAGCCGTGATGTCCGAAGCTTCCGATTTTTGAAGCCGCAAATTAGGCATGATGCTGTGGTCATTATAGGATTCCGGATTGCTCAACCAAGTCACCAGCCAATCGGCGTTGACCTTTTCGGCGATCCGGCTCAGGTCCGGCCCGAACACTTCCCCTTTCCCATTCAGTTCATGGCAGGCCTGGCATCCCACGCTTTCAAACAATTTTTGACCCTTCTCTGGATCACCCCCGGAATAAGTTTCTACCAGTTCATAGTCCTTTTGGGAGGCGGAAAACAGGTACGCAGAGATGGCAACCGCATCCTTATCGTTCAGTCCAAAATCAGGCATTCGGGTTTTCGGGAGATATTTTTTCGGTTTTTTCACCCATCGAAACAACCAGCTTGGGTCCACTTTGGAACTGATCCGCGTTAATCGAGGGCCGACTTTACGTTCGTTCGCATAACCTTCAGCCAGATGACAGCCATGACATCCAAGTTTGATAAAGAGATTTTTAGCCTTGGACAGGACCGGGGCGCCTTCGAGATTGACCACTTCCGCGTGACAGTTTCGACAAGTTGCCTGCATGAAGTCGCCATGGAGGATAGGCTCATTGATTTCCACAGTCTGATCCATTTCATGATGGGAGCCATGAGCATGTTCCGCTGGGGCTGTAGCCGACCCCTGACCATAATGACACCATGTACACCCTGTGACTTCAGGAGGATGTTTTGCAATTAGAATTTCACGATTGGGATGAGATTTAAGTGGATGTTTAGAGTTTTCGTAGTGAGGATCATTATAAGAAACGTGACAAGTCATACATCTGTCAACTTTATAAATGATCTCTGCAAAGGCGTTCCGACCCTGACCCAAAATCACCGTTTGTAATATGTCAGCGGGTTTCCAGAAAAACGGCAGAGGTTTGTAAAAATCCATCTCCCTGTCAAACTTGCCCCGCTCCCTGGTCAGATCTTGGAGTTCATTTTCGAGGATGGTCTGCTTCGCCTTGAACTCCAGCAGTTTTGCTTCCCCAGCCTCGAAAATTTTCTGCTTTTTGGCTATGAGGGGATCAAAGTCTTTAATCTCTTTTTCGATTTCCAGCATCTTGGCCAACTGAACATCGTAGTTGGCCCCATCATGCATGGCCTTTTTGTAATAATAATAGGATTCATCCAAGCGACTGCCGGCAAACTTTTTTTCTTCTTTTAAATCATTGAGAGCGATCTCCGATTCCCGGGCTTCATCGACCAGGCGCTGATATTCCTCGGAATCCCCGATGCGGCCCGACTCCTGCCTCAGACTGGCCTGAATCTCTTTTTCCTTGGAAGCTATCTCCTTATCTTTCGCCTTGAAATTCTCCTCGGCCCGGGCATATTGAACCTGATGATATTTCTCCTGGTAGGCCTTGTATCCACGGCGAGAATACTCATCATCCCAGAAAGCCCACAGGGTAACCAGCAACGTGGCTCCCGATATCATAAAAAACAAAAAGCTGTAAGAAACCTTTTCGTCTTGGAAAGGTGGCTCTTCTTTTTCTTCCGGATTTTCCAAAGGTAAGCCTGTTAATGGTTAGATATTAAACCAGGGAGTGACCCAAATATACTTGATATTAAATCCCAACCTGAGAACAATCTTGATCACCATGCCGACCATGATGAGCAGTAATTGAATTTTCAGAAACATCCTGAGGAAACCGACATTCTTAATGGCTTTTCGCTCCATAAAGAAATAAATGGCTGTCCCCACCGCAAAATAGCCTAGGACCACCACCCCTCCGAAAATCGCCGCCATATTGTAGGAACGAACACCAAAAGCGTACGGAAGATCAACACTGACCAGCGCCACAACCTTATGGGGATCCCAGAACTGCCAGGGCATGAACAGATTCCACCCCGGTCCTCTTAGAAAAACCCCCATAATAATGAGTGAGATCCACAGGACCAGAAATCCAAAGGAATAAACCCAGATGGCGAATTTTCGTTCCGTGTAGGTGTAATATCCGTTTCCTTTAGGGTTCACATCCAAATAAGGAATCAGCATGAGTCCGACAATGATAAATACAGGAGCTATAACTCCGGCAAACCAGGGGTCAAAATAAACCAGGATGTCCTGCAGGCCCAGAAAGTACCAGGGGGCTTTTGAGGGATTGGGGGTTTTAGTCGGATTGGCGGCCTCTTCAAGGGGAGCGTCAATGGTGATGGACCAAACGGTTAAAGCAATGATAACAATGAGGGCACACAAGAACTCCAAACGTACTAGATAGGGCCATACATGGACCTTTTCCGCCAGCCCTTCCACCTTTTTCTTGGGTGCTTCAGCCATTGATCTTCCCTTTAGTTAAACCGATTACCGTTAAAATTAAAGCGGCCCCGAAATGCCCCCGTCTTTACGTATCCTCCAGAAATGGACGATCATAAGGGCACCGGCTACCAGCGGGATAAATATGCAATGTAAAACATAAAATCGGAGCAATGCGGGAGGGCCTACCAGGCTGCCGCCCAATAACATGGATCGGGCATCATATCGCGGCGATATTTTATAGTCGGCAAGCCCCACAAACTCCGCAAACGGTCCTTCATTACCCAGAAAGGGAGTCGCTCGGGCCATATTGGTTCCTACGGTGACCGCCCACATGGCCAGCTGGTCCCAGGGGAGCAGGTAACCGGTAAAACTCAAAAGCAGGGTAAAGGTGACCAGGAAAACCCCGATGACCCAGTTGAATTCCCTGGGAGGCTTATAGGAGCCCGTCAAAAAGACCCTGAACATGTGCAGCCAGACCGTTATCACCATGGCGTGGGCCGCCCACCGGTGCATGTTCCTCATCAGCATTCCAAAAGGAACATCATATTGAAGGTATTTCATATCAAAATACGCATACTCACCCACAGGCCTGTAGTAGAACATCAGTATGACCCCCGTCACCACGGTGGAAAGAAAAAGCAGGAATGTGATTCCTCCCATGCACCAGGTGAATTTGATTCTAAGCGCATGCCGGTGAATCTTTACGGGATGCAGATGGAGCCAGACGTTGCTGGCTATCTGCAGAACACGGTTCCTGGGTGTGTCCGCGTAACCATGCCTGAAGGAAGAGGTCCAAACCTGCGACTCGGTTACCTGCTTGGCTATGTCACGGAAGATCTTTCCGCTTTTAACGTCCGCCATCAATTCGGCAATAGTAGGTATTTCCGGTGGTTTAGCAGCCAAAACTAAGATCTCCTGAGTTTTAAATTATATATCCAATGAGGTTTTCCTCTAAGGGTTAGATAACAATCAAACCTTCAGCTTCGCACCTCGTTTGCCCCACTGGTCTTTCTCGTACAAAAACTTTTTACTTTTATCTATCACAATCTCCCCGTCCGGACCGAGACCGATTTTCAAACGCTCCAGAGGCCGTGGGGCCGGACCCTCAAAATGTAATCCCTCCTTGGTGAATCCGCTGCCATGACAAGGACATTTATATTTGCTTTCAGTTCTCAACCAGCGCGGGGTGCACCCCAAGTGGGTGCAAAGCGCAAAAATGGCATAGATCCCCTCTTCATCTCGAACGATCCACACCCGCTTATCTTTCACCCATTTGGTGCTCACTTCACCCACCGTATAATCACCGGGAAAACCGGCCTTGAAGATGGGGGTTGGTTCAAACAGAACACGGGGAAAAAGAAGGCGTACGAAATACAACGAGGATAATCCCAAAGCTGCCATAAAACCCGCCCACCCGGCAAGAGAAAAGAAATCTCTGCGCGACCAAAGGGTATCAACGGGCTCGTTTTTTTTGGCTTTCGGATTTGATTTATCGGAAGCGGATTTTGCTTTTTTCACTCCGGCAGCTTCAGCCATAAAAACAACCAAAATTCAAGGTTTTGTAGACTTTATGTTAATTAAAACACCGGACCTGGTAAATGCCCATTTTTCCAAGGAAGTTGGTTTTTAACATAATTAAAAATATGAGTCAAGGCAAGAAGTTTATTCCCCTAAGGAGGCTTTTTGACGGGACTTTAGGGCTTTATCACAGGCCTTCGCGGCTTCCCGAATTCCCCTGCTTTCGGTAGAAATTCCACAGGCCAATGAGGCAAGAGCATTCACCGTCAAGCCTTTTTTTATCGCCAACAAAACCAATGGGATAATTTCAGACGCCCGATGTGAAACGATTTGAGCGCCAATGACTCTTTTAGACGACCTGTCAGCGACCACTTTGAACAGGGCTGACGTATCTCCGTACAACAGGGAACGATCAAGCTGACTGGCATCGCAACGGCCCTCGACCCCATGAAATCCTTTCTGAGAAGCATCCTGAAGCCGGCATCCCACCGAGGCAAATTCCGGC
>JAYZAN010000067.1:0-8942 GCA_036339675.1 Nitrospinota bacterium
AGGGTGTGACTAAGTGTTCGTTGAACGTCGATCGGTTCGATTACAAAGTTCTCAAATTGCAGAAGGTTTCGGCCAATGCGGTTTACCGCAATCATATTTTCAAGTTGGAAGACTTTAAAGTGGGCGACAGTAATTTCATTCATGGTCAGGGAATAATGTCCATGAAGGAATCCGAACCGAAACGATTCAAGGGCAATATTCGGGCCAATGATATACCCGCCAATCAACTTGTTTCAATTTTTGGGGACCTTTTCCAGAACGGGCTCACCGGTCAATTAAAAGGATTGAATTTGGACCTCCAGGGGGAGGGCAACAACTGGGATGAGATTCGAAAAACCCTGTCCGGGAAAGTGGCCATCCACCTGACATCAGGAGAAAGCGATATCGAGGTCCTCAAAGCTGGAGCTTACCAGCTTTTCGATCACCCCTCAAAACCGGTTGTGGCCAAGGCGGTTGAGGAACCACGGTCCGAGTACAAAAACATTTTCGGGCAGTTTTTACTTTCCCGTGGAGTGGCGAAAACCGAAAACTTCGTGTATGAAACCGAAAACAGAAGAAGCTCCATTGTCGGGAAACTCGATTTGGGCCAGAACAGCATGGACGTGGTGATGGGTGTGGCCCCACTGGCGCAGTTGGACAAGTTTTTAACGAAAATACCGATTTTCGGGAAGATCATCACCGGCGGGGATGAAAAAAGCCTGGTCAAAGCTTATTACACGGTCAAGGGCCCCTTTGAAAGTCCCGAGGCTACCCCCATTCCTTTCACGTCCCTGGGAAAAAAGGTTATGGGCATTTTCCAGGGAATCCTGCAGGCCCCTCAGGATATCTTCTTCTTTCCCGAACCCGAAGGCACCAATTAAATTTTTTGATTCTTTCCTTTTCCAGGGGAATCTTGCAGGTCCCTTACGGAGTTCTTTTCTTGATCCTGAATTGGAAGTCACCAATAAAATTTTTCTCTCAACCATTTACAGCTGCTTAATGTTTGAGATCTGAAATTCGTTTTGGGATTTACCCAGATAGGTCGCCATGGTAGAAGTTATGATGGCGATATGGGTTCCATCCAAACCCCTGGCGGCCGGTCCCGGCGGCGTTTTCACCGCTGCAGGCGGGGGTGCCTTGTAAGGAGATAAGAAAACCAGAATTTTTATCGTAAAAATTAGAATCGTCAGTACCAGAAAAATCACCGACAGGGCGATGACAGAAACGACAATGGAGTTGATCAATTGGGATGCATCCATAGGGTTTAATCCATAACAGGAAGATTGACGATTTGCGTCGTTGCGTCAATCGCGGCGTGGGTAGTGGCGGGTTCTGATCCGCCAAAAAGAGAAATAAATACCCCCGCGGCCACCGCGCTTCCGATCACCCCGGCAACATTCGGTCCCATGGCGTGCATCAACAGAAAATTGCTGGGGTCTTCTTCCGAGCCCACCTTCTGGGAGACGCGGGCGGCCATGGGCACCGCCGAAACACCCGCCGAACCGATCAGCGGATTGATCTTTCCGCCGGATATTTTGCAAAGAATTTTTCCAAACAACATTCCGCCGGCTGTGGCAACACAAAACGCCATAAGGCCGAGAATGATGATCTGAATGGTCTCCAGTTTTAGAAACGATTCTGCCGTCATGGAAGAGCCCACCGCCAGCGCCAGCAGGATCGTCACGATGTTGATCAGGTGGGTTTCGGAAGTTTCGTGGAGACGGGCGGTGACGCCGCACTCCCGGAACAGGTTTCCCAGCATCAACATTCCAAGTAAAGGGGCCACCCCAGGCAGCATCAGACAGCAGACGATCGTCACCACGATGGGGAACAGAATTTTCACGTTCTGGGAAATCGGCTTTAACTGTGCCATCTTAATCTTTCTTTCTTCCGGTGTGGTCAGCCAGCGCATGATGGGGGGCTGAATTAGCGGTACCAACGACATATAGGAATAGGCGGCGACGGCAATGGGGGCCAAAAGATGGGGAGCGAGCTTACTGGCGATAAAAATAGAGGTCGGCCCGTCCGCCCCTCCGATAATTCCAATAGCGCTCGCTTCCTGCAACGAGAAACCGAGCAGAACGGCGCCGATCAGGGTGGTGTAAACACCCACCTGTGCGGCCGCCCCGAGAAACAGGGTGACCGGGTTGGCCAGCAAGGGCCCGAAATCGGTCAATGCCCCGACCCCCAGGAAAATAAGGGGAGGCAGTACCTCGTATTTAACACCCTGGTAGAAGAAGAACAACAGCCCGCCTTCATCGGTGCTGGTCATCATGCTCATGGGCAGGTTGGCTAAAAGGGCGCCGAACCCGATGGGCAAAAGAAGCAGAGGTTCGAATTTTTTCCAGATGGCCAGGTAAATCAGGGTGCAGGCGACAAGAATCATCACCACATGGCCTCCAGTCAGGGAGGAAAAACCGGTGGTGGAAAGGATTTTTGAAATGACGTCGGAAAATGTTAAATCCATTACCCTATAACCAACAGGTTGTCCCCGGTTTGGACTTTGTCCCCTTCTTTCACGAGGATGGATTTAATGGTGCCGCCCATGTCGGTTTTAACCTCGGTCTCCATTTTCATCGACTCCATGATAATGACCGTGTCTCCCGGATTGACGGAATCGCCCACATGGCATTTGAGTGAAAAAATGGAACCCGGAAGGGGAGCGTCCACGGTCTGCCCGTCGGTAGCGGGAATCGCGGCAGGAGCTTGGGGTTGGGGTGCCGCGGAGGGCGCCCCTTTGGGGATGACTTCAACGGAATAGGCCTGGCCGTTCACGTTGACTGTGTAAACGGCGGATCCGGCTGCTGCCCCCGATGCGGAAACGGGAGCCGTTGCCACTGTCGTTGTGGAACCCGCACTTTTGTTCGGGAGGGGTACCGGTTTATTGGCATCGGGAAACCCTTTAGAACGCTGATCAAAAAAGTTCAAGGCCACCTTGGGGAACAACGCATAGGATAAAAGGTCTTCCTCGGAAGACACCTTGTTGCTGCATTCTTTGACGACCATATCCCATTCGGGCTTTAAAAGATCCGCCGGGCGGCAGTTGATGATTTCTTCATTCTCCGCCACTTTTTCAAGAAGTGCTTCATCCAATGAACCGGGAAGTTGCCCGTATTTTCCGAGCACGCATGCCCGGGTTTCCTTGGTGATGATTTTGTATCGTTCACCGGTTAAAACATTGAGGGTCGCTTGCGATCCCACTATCTGGCTGGTGGGAGTGACCAGGGGCGGGTATCCCATATCCTTCCTGACCCTGGGGACTTCCATGAGCACTTCATCCAATTTATCCAGGGCGTTCTGCTCCCGGAGCTGGTTTTCCATATTGGAGATCATCCCTCCTGGAATCTGGGATTTAAGAATATTGATATCGACCCCCTTAAAGTCGCTTTCAAATTGCGAGTAATTCTTCTTCACTTCATTGAAATAGTCGGCGATTTCTTCCAGGAGGTCGAGGTCGAGTCCAGTGTCCTTGGAGGTTCCCTTCAAGGCGGCGACCAGGCATTCGGTGGCGTAATGGGAGGTCCCCATGGACAGGCTGGATATCGCCGTATCGATCATATCGACTCCGGCATCGATTGCGCATTGGATGTTCATTCCCACAAGACCGGTCGTTGCGTGCGTGTGCAGGTGAACAGGCAGTTTGCTGTTTTTCTTGATTTCGGTGACCAACTCGCTGACCACACCCGGGGTCAACAGACCGGCCATGTCTTTGATGCAGATGATGTCCGATCCCATATCCTCCAGCTGCCGGGCCATTTTTAAATACAGTTCGATATTGTGAACGGGGCTGACGGTATAGCTGATGGCGCCCTCCACAATTTTTCCGCATTTTTTGACGGTCTTAACGGCGGTTTCAATGTTTCTGAAATCGTTGAGGGCATCGAAGATACGGAAGATATCGATCCCGACATCCACGGATTTTTTCACAAACCGTTCGACAATATCATCGGCGTAATGCCTGTAGCCAACACAGTTTTGCCCGCGCAGAAGCATCTGAAACGGAGTATTGGGAATCTTCTCTTTCAGTTTCTTGGACCGTTCCCAGGGATCTTCATTCAGAAACCGGAGGCAGGTGTCGAAGGTGGCCCCTCCCCACATTTCAAGGGAAAAGTATCCAACCTGATCCAGCTTTTCCGCGATCGGCAGCATGTCCTCCGTTTTCATCCTTGTTGCCAGGAGGGATTGATGAGCATCTCTCAGAATGACATCGGTAATTTTAAGCGGCTTGTGGGTTTGTGCAGTTTCCATTCTTAATAACATCCTTGGATTCAACTTGTAAGTGCAACTTTGGCAACCAACTGAAATATAAGAAATTGTGGTGAATACTGCTCGGATTTGCCTGCGGCCTTGTGGAAAACCGCTTTGCGGTTTACCCATAGAGCCCACAGGCCCTACAGCTACAACTAAGCGGTTTCTCTTGATGTTGAGTTCTTTTTATCCAACTGTTGCACTTACAAGTTCAATCCGCGGTCCTTAAAAGATTCCGGAGTCTATTTGAAGCGCTATTTCTCCAACATTCGAACCGGGGTGCGCACCGGGTCCGAAGTGTGATCGCTTAGGGTAATTTACCTTTGCCGGGATCGAAATTCTTTTACGATTGGGAACGCAAATCCTTGCGAACCCATTGAAAAGTGCTTGGAATATTGGAATCCGGGGAAATAGTAAATTATTAGGGGGGTAAAATCAATTCTTATTTACGCCAGGTCATCGGCAGGAAAAGCATTAAAAAACCAAATATTTCAAGCCGGCCCATCAACATGCATGAAATGATTATTCCTTTGCCCATAAAAGGAATATCGGCATAGTTCCCCATCGCCCCCACCTGGCCCAGCCCCGGGCCGATATTAAATAGGGAAGCCACGGAGGCGGACACCGCAGTGGTAAAATCAACCCCCATCATTGACAAAAGAATGCAACTCAAGGTGGTGATGCCCATAAACAAACAGGTCAAAGCGACGACATTGGCCAGGTCGTCCGGGTCAATGGTTTTCCCGGCGACTTTTACATGAAAAATCGCCCGCGGATGAACCAGTTTCTGGAGTTCCCGGGATATGATCTTGAACAGGATGATGAAACGGATAGATTTCAGGGAACCGCTGGTGGAACCTGAGCATCCGCCGATCATCATGATCCCCACAATCATGATCTTTAAAAAAACCGGCCATTGGTTGAAGTCGTCGGTGACGAATCCGGTGGTGGTGTTGATGGATACCACTGTGAACGCGGCGTTTCGGAAGGACTGCCCGACACCCTGATCGGGAGACGCCTGGTGCAACCCCCAGGTTGCGATCAGGATCCCGACCACGATCATGGTGCAATAAAACCGAAGTTCCGGATTCTGAAAAACACCTTTGATGTTCCGGGTGACCAGCTGGAAGTGCAGGATAAAGTTGATCCCGCCTAGAAACATAAAGAATATGATCACGTATTCAAAAAAGAGGTTGTTGAAATATCCGACACTTCCGTTATGGGGAGAGAAGCCCCCCGTTGCCACCGTTGAGAATGTGTGGCAGATGGCGTCGAACAGGTTCATCCCGCCGATCCTTAAAATGACTATTTCCAGGAAGGTCAGAACGACATAGGTTTTCCAGAGAATTTTCGCTGTTTCCGCCAGACGGGGCTGCATTCTCTCCACCGTGACGCCACCGGGAATTTCCGCCTTGAACAGATGAAAACTTCCGATGCCCAGCGCGGGGAAAATGGCCAGAGACAATAAGATGATTCCCATTCCACCGAACCATTGGGTGAGGTTTCGCCAGAAAAGAATTCCCTTAGGCACTGCATCGATATCTATCAGGATGGAGGCTCCCGTGGTGGTGAACCCGCTCATGCTTTCAAAAAAACTGTCGATGAATTCCGGGCACACCCCGGTCAGATAAAACGGCAGTGATCCGAACAATACGATGAACAGCCAGGACATCGTTACGATGGCGAACCCTTCCCGGTCACGGAGTTTTTCCACTCCCGAGGGAAGAAGTTTCCACAAAGCCATGCCTGCGGCCAGGCAACAGAACAGAGTTGCGGTGAAGGCCTGTGTTTCGCTCATATATCCTTCAATAGGTGTGCTGTCGAAATAGAGGGAAACGCCGATCGGGATCACCAGAAGGCCGGAAAGGAGTATCAATACAACTCCGACTACATTGAATATGGACTGAATGTTCATCGAAAGGGAAGCAGGTACCTTCTACGTCCAAAAAGTTTTTCGATTTTATCTATGGATTTTGGGAGGGCCACGACCACCACCGAGTCTCCCAGCTGGATCACGGATTCATCGTCGGGGACGAGCATATCGCCCTTCCTGAGAAGAGCTCCTATCATCGCATCCTGGGGAAATTTTAACTTTGAAATTTTCTTGTTCACGAGGGAAGAGTCCGCATCCACGACGATTTCCATCACCTCCGCGTCTTCGATGAGCTTGAAGACGGAGATCACCTGGCCCTTCCGGAGATGTTTCAGGATCGCGCTGACGGTGATCAAACGGGGGTTGATGGTGATATCCATACCGATGGAATCCAAGATGGGCAGGTATTCGGGATCGTTGGTGATCACGAGAGCCCGCTTGGCTCCGTGCTTTTTAGCCAACAGAGCCGCCAGAATATTGTTTTCGTCGTCGTCGGACACCGACATGAAAATATCCGCGTCTTTCATGTTGATTTCATTAAAGAGATCCATGTCGGTCCCGCTTCCATGATGGACCATGGTTTTGGACAGTTTTTCGGCGGCCTCGTTGGCCTTATCACGTGAGGGGTCGATGATGGACAGATCGCGTATGTCTTCTTCCAGGGCTTTAGCCAGATTGATCGAGAGCGAATTGGCTCCGTAAATGACAATTTTTTCAATGGCGTCGACGGTTTTGTTCAACATGGGAAGGAGAAAAGGCAGGAAATCTCTGGCGACCAGTGTATATATTTTATCGCCGGGATTGACCATGTCCTCGGGCTTGGGAATGATGAATTCCCCGTTCCGGACGATCGCAACGATCAGGAAGGAATCCATCTCGGTGACTTCGCGGATTTCCTCGATCCTCTTCCCGGCGAGCGGCGCGTTTTCCGGAATCTCAAATTCGCGCAGGAGAATTTCTCCCTCGGCGAATTCCGCGACATTGACCGCTCCCGGGGTCTTCAGGATTTTAACGATGTTTTCTATAATGATTTTTCCCGGATTAATGGCGTGATCGATATAGAGTTCATGGATGGGGAAAACCTGTTCATCACCAGTGAATTCCATGTTGCGCAGGCGCGCGAACCGGTTTTTGATTTCGAACTTCGACGCCAGAAAGCAGACCATCAGGTTGATCTCGTCCTTATCCGTGACGGCGATCACCATCTCCATTTCCCTGACACCCGCCTTGATGAGGACACTGGGCATGCAGGCGTTTCCCTGAATCGACAGAACATCCAGGGTATCGCTGATCCGCTTTATTTTTTCCGAATCCTGGTCGATGATGGCAATGTCGTGCCCTTCATGGGAGAGTTCCTGCGCCAGGTTGTTGCCGACGACACCCGCTCCAACGATGAGTATTCTCATATTTAAAAATAATCTGGATTTAGGATGCGTTCCGGATCGTATGAAGGTCGGTTAGCCATTAGATTCCTGAAATCAGTAACAGGCCCTTATTATGGCTTATTTTGACTTATTGAGGAAATTGAGGAAATCAGAATCTTCCGATAACAGGATGGTGGTATCGGTTTTCAACGAATTTTTATAGGCCTCCATGGAGCGCATGAAAGAATAGAACTTGGGGTCCCGGTTGTAACCTTCCGCATAGATTTTAGTGGCCTGGCCGTCGCCTTCACCGCGGACGATCTGGTCGCTCTTTTTCGCTTCGGCAAGGAGGATGGCTTTTTCCTTGTCCGTTCCGGCCCGGATTTTAGTGGCTTCTTCTTTTCCCTCCGAACGGTATTCTTTGGCGATCCGCTCACGCTCAGTGCGCATCCGGTTGAAAATCGAGTTGGCGATTTCCGGAGGAAGGTCAGTGCGCTTGATTCTAATTTCTACCACTTGGATCCCATATTCCGCGGCTTTTTTGTTCGCTTCCTGGGACACCTTTTCCATGATGGCTTCACGCGTTTCGGTGACGATATCATGCAGGTCGTGGGTACCTATTTCCACGCGCAATTCGGAATACAGGATGTCATCCAGCCGGGATCGCGCGTTCCGTTCGTCCCTCACCGTTTCCAGAAATTTCAGGGGATCAATGATCTTCCACATGGTGAAGTTATCGATCAGGAGATTTTTCTTGTCGCGGGTGATGACTTCCGCGGGGGGAGAGTCGTTGTCGAGCAGTTGATTGGAAAAATATTTCACCTTTTGAAAAAACGGTATTTTGAAATAAAGCCCGGGCTCGCTGATGATCTCTTTAGGTCTTTGTAGTTCCAATACGATGGCGCTTTTGGTCATATGGACCATGAACATGGAAGAGGAAAGGACAACGACGACCGCTATGCCTATTAGAATGATAAGGTTCTGTTTCATAAGTTTATTTGTTGGAACCTGGAATCATCGGATTTTTGGATAACGGGAGAATGGGCAGGACCCCGCTGTTTTTGCTCCCCATCACGAATTTTTGAATCGTGGGAAGAATTTCTTCCATGGTTTCCAAGTAGATCCGTTTCCGTGTAATGTTCGGGGCCTTCCTGTATTCCCTGTATTGTGAGAGAAATCGGTTGATATCCCCTTCAGCTTTTTTAATGGTTTGCTGTTTGTAGGCTTCAGCGATTAGAATGATTTGCGCGGCCTGTCCCCGTGCCTCGGGAATCACCGCGTTGCGGTAACCCTGCGCTTCATTGATCATCCGCTCCTTGTCCTCACGGGCGCTGACGACGTCTTTAAAAGCCGCGGCCACCTGTTCGGGGGGATGAACGTCCTGCAACTGAATCGTCACCACCTGGATTCCGGACTGATATTTATCCAGCAGCACCTGAATCTGATCCTTGGCCTGGATCTGAACCTCTGCTTTTCCT
>JAYZAN010000068.1:0-10375 GCA_036339675.1 Nitrospinota bacterium
ATTTCCATTTCACGGAATTACACCCTTGCGGAAGACGCGAGTCACATCATTTTTCCAATCCGCAATAACACCACCCGAACCATCAGCAATATCTTTGGATGGGTATACAGGTTCAACCAACCCCCGGAAGGGAAGCCCTTCAATTTTGTTCTGGTCAATAACCCACACCGGGGAGGAACGGTTATTAAGGGAAAACCTCACAGGCCCACTACCATTGCCGATTGGCGGTTTCCACTGATCAAAGCTGTGCCCGGTTCCGAAAAGGCGGGAAAATACACCCTGCGTATAAGCACAAAGTCTGTTTTTTACCCCAAGGTGGAACCGCCCAACCTCAAAAAGAAATCACCCAATCAACCCTGAGTGTGATTCAGACAGGGGGTTCTATTTTGGGGAAGCGGGGGAGCAAAGTTGGCGGGTTTTTTTTAGAAGTTCCATCCGGGTGTAACACCCTTTTCTGAAAACGATATCCACCTGCGTCCTTAAAAATTTTATTTCATTTTATAGAATCCGGAGAACCCGACCTTCATATGAAGCTGCTGATTCTACCCAACATCCTGTTCTTCTTCCTCACCCTCTTTTACGGCTGTGCTCAAAGACACACCATTGTGATAGATCCCGACCTTCCCATTACACCAAGGGAAACTGCCCAATTCACCCCCATTGGTCTCCGGGTGGACGATTCCCGGGCCACCAATATTATTGCCAGGTGGAACGGTTCTCTTAATATCAGAAAATTCACTATCAGCCCGGACAGGGATATCCGCGAACCCATCCACAGTAAAATCAAACAGGGTTTGCAAATGCTAGGTTTCCACGTCAAGCCTTTAAGGGAAGGAATCCTTCCCCTGTTAAGGGTGGAGATATTGAGTTTAAAAAGTTCTTATAGCGGACAAATTCCTCATTTGAACATCAGGGTCCAATCAGCATTTCGGGTTTCCTGTAAAAGCCAGTCGCAGACATATAAAAAAATCTACACGGATAAAAGGGAACGGCGCCGGGTTCTGCCAAGCTCGTTTCCGAATGAATTACTGGTTAATTCCAGTTTTTCCAGTATATTTCGAAAAATTTTCACAGATGGAAAGTTGCTAGATTGCCTTGCCAGCTGAAGCATCAAGTCTTTAAGTGTATCAATGACAATTCCTGCTAAATATCTTACAATCTCAGGGTTGGACCGAGGATTTCCAATCCGTCTTACCTGAATGCACATAATGTCAAAATTTCTTCTATTTTTGGCTTTGTATTTTAACCTGTTATGTCGATACCTTTATATGATATCCGATTATCTGAAGGCCCGAGAACTTTTGAAAGTTAAACCGGCAACTTCAAGGGTCCGACAGATAAAGATATCGCATTACCAACCATGATCCGTTGAAGGAGGACAATGGATAAGGAAATTTTATCAATCAATAACAGCGGTGACGTCCTGTTTATGATGTTGGGCGCAGTAATGGTTTTTGCCATGCACGGGGGCTTCGCGTTTCTGGAAGTCGGCACCGTTAGAAAGAAAAACCAGGTCAATGCTCTTGTCAAGCTCCTGGTAGATTTTTCCGTTTCTACCGTGGTGTATTTTTTCATTGGTTATTCCCTCGCTTATGGGATTTACTTTTTTCAATCCGCGACAGCACTTGTTGGGGACAACCAGGGTTACGAGCTGGTTCATTTCTTCTTTTTATTGACCTTTGCCGCAGCCGTCCCGGCAATCATATCCGGCGGTATCGCCGAGCGATCAAAATTCTGGACACAAGCCCTCGCTGCAGCTATTTTTGTCGCCGTCGTGTATCCCCTGTTTGAGGGCATGGTCTGGGGGCAGATTAGTTTTCTCGGGCAAGATGGTTCCTGGCTCACCAACCTGACCGGTGGAGTCCCTTTTCATGATTATGCGGGGTCGGTGGTGGTTCATTCCATGGGCGGTTGGATCGCTCTCGCGGGTGTGTATGTTCTAGGCCCACGCCACGGCCGATGGGATTCCCAAGGCAGAAGTCGCCCTATTCCCATCAGCAACTTCCCATTTTTAGCTCTCGGCAGTTGGATGCTTTGTATTGGTTGGTTCGGGTTCAATGTCATGTCAGCGGCAACCCTAACTGGAGTTACCGGACTCGTGGCGATCAATTCTCTCATGGCGATGGTAGGAGGAATTTTGTTTGCGCTGATTATTTCTAAAAATGATCCTGGATTCATACACAATGGCGCTTTGGCGGGGCTGGTGGCCATTTGCGCTGGGTCCGATAAAGTACACCCTATTGGTGCTTTTATCATCGGAGGATTAGCAGGTGTTATTTTTGTAAAAGGTTTCACCTGGGAACAGGAAAAACTAAAAATTGATGATGTTTTAGGGGCTTGGCCCCTCCATGGTCTTGCCGGAACCTGGGGAGGCATAGCCTGCGGAATTTTCGGACAAGAAGCCCTCGGAGGCATAGGGGGCGTCAGTTTTGTTGGGCAAATCGTGGGTTCGGTGATTGCCATCATCATCGCGGTCGGTTTTGGTTACGCAGTTTACAAAATTCTGGATGCGTCTTTTGGAATCCGTCTCTCTCAGGAAGAGGAACAAAAAGGTTCCGATCTCACGATTCACAACCTTGAATCTTATCCGGAGGATGCTACGTCGCGGTTCTAATAACAAAATTGATTCAAATATTTCCTATGAGGCGTTTACTTCTTCTTTTCTTTATTATTTTGTTAACGGCTCTTATCCCGGTTTCAGTGGTGGAGAGCAATGTGGACAAAATCGAAGAATATAAGAAAGCCATTATCGCAGACCCTAAGGATTACTCCCCTCATTTTGGCCTGGGGCGCGCGTACCAGACTCTGGGGCTTTGCGAAGACGCTATCAAGGAATTCAAAGAATCGATCCGGCTGGAACCCCTGTTTACATTGGCCTATCAGGGACTGGGCGGCTGTTACGGCGATCTTCTTAAATTTCAGGAATCCGCGGACGCTTTTCTGGAGGCAGTGAGACTGGACCCCAATTATGCCGAATCGCAATACGGGCTGGGTTGGGCCCGGACAAAATTAAAACTGTACCAGGAAGCCTTGGAACCCCTGAAAAGCGCCATCAGTTTGAAACCTGAACTGGCGGCCGCACATTATTCTCTGGGAGAATCCTACCTAAATCTGCAGCAGTTTGAGAAAGCTCTAGATGAATTCAGAACCACTCTTCGGCTGTCTCCTATTTTTCCCGAGGCATACTTCAGTATGGGTGAGGCTTTCGCCGAATTGGGACAATGGGACGATGCCATCGCTTCTTTCAAGGAAGCCATCGAATTCAATCCTAATTATTATGAAGCTTTCAGGAACATTGGCTGGGCACATATACAATCCGGAAGAAACGGCCAGGCTGTCAAACCCCTGAAAAACGCTTTAAGGATCAACCCCAAAGAAGACCAAGCCTATGGTCTGCTGGGCACCGCCCTGAAAAATCTTGGCCTTCATGAGGAAGCCTTGAAACCCTTCAAAGAGTTTGCGCACCTCAAATTCAAAGACCCCCTGGCCCATTTCAAACTGGGAATGGCGTACTCCCGCCTAGCCCGCTACGAGGAGGCATTGAAAAGTTTCGAGGATACGTTGAGGCTGGCCCCGGATTTCATGGAAGCCTATTTCAACTTAGGTTTGATTTTAAATGAACTGGAAAACTACCAAGAAGCTCTGGTTAATTTTCATGAGGTGGTCCGTGTCGAGCCCGATAATCTGGACACCCATATGGAAATTGGAGGTACTTATGAAAAGTTGAACGAATATTCCAAGGCTGTAGAAGCTTTCCAGGAAGTGTTGAGAATTCAACCTGATAATCTTGAGGCCCTTACCCGCCTAGGTACCAATTACCTGCATCTGAGAAGGTTTGAGGAAGCTCTCCAGGAATTTAAAAAAGCCATCGACCTGAACCCGAATTTTCCCGAAACCTATTACCAGATGGGCGTTTCCTACAGAAACCTGGAACGTGACTCTGAAGCTCTGAAGCCCCTGGTGGAAGCGATCCGGTTGAGCCCCGAGCACGTTCCCGCTCTTTACGAACTTGGGACCACTTATATTGATCTGGAGCGATACCGGGATTCCATAGATCCCTTGAGCAAAATCGCCCGAATCGATCCCCTTCACGCTCTGGCCCGACTGCAACTGGGTTTTGCTTACATGGAAATGGGACATTATCAACAGGCCCTTCCCTTCCTGGAAGAAGCTTTGACGATTGACCCGAGCCTGAGCCAGGCCTATTTTCTTCTGGCATTGAGTTACATCAAGCTGGAACGGTTTCAGGATGCCATCGCGCCCATGCAAAAAGTGATCGAGGAAGCACCCGGTCTGGCTGAAGCCCAATACAACCTTGGGGGGATTTACAGGAATCTCAAACACTATCCCGATGCGATCAAAGCCTTCAAGGAAGCCATCCATCTGGATCCCGACTATACCGAAGCCTACAATGGGCTGGGAAGCGTGTTCATCATCCTAGGGCAAACCGAAAATGCCCTGCCCATATTCCAGAAAATTGTCCGTATCGATCCCGACCATCCTGAAGCTCATTTCAACCTGGGGTTCGTCTATGAAGTTCTGGGTCGATACCATGAAGCCGTTCAGGAGTATCAGGAAACCATCAGGGTGCAACCCAATAACGCGGAGGCTTATTACAGTCTGGGGTGGGCTCTCACGGAGATGAAGGAATACCTTCAAGCCGTTGAACCTTTCCGGCAGGCTGCTAAATTAAACCCCGAAAACGCGGACGCCTACTACAGCCTGGGATGGGTTCTCGGAGAGCTCCGGCGTTTCCGGGAATCCGTAAAACCCCTCAGGGAAGCGATCCGGATCAATCCAAACCATACTGGGGCCCACGCCCTTTTGGATGTATCCCAGAAGAAAATGCTGGATATAAAAGAAACCCTAGAAACCGACGAAAAAATACCCATCACCATCGAACCCCTGAAAAAGCGCCAATCCGAAATCATTCTCGTCCCTTAGGCCCCGAAGATTTCCGGCCCTCCCTTCTCTCAGTTCTTTTAAAGAACCCGGCCGTGATCACCCGCCACCCCGAATTGACTGAAAAAGCCATAAACCCATTTCGATTTTTTGCAACCTCCCGGTGGAAGTAAGAGGGCATACATAGTGACTCGGGTTACTCATAAACCCAATTATTTAAATGGGGTATCCGTTTTAAAAAACCTGTTCCCTTATTCTTGAGTAAAACAAGCCCAATGCATCAAAACAGGTCTTTAACTTCATGTTTTTTCTTGATAAAAAGCATTGTTAATAAATAAGTTGACAGTAAATCAATCGAACTTATATACTTCGACCTCAACTCTGTCTCTGGCGGGCCAAATTAGAAAAACGTTTATGGTTAAAGGGTTTTAAGTAGCACAGGGCTCCATCTGTCCGGAAAAGTTTCCTAACAATTATTTGATATTTCTTGATTAATGAGGCTGGTTTATGGAAACCAACGAGGCGCCGGTAACAAACGGTCAGGAAGAGGAAGAAAAGGAAATTGACCTGGCTCCGACCCAGGAAATTCTGCGTCAACTGCCAAATAAATCGCGGCGATACCTGATTCCCGTCCTGCAGAAAATTCAGGATGTTTACCGGTATCTCCCAGATAAGGCCATGCAGTTGGTCATCAGGGAGATGGGAGTGACCCGGGCGGAAATTTATGGTGTCATTTCCTTTTATCCGGGACTGAGGATAACCGAACCGGGAAAATATATTCTCAAGCTCTGTTATGGGACCGCCTGTTTCGTGAAAGGTGCGCCCATCATAGGGGATCGTCTCCACGAGTTGTACCACATCCGTCCGGGAGAAACAGACAAATCCAAACTTTTCACACTCCAGACAGCCTCCTGCCTGGGCAACTGCGGAGCGGCTCCGATGGCCATCATTGGTGACGACACTTATGGAACGATTGATCCGGAAAAAACCGCCGAAATGCTTGATATTTACAAAGTCAGAAGAGACGAAGAAAATGCCGCGGAGGAGGCTCAGTCTGTATGAGTACCGTTGCCAGAAAAACCGTTAATTTCAAATTGAATGGACAGGACGTTTCCGCTCCTGAAGGAACCGTCATCATAGAGGCCGCCAAACAGCATGGGGTGGCGATCACCAATCTCTGCTACAACCGGAAGCTGAAACCCTTTGCCGCCTGTAGAACCTGCATGGTTGAAATGACCGTGGGCGGAAAAAAAGAACTGGTCTATTCCTGCACCCAGCCGGTGGACGAAGGGATTGAGGTGCGGACCAACACGGAAGAAACCGACCGGTATAACTCATCCTGCCTGGAAATGCTTCTGGTGGAACACCCGCTCGATTGTCCCATCTGCGACAAATCCGGCGAATGCCCCCTGCAGGATAACACCGAGGCTTTAAAACTGTTCGACGGACGCTTCGAGATCCAGCGAAGAAACGAGCCGAGTATTAAATCAAACCCGATCATCGAATTTTATTTAAACCGTTGCATTATGTGCGGTTTGTGCGTGCGGGCCTGCGATGAAACCCAGGGGGTGCAGGCACTCGATTTCCACAAAAGGGGAATGTCCTCTGCAATCGGAACGGCCAACGAGGAACCTCTTGACTGCGAATTTTGCGGACAATGTATCACGGTATGCCCGACCGGAGCCCTGATGGACATGACCTCGGGAGCCCGCGGGCTGGCGGCACTGTTTAAGGATACGCATACTACCTGTACATATTGCTCATGGGGCTGCACCGTCAATATCGACACCAAAAAAGGTAAGGTCATCCGCTTTACCGGAGATGAAAGTTACAATCTCGGCATCAATGAAGGAAATCTTTGTGCCAAGGGGCGGTTCGGCCATGGTGTCGTACACAGCGACCAGCGGATCAAAAACCCGCTGATGAACTACGGCGGAAACTTCAAGGAAGTCACCTGGAGTGAGGCCATCCAGACCATCGCCGAAAGACTCCAATCCACTCTCAACCGGGGCGGGCCCGAAAGCGTCGCGGCCATCGGCGGAGAAAAACTCACCAACGAGGAAAATTATCTCCTGCAAAAAATATTCAGAGGATACTGCGGTTCGAATCAATTGACGAATCTGGCTCACCTCAGGGCCCCCTACCTCAACCGGTTCATGTCGGACTGTTTCGAGAACGGGATCGAATCCAAACCTGTCACTGAACTGGAAAAAGCGGACGTAGTTCTTATTTTCAACTCCGATCTGCCTTCCGAATACCCAGTGGGCGGCAACTCCATCCGTAAAGGAGCCATTTTTACTGGGACCGATGTCATTATCGCCAATCCGCGCAATGTCATTTTTAAGAACGAGGCGCCGATCGACATACGCCTGAATTATTCGCTGGGTTCGGACTTGGCTGTGGCCAACCGCTTATGCAGAATCCTCATCGATAACAAGCTCATCGATACCGGCAAAGTCAAAAAGGCGATTTCAAATTATGACGAGTTGGTCCAGTCTCTCGCGCCTTACAACGCCCAAGCGGCGAAGAAAATGACGGGATTGGACGACGAGGTTCTGGTAAAAGCCGCAGAAAGGTTCGCCAGGGACGCCGACCGGTTCATCATCATCGGCAACGATATCGTAGAGACGGGACAAGGCGAAGATATCCTCAATGCCCTGCTCAACCTGTCCATCCTGGTCCATTGTGGTCAGACGGGAAGCATCAGTATCTTCCCGCCGCGGGAGCATTGCAATTCTCAGGGTGTCAACGACATGGGAATGACCCCCGAATACCTGCCCGGCTACAAATCCTCCGGAGACTCCGAGGCCCTGGCATCGCTGGCCAAGGTCTGGGGTCTGGACGCCCTCAAGCTTGAAGGTGAAAACCTGGCCGGGAACCTTTGGGAAAACTGCATCAACGGCCGTCTCAAGTTCCTCTATATCGCCGGTGAAGACCCGATTAATTCCTATTACAAAAAATCCAAGGTGCAGGACGCCCTCAACACGGTTCCATTTCTGGTGGTGCAGGACGTGTTCATGACGGAGTCCGCAAAAATGGCCGACCTAATTCTGCCAACCACCACCTTCGCGGAAAAGGAAGGAACCTTCACCAACATGACCCGTCACGTTCAAAGGGTCAACGCCGCCGTTCTCCCCCAGGGAAATTCAAAACCGGACTTCGATATATTCTTCGAACTCGCCGAAGCGATGGGAAAACCCTTCAGTCAAACCTCGGCGCATGAGGTACAAAAAGAAATCGAAAAAACCGCTCCCATTTATAAAGGGGTTTTCCCCGGCACCGCTTCCAAGCAATGGGTTCCGGATAAGGTCACATCAAAGCCCGGATTCAAAATCTGCAAGCCTTTTTCCAAAACAGTTCCAAAGGACGGGCATTCGTTTCAACTTGTTTCTAACAACCATATGTTCCATATCGGGGGCTACTCCCAATATGCCAAAGCCCTGGTAGAGATCGGACCGGAGTGCCAGGCGGAAATTCATCCGGAGGACGCCGAGCAACTGGGCGTCGACGACGGGGATAAGATCGTCCTGGATTCCGGGCACACCAAAGTGGAAGTCGCCGTCAAGGTCAGCCCCGTCAGTGCGAAGGGAATGGTCTTCGTCCCCAAAAACTGGAGCAACGTTCCCGTCAACACATTGAGAAACGGGGAAGAGGGAATCGTTTCCCTGAAAGTATCCAAGTTATGACCGACTTAAAAGAAAATCTGCATACCGAGCATATGGTCCTGAACATGGGACCTTCCCATCCCGCCACCCATGGTACGGTCAAGTTCCTGCTGACCCTGGACGGCGAAACGGTGGTGGACATGATCGTGGAAGTGGGTTACCTGCACCGCGGCTTTGAAAAGATGTGCGAAAGCGTCACCTACACTAATGTCTTTCCCTATACGGACCGTCTGAATTACTGCTCGGCTATCATGAATAATATAGGCTATGCCTTGGCCGTTGAAAAACTCTGCGGCATTGAAGTCAGTGACCGGTGCGCCTACATCCGCGTGGTGACGAATGAGCTCATGCGTATCGCCGACCATTACACCAACATCGCCGCCGCGGCACTGGAACTCGGGGCCCTGACCGCCTTCATCTATTTTGTCGAAACCCGCGAGATCGTCTGGGACCTTTTGGAAAAAGTTTGCGGGGCGCGCCTGACCTCCAACTACATCCGCATCGGGGGATTGATGTGCGACCTTCCGCCGGGGTTTGATGAAGACCTGAAAGAGGCCTATAAAAAACTGGATTCCCTGTATGAGGACGTCGACAATCTCCTGACCAAAAACCGGATTTTTCTCGACCGCATGCGCGATACCGGAGCCATCAGTCCCGAAGAGGCCATCAACTGGGGGTTCACCGGACCCTGCCTGAGAGCCTGCGGAGTGGACTACGACATCCGCAAGAAACAACCTTACCTGGTTTACGATCGGCTCGACTTCGATATTCCGCTCGGCACTACGGGAGACAACTTCGACCGGTACCTGGTCCGGATGGAAGAAATCAAGCAGAGTTTTAAAATTATCAAACAGTGCATGAAGGAAATGCCCGAGGGTCCCATCAATGTGGCCAATCCTTACATGCGGACCCCGGCCAAGTCGGACGTCTATGAACGGATGGAAGAGATGATCGCGCATTTCAAAATGATGATAGACGGACTGAAACCGCCGGTGGGTGAAGCCTACATGGCCACCGAGGCGGCCAACGGCGAACTCGGGTTTTACCTGGTCAGCGACGGAACCGGGAAACCGTATAAATGCCGCGTCCGCCCACCCTGCTTCACCATGACCGGCGCGCTGCCGACATTGTGCAAAGGCGGAATGCTTGCAGATATCATCCCCACCTTCGACATGCTCAATATGATCGGCGGCGAGTGCGACCGTTAGAAGAAACTCCTACCAACCACAACCCACCTTTTTTCAATACCTTCATACCCCTGTCAAATCATTGACTTCCGATTTGTGCCAATTTGTGTCAAAGACGGACATGGCATCTTGCAGTTTTTCCCGTTTGACCCGCGCATAAATTTGGGTCGTTTTGATATTCTGATGATGCATCAGTATTTGAATGACTTCCAACGGAACATCGTGATTGACGTGGAGGGGAACCCACTAGCGGACCCTCCATCGGAGATTGTAAAAGAAGGATGTGAAGCAATCCTTAATTATGTTAGGTGGAACCCTTCGCACCAATCAACCCTTTAAGGAACGGGAGTATAGAGTTTGCGCTTTTTCATTTATACCTCCTTTCGTATACGGGTTATCGAAAAAACTGCTTGAACCATTCATACTTCAGAATCGCCACTGCTAGAAGAAGAAATATCCAAATGTAGAATCTGATCATTGCTTACCCTTTCTCTATATTTGTTATAAGATTCCATATCTAAAATAGCCCGCGCCTTTCGAATAAAAAAGAGTTGCTGAAAACTCAGTAACCCTTTGTATTTATATGATTAGGACGAGAGGATTTGAACCTTCGATCACTCG
>JAYZAN010000069.1:0-9835 GCA_036339675.1 Nitrospinota bacterium
CTACCGCGCTCCGGCTGTCTGTCACCAGGAGAACTTTAGAGGAATTGACGGTCGAGTGGATGACATGGCCAATAACACCGGCATCTGTGACCACCGCCAAATTTTCATGAATTCCATCTTGAGTCCCCCGGTTTATAAAAACCATTTTAGACCATTGCGTGGCATCTCGGGCAATAACCGTAGCCACCACGGCTTTTCTCTCCGTTTCCTCCTCATACTCTAACAGCTTGCCGATTCGGTCAAGCCGAAGCATTTTTTCCTGCAGATCATTTTTCTCTTTTACGAGGTAATCGATCTCCTTGAGCAAACTTTCATTTTCCCTGGCTACACCCACAAGAAAAAAATAATGATCGAACAGACTGGAAACGGATTCAGCGGAGGAAGTGAACAAAGACTGAATAGGGGAAAGCATCAAAACAGCTATCGCTTCGGGGGAAAAACCATCCTTTCCTTTTCGTATGTTGATCGTCATCAATACGAAGGAAACCAGCAGAATGGACGCAAAAACAACGACAACCCTTTTGCCTTTTATTCCACTCTTGGGCACGGCTAAATAGTGACTTTTTTGAGGAGTTTTGAATCGCACAGAACTTTTCCCGCACCCAGGGCAACGGCGGAGAGAGGATCATCAGCTAAAGTGATAGGCAGGCCCGTAGCTTCTCTTAACAGGATATCCAGGCCCTGGATCAAGGAACCGCCACCGGCCAAAACGACTCCTTTTTCGACAATATCGGCCGCCAGCTCGGGAGGAGTTCGTTCCAGGGCTATTTTGACCGCTTCGACGATGGTGCTAAATACTTCCGTCATAGCTTCACGAATTTCCTCATCGGAAATAAGCAGGGTTTTGGGTATCCCCGCCACCAGGTCCCTTCCCTTCACTTCCATGGACATTCCCTTTTCCATGGGATAAGCGGAACCGATCTGGATTTTAACTTCCTCGGCGGTTCTTTCTCCGATTAGAAGATTATATTTTTTTTTGATATAGCTCACGATGGCCTCATCCATTTCATCTCCGGCCACCCGCACCGATTTACTGAAAACGATTCCCGACATGGAAATGATGGCCGCTTCCGTCGTTCCCCCGCCCACATCGATAATCATGTTCCCCGACGGTTCCTGGACGGGAAGGTCCACCCCAATGGCCGCCGCCATGGGTTCCTCGATCAAAAACACTTCCCGGGCGCCTGCGGATTCCGCCGAGTCGCGAACCGCCCTCTTTTCCACCTGGGTGATGCCGGAAGGAACAGCGATCACCACACGGGGCCGGACAAGAGCTTTCCGGTTGTTATGAACTTTCTGAATGAAGTGACTGATCATTTGCTCGGCCACTTCAAAATGGGTAATGACCCCGTCTTTCATAGGACGGATGGCAACAATGCTACCGGGACCCCGGCCGAGCATCTGCTTTGCCTCCGCTCCCACCGCTTGCACTTCTTTGGTGTGGTTATTCAGAGCCACCACCGAAGGTTCGCGCAAAACAATACCCTGGCCTTGAACATTGACCAGCGTGTTGGCAGTCCCTAAATCGATCGCGAGGTCATTCGAAAACAAATCCCAGAATAAATTAAACACCTGCTCTCCTGGTGATTACCACATATAACTACTTGTTTTTAAAAAGCCTTATCTTTATAGCAAGGAGGTCTGCTAATTGCAAGATAAATCAAATTCCTCCGGAAAAGATAAGATAAAACAGGAAGCAAAAGGAAAGGCCCCTGACAAAATATTTCTTTACCAATTCTTAACCTAGATTTCCCATATGAACATTAAAATTCGTAGAAATTGGTCCTGATAAGGCGAATCTCCTGTTGGGATAAAAATTTTTCATTGGATTTACTCCGGAGTTTCTCACTTTTTGCCTTCTTGGTCAACATTCGCGTCCTTCCAGTGAAGAATTCACGTTAATCGGGCTTTTTTAGACGAACCTATCCTCTTGTTTTTGTTTCACGATTCCTTTTTGTCTATGCTTATCCCGTCTCCGGCAAAAGTCGCAAACGGTCAATCCTTTGCAAAATAGATCCAAAAAGGTTTCTGAACGGCGACCTCGGCCAATTGAAACGTAATGTATCGGGCATGCCGGACTACCTTTGCCCCAATCTTGATCAACTTCTCCCGTAGAGTGGTCAAGGTCCAGTGTTTGGTTTTTCGTGGTAACGCCAGACGCCGTAAGTTGTAAAATCGAACCACGCTCTTTGAGTGTCAGTTTAGATTGGTTACGATAAAACCGATTCCAGGAAACAGTTCGCCATAATACCATTCCACTTTGGCTACGACACGGCGAGCTTTATTCCGGCTTTGAGCCTGATACATAAACGATTCGTAAAATACCTTTGGCTTCAACGATGGACGCCCCACGGGCCGGATGGTGAGATGTTCAATCTTCTTATGCAAGAGGTTGTTGCCTTTGAGGCGGATCGCATAAAAAAATCGTTCTTCTTCGAGAAACTCATAGATATCAGGGTTGGCGAACGCCGCATCACCACGGAAGGAACGTTCAGGGGACTTTTCTCTATACCGGCTCACTACAGGCTCCAACACAGATCGCTAGTCATCTGCACTATGAATATTCCCATGACGCAACAGGGCTCGTTCCAAATCTCCATAGATTGAAGCAGAACAGGGGATGATAACAAGCCCGGCTAAAGTGTCCGTTATAAGCCGACCCTTCCTGCTAACCGTAAGTCGGGCTCTCCGAGCTGTCCATATCCAAAGTCAATTGTTTCATCGGAATACGGTCGGCTACTTGATCTACCCAACGACCGCATACATCAGTCAGGTTTTTCAAATTCTCACTGGTGGCCAGTATCTCATTTTCAAACCGGCTCATCTCGCTGGTCGATGCCACAAAACGATCCCTTGAACGCTCACCGACTATTCGACGTAAATGAAGGACCAACTCGGAGACGGTCCGTATCATTAGTATCTTCGTATCCGGCCAATCGGCCATAAATGGATTGTCTCAACAATGCCGTTAACGAATACTGACTGTTCTTTCCCGTACGGGTTTCCTCAATCATATCTTTAAGGCCAGCAGTCAAAGCAAAAATCTCATCCGATTCCCGGTAAACCAACAGCCCAGCATCGCTACTGATCATCGTTCCATGAAATTCCAGCTTCAATTTCCCATCAAAATTGACCCGTAAAGCCCATTTTCCTCTTTTACCCATTGGATTCCTCTGATTATTTCATTGAAAACTCTGAAATTGCCCTATTTGAAGCCTTTCCCACACTATTAAGTCAGGATAATTTCTTTAATGGGAAATCCGGGCTTGACAGTCCTATACCAGTAAGTATATAAATTATGGAGTGTTAGGTTACTTTTGTAAGGGCACTGAATTTTCTTACTAAACATTTTCCGAGGAATCCATCATGGCGGAAGAATCCTTGACCAATCAACCCGAAAAGACTTCTTCAAAATCGGGGCAATCTTCACCGGGTATGAATGTAGGGGAATTTAAGGAGTTGCTCGAGGTCGCGACTCATGAGCGCCGAAACCTGCAATTGCTGGTGGAATATTTTGAAAAGAAAACCTCGGAATTTGAAGATCAAAAGACCTTTTTCGAGAAAATGAGTTCCCAGGCTCCGAATACCCTGAAGAAACTGGATTCCCTCAGTAAACGCTTCGAAGAAGTCAAAACCTTCGATATCCGTGTTCGCGATTTCCAGCGAATCTGCAAGGAGCTCGAATCCAATTACAACGGGCAGAAACGCGGGTTGGAAGAACTTCACCTCCTTAGCGAGCACATCGAGCAGAAAATTAAAAGCCTTCAGCAGCAAAGAGGCCTGGTTGAAAAAGCCAACGAGGATGCCGGACGCCTCAATGTCCTGATCTGGGACATGGATTCCAAAATAAACAAATTGCAGGAAGAAAACAAACAGATCAAGAACACCGAAAAGAATCTCGGAAGATTGGAAAATATGCTGGACAGCATTTCCAATCAGACCGAGGAGGTGAACACTTTCAAGGAAATCATGAAAAACGCCTCCGGCAAAGTCATAGAAATGAAGGGCACCTTGAGTGAAATTGACTCCAGGTATGACCTGATACGCGGTGAAAAGGAAATGACAGAGGTCTATACCCGGGATGCCGAGGAGTTGAAATTGAATCTTGAGCGTGTCCAGGACGAATATGAAAAATTACTGGGACAGGGCCATATGGTCAAGGAGACCCAGGAAGCCTTGAACCGGCTGGGGCAAGATATGAACCACCTGAAAATCGAATCCAAAAATATTTCTGTAAAGAATGAAATGATCCGCAGCATCAGCGGCAGGTTGAGGGATCTCGATACCCTTTCGATTGACGTGGACACCAAGATCTCTAAGATCAGCGATGAAAAAATCATCGTCGACAAGACCGAAGAGAAGGTCAACAAGCTGAACTCGTTCCTCATCGACAATCTCAGCAACAAGATGAAAATTCTCAAGGAACAAATGAAGAACATCGACCTTGCCAACGAGAAGATGAGCCGGTTCAACGTCATGACGGAAGAGGCCGAGCAGAAAGTCCAGCGTCTGGATGATGAAATCCGAAAGGCGGATACCATCGTTGAGGTTTTGAACAAAATTGAAGGTCTGAACGAGTCCACCCGGATGCAGATGGACGAGATCATCCGCAAACAGCAACTGGTGGACCAGGTCGATAAAAAGATTAATGATCTCAGTTCCATGGTCATCAGTCTCGATGTGAAGATGGAAACCCAGATACAGAGAAAGGCCCTCATCGAAAAAATGGAGAAAAAGGTGGATGGGCTGGACTTTTTCATTGAGGAGGCGAATATAAAAATTGCCAAGGTTTCCAAGAAGATCGATTTTCTCGAAAAAGTCGATCAGCGGCTTGAAGAATTGAAGAACATGACCAGTACCGTTGAGGAAAAGATCCTTGACTTGGCCAAGGCAAAGGCAGCTGTCGACGACCAGGAAAAGAGAATGAACAGCCTCTCCTCCAAACTGAGCATCGCGGAGGTCGAACTCCGCTCCAAATTCAAGGACCTTCAGGAATCCAAGGAAGAAATCAGCAAAATCGAACAAATTCGCGAGGAGTTGAGCCAGATCATCGTGAATTTTGAAAACAAGATAGAGGGTTTGAACAAGGAGGAAGCCCGGGTCCAGAATACGGAGAAAAAACTTGCTGATCTCGGCAGCCTCATGAAGGATATCAAAATGAGGCAGGAGGTCATGGAAGAGAAGGAGGACTTCATTGTTGCGGCGGAAAAGAAGGTCGATCAGCTCAGTAATACGATCGAGCAGATGGATGCCCGGATTAAGCAAGTCACTGCCGGGGAGGAAAAGGTAAAGGAGACCCAGCAGGCCATCGGGGAACTGGATTTGGCCATCGCCCGCCTCAATTCAGAGAAGAAAAGAATCGATAAAGAAAAGGGAAACCTGGACAAGATCAACATCAATATCGAAGAACTCACCGCGATCACGGGAGAAGCGGAGTCAAAACTCGATCTGCTCAAAAGCCGGATCAATATGCTCGGGGAAGTTGAAAAACGATTGAGCAACTTGAACCTGTTTTCGGAAGAGATCAATATCAAGATCCAGAATCTCAAGAAAGATGAGGATACCGTCAATCGGGCCGGAAACCAGATCACAGAATTGAAGTTTCTGTTGAATGAAATTGAAAAGAAAAAGGAAGGATTTAAATAGAGTATCGCGTATAAGGTAGGGAAACGCAGTTGGTGAACATTTTCTGATAACGAATTATTTCGGTCGTGCCGGCTATTCCGGCCCGTCTTTCCATTACGAGCCTGGATGCGAGTCCAATCCAGGTCCCCGCAACTTCTAATTATCCCAATACGGCTTCTGTGAAGGAGGAGAAATTTCAGCATGGCTGAGCATTTGGTCGGAGTCATCGGCGGGAGTGGTTTGTACCAGATGAAAGACCTGAAGATTCTGGAGAAAATCCCCGTGGAAACTCCTTTTGGTTCTCCATCGGCCGAGTTGGTCCGTGGGGAACTGCAGGGGACGCAAATGATTTTCCTGCCCCGGCACGGGGCGGGCCATGCGATTCCCCCCTCCGAAATCAATTTCCGCGCCAATATTTTCGCTTTAAAAAAAATGGGGGTGGCTCGTATTGTTTCTGTCAGCGCGGTAGGAAGCATGAAGGAACATATCCCCCCGGGAGATTTTGTAGTTCCCGACCAATTCATCGACCGCACAGTACGCAGGGTCAGTACTTTTTTCACCGAAGGGATCGTGGGGCATGTGGGATTTGCCGATCCGATCTGTCCCGAAGTCGCAAAATCCCTGGCGGGTTCCGCGAAGGAGGTCGGAGGCAGGGTGCATGAGGGTGGAACCTATATTTGTATCGAAGGGCCCCAGTTTTCGAGCCGGGCCGAATCAAATCTCTATCGCCAATGGGGTGTAGACATTATCGGGATGACCAACGTGACCGAAGCGAAGCTTGCCCGGGAAGCGGGTATCTGTTACGCCACCCTGGCTCTTGTTACAGACTATGATTGCTGGAAGGTGGAAGAGGAGGCCGTCACCCTGGAAGCGGTGCTGGAAATTATGCATAAGAACGTAGAAAGGGCCCAGGCGGTGATCAAGACCTTGGCTCCCCGCTTGACGGGGGAGCGGACCTGTTCCTGCGGGTCCGCGGCCTTGAACGCCATCGTGACCGACCGAAATCTTATTCCAGAAAACCTGAAAAAGGATCTTTCCATTTTATTCGGGAATTCCCTGTGAAAAGAAATAAATCCGAAAAGCTGTTCGAAAAAGCCCGAACGCTGATGCCCGGCGGTGTCAACAGTCCGGTCCGCGCGTTCAAGGCGGTGGGCGGCAACCCGCTTTTTATCCAGAAGGCGGAAGGTTCGAAAGTCATGGACGTGGATGGGAACGTTTTTATTGATTACGTCGCTTCCTGGGGACCGTTGATCTTCGGGCATGCGCATCCGAAAATCATCGAAGCGGTGAACCGTCAATCGGTCTGGGGTACCAGCTACGGAGCGCCCACAGAATTGGAGATTTCCCTGGCCGAAAAGGTGATCCAGGCCGTGCCGTCCATCGAGGTGGTACGAATGGTCAACTCAGGCACCGAAGCGGTGATGAGCGCCATCCGGCTGGCGCGAGGGGTCAGCGGGCGCGACAAGATCGTAAAATTCGAAGGCTGCTATCACGGACACGGGGACAGCCTGCTCGTCAAAGCCGGTTCGGGTCTCGCTTCCCTGGGTATCCCGGAGTGCCCGGGAATCGTAGAGGACCTGGCAAAAAAAACGCTGACATTACCGTTCAACGACTCTGAAAAAGTCCGGGAGTTGTTCGCTAAAGAGGGGGATCAGATCGCCTGCCTGATTGTCGAACCCATCGCCGGAAATATGGGAGTGGTTTCTCCTAGAGAGGGTTTTCTGGAAACACTCAGGGATGTGACCCGGCAGGCGGAAGCTATTCTGATTTTTGATGAGGTGATTTCAGGGTTTCGGGTTTCCCTGGGAGGAGCCCAGGAAATATATGGGGTTCAACCCGACCTGACCTGCCTGGGAAAAATTATCGGCGGCGGTTTGCCGGTGGGAGCCTATGGCGGGGCCAAGGCCCTGATGGAGCAGATAGCACCGACTGGGGCTGTTTACCAGGCGGGAACCCTTTCAGGAAACCCTCTGGCCATGGCCGTGGGAAACGAAATGCTCGACCTGTTATCGGATAAGAAGGTCTATCAGGATTTGGAGGCCAAATCCGAAAAACTCTGTAGCGGATTCCGGAAAAACGCGGATCAGGCGGGAATCAAAGCCGGGTTTACCCGCGTGGGTTCCATGTTTTCCATGTTTTTTACCGACCAGGATATTGTAGATTTCCAATCCATCAAAACATCTGATACCGAATTTTTCCAGCGGTATTTCAACGCCATGCTGGAAGAGGGCATATACATCGCCCCCTCCCAGTTTGAGGCTGGGTTCATGTCCGCCGTGCATACGGATGGGGATATCGAAAAAACCATAGAGGCGAACCGTAAGGCTATTGAAAATGCGAAAGGCTGAGCCAATACCTAAACCTTAATGCGAACAGGGAAAAGCTATGAGCGAGATCGTCGGACTTCATGCCAGACAAATTCTCGATTCGAGGGGCAACCCCACCGTGGAGGTGGAGGTGATCCTGGATACGGGAATCATGGGCCGCGCTGCGGTTCCGTCCGGAGCGTCTACCGGGGCCCGGGAGGCCACCGAACTGCGTGATGGCGACAAAAATTCCTACCTTGGAAAGGGAGTTCTCAAAGCGGTCAAAAACGTGATTACCAAAATCGCTCCCGAAATTATCGGGATTGACGTCACCGAACAAGTGTTGATCGACAAGATCATGATCGATTTGGACGGGACCAAAAATAAAAGTAAGCTGGGGGCAAATGCGATTCTGGGCGTATCCTTGGCCGTCGCTAAAGCCGCCGCCAATGCGGTGGAGCTTCCCTTGTTTCAGTATATCGGAGGTGCAAATGCCAAGGATCTCCCAGTTCCCATGATGAATGTCCTCAACGGCGGAGCCCATGCCGATAACAATGTGGATATCCAGGAATTCATGGTGGTGCCGGTGGGAGCGGACCGGTTTTCGACTGCACTGAGGATGGGTACAGAGATATTTCATAATTTAAAATCAGTTCTGAAAAACAGGAAGTACAACACCGCGGTGGGAGATGAGGGTGGTTTTGCGCCTGACCTTAAATCCAATGAAGAGGCTGTTGAAGTCCTTCTCGAAGCCATCAAAAAAGCTGGGTACAAAGCCGGGAAAGATGTTTTACTGGCCCTGGATATCGCCGCCAACGAATTGTATTCCAATAAAAAATATGTTCTTGCCGCGAGTAAAAAATCGAGTTTGACCTCTAATGAAATGGTGGACTATATTTCCCGGTTGGTAAAAAAGTATCCTATTATCAGTGTCGAGGATGGGCTGGCCGAAGGAGACTGGCCGGGATGGAAACGTTTGACCCAGAGACTGGGAGGCCATACCCAGATTGTCGGAGACGATTTGTTCGTCACCAATACAGATATCCTGGCCCGGGGGATCAAGGAAAAATCCGCCAATTCCATTTTAATAAAAGTAAACCAGATCGGCACCCTCACGGAAACCCTCAATGCCGTAGAAATGGCCAAAACCGCTGGATTTACAACGGTTATCTCACATCGGTCGGGAGAAACCGAAGACACGACCATCGCCGATATCGCGGTGGCGGTCAATGCGGGCCAGATCAAAACGGGTTCCCTAAGCCGAACTGACCGGGTAGCTAAATATAATCAATTACTTCGGATAGAAGAGCTGTTGGGGAATACCGCTGTTTTCAGGGGAAGGAATGTGTTTAATAGCCTGTCAGCCTAAACGGATGGTTCCATGAAAAATTTGTCACGCTACCAAAGAATCCTTCTGCTCAGCCTCACATTTTTTGTCATGATGATAACGGTCGCTGTTTTCCACGAAGATGGGATCATCACCGTGTACGAATTTCAGGACGAGTTGGTTGAACTAAAAAAGAACAACGAGCAGTTGAAGGAAAGTAATATTCGTTTAAGAAAAGAAATTAAATTATTAAAATCAGATCCGTTTTCGGTCGAAAAAATAGCTCGCGAAAAACTTCAGATGGTCAAACCCGGTGAAACAGTTTACAAAATTGTTCCGGGACCCCGCTTCTCTGATAATATCCCCTGAAATTATTCATTCCCTGCCTCCCCTCAATCTTGGTTTAAAAAAGAAAATTATTTTATTCTCTATTTTTTTCAAGGGGTTATAGGTTTGTCTTTGTTAGAAAAAATGACACCGATCGACCTTTGTAACCTGTTTGAAATAAAGGGTTTCCCCGAGCCGTGAATTTTTATTATAAAAAAACCCCTATCAAATTAAAATTTTCGTGATTTTG
>JAYZAN010000070.1:0-16178 GCA_036339675.1 Nitrospinota bacterium
TTGGGTATATTCTGGAAAGAATAAGGGATCGTAATCATGAAAAAACTTATTTTATGGCTGTTTGTGGGTGTCATTCTCATCGGCGGCGGGGGTTGGTGGGCCAATAAAACCTGGGATGAAAGGGTTGCACCTGTACTGGCAGAATTAAAGGAAAAGGACCCGGATAAATATGAAATCATAATCGAGAAATTAAAGGGTTTCAATTTTGAGAAAGGCGGAAAACTCTACCGTGAGATAGGCAAAATGTCCTACGAGGAAGTGTTGGCCCTCCGGTATTCCAAATGGAAGGCAAAAAGGAAAAAAGATGATAAATTCAGGGAAGAGGTTTGGAAGCAACAGCTGGAATTAAGAGAAGTGACCAAGGGTGAAATGAAAGAAAAACGTAAACGGAGAGTCGAGTCGATTCAGAAATTGAAAAAAACAAAAGACCCAGAAGCTCTCCTGGCAACCTGGGAAGCGGCCCAACCCTGGCAGAAAGGGCTCATCCTCAGGGAGAAATGCGTCAAGTTCATTGAAAAGGAAAACCGCAACAGTCTGAAGCGAAGAAACGCCAGGGATCTGGTGCAAACGGCGGTTCTGCTGGAACAGACGACCCACCATTCGCTGAATGTACCTGAACCTTGCCAGATTCTGGTTCCCGGTACCCCGGACGAGAAAGCGGTGGACAAGGTCCTGCTGACTCTTGAAAAAGAATTGAACTACTACAGCTTCGTTCAAATGCTGGACGAACTGGGATTGCCCCGCGAAAAAATAATATCCCCCTCCACCCAATTGAAACAGATGGCCCTGGACTTTTCTGATTCCTGATTTTTTCAATTTGATTTGGTAAGACCTGTTTCCTCTGATACTACGACCGTCTTTTAAACGTGCCCAGCTGGCAGAGAATTTTTTCCTGTCAGTCTTTTTGTGAGGCGGTATGTTCGGGCAGGCGGGCTGTCATTTCTGAAAGCGCGGTCGCAAGCTGCTTAATCTCATGGTTCGTCTTTATTTCCGGCAGGGGGGAATTGCCTTCAGAGCTCACATATTCCACCAGTTTTCTCAAAGGGCGGACCACCATGTTGATAGTATAAATTCCACCAATGATGGATACGATTCCCCCAATGATGGCCAGGACCATCATTTCGCTCTGCCATTGCATGACGCTTTTCGAGATTCGGGTTTTTAAAAGCTCCAGCTGCTCCACCGTCATCGTCTCCGCGTTCATGGTATGAATGATTCGTTCCACCTGTCCCAGCTGAATGAACAGGAAAAAAGCCATGTAACCAAGACAGGAAATGGTGACGATATTTCCCGTCATAAGAAGATTGACAATACTTTTTTTTTCGCCGGGAAGTTCTTTCCTGAAAATTGAGTTTCCGTTCATAAATGACCTTTTGTTCTAGATTGAAATCGGTTGGTGAGCACCGGTGACAACAGGGCCGATTTGTAACTGCGCATCGTGGAGGTGAGTCTTTTAAAACGACTCACCAGACTGGGATGAGTGCTCATAAAAATGGATTTGTTTTTGGATTGGGATTGTCCCAGAATTTTCAGAAAATCCTTAAGACCGCCGGGAAAGTATCCTGTGCGGTAAGCGTATTCTGTGCCAAACTTGTCCGCTTCATACTCCAAGTTATGGTCCAGTCCACGGGTAAACAGGATATTGGAGACCTCATTGATGACCTTGTCAAACAATCCGGGGTCCTTGTCCATCACCGTCATGGTCAGTGAACTGAGCCCTTTGAGGGATTTGCTGCGTTCGAGGGTTTGAATGGCATGTTTTTGGGTGATGTGGGCGATTTCGTGTCCCAGAACCCCGGCCAATTGGGCCTCGTTTTTCAACATACGCAACAGCCCTATGCTGACAAAAACGTAACCCCCGGGAGTGGCGAAAGCGTTCGGGTCTTCCGTATTCAAAATGGCGAAATGGTAGGGAATGTCCGGGCGTTCCGAGACATCCGCGACCGCCTGTCCCACTAAAGTGATGTAGCTTTGCAATTTTGGGTCCTGATAGGGGCCCCCAAACTTGTTGAAGACCTCGACCGCAAGGGATCCTCCGATCGCTTTCTCTTCTTCATACCTGATCGGTTGCAGCGCCTGCAGTGTATTGACGCTTTGTTTGAGAATATTAGAAGTTTTTTTATCGAAAACACCCAGCGATTCCCCAAGCCCGATCAACCCGCCCCCGCCCTGGTTGGAGGAGGGTTGCGATGGTTGATTCTCTGGTTGAGCAGATGGCTTTTGAATTTTCTCCTCCTGCGCTTTTTGTTGGGAAGATTTTTCCAGCTCTTTTACGAATCCTCCAAGGTCGAACGAGTAGGCGGTGCCTGCCATCACAAAGATGACAGCGCATACCAGAATGGTGAAGCGGCCGTTTTTCATGGTGCGTATTCTCCTAGTTTGCCCTGCAAGAGAAAATCATCCAGCTCCTTGCTGGTGATGCGAAAATTTTCCATCTATTTAACAGCTTCAATACTCTCACTTGGGACACCTTTTTCCCGGGCGCGGTTCTCGGCAATGGGGCTCAATCCGCGTATGCTCGAATCCGAGGAAGAGGCATTGGCGGCCATTTTCTGTTGGCCTCCCAGGGCACCCAGAAAATCTCCTTTTCCGGAAGAGCCTGAGGGCGCCTTGGCGGTCAGTTTGAACTTGAAGATCCATCCAGTCTGGTTTTTCGCGGTCTTCCCCTTGCTGGTCACTTTGACGGGGGTTCCTTTCGCCAGTTTGGCGATGACCTCGGCTTTGGCGGAATCTTTGGAACGGAGCTTGGTGCCGCTTTTTTTAACGTATAACGTTTGCGCGGACAATCCACCGGGAACAGCCAGGAGAATCATCAAAAAAAGGGCCATGGCCACTGAACCAGGGACGGATACCAGGATTTTTCTACCGGGTAGTTTCATTGTTTGGAGTATTAGGATTTGTAATTAAAAGCTAACCTTATTGACCTATCAGGTCAACAAATTTATAGATAACGGCTAAATACCGGCGCGTTTCAGGACTCTTTCTACTAGCGGTTTTTTTTCCGGGAATTTTTTTCTTTTAGAAATTCTTTTCTCAGGCGGGACCAGTTGAAAGCCGGACCCGGGTCATATTTCCGATCGATTCCGTCCGAGGTGCCGCCTTGAACGTGTGCATGACCCAGTATCCCGCAAAAACTTGAAAAACCTCTGATTTTCCCAAGGGGTGTTTTCCCGGTATTGTTATCATGGGGAACCTGGAGTCTGATTTTTGGAAGTAAACGGTTGATGCCAAGGCAGAGACGGATCAAAACTCGGTATTGTTCCTCGGTGAAATCCCACATGCGGATAGTTTTTCCATTTATTTTCCGGCTGAAATAACCCCGTTTCCCGAAAGACCTTGCCGCGTAAGGTTTGAAACCGCGAGTGCGTATTTTGTCCTGATATTTCCGGGGAAGATGAAGCATCCATCTATCCCTGCGCCTGCGGTATTGGTCCCGGGTTACCTGGTAGAATTCCGATTCTTTCTCCAAAGCTTCCCAGGATAAATTCGACATTTCCACGTGCACGGACCTTTCATTACCCATTTTGTCGTCTGCCGGGGCGGTATTAGTTTTCCAGTATAAATCGCAGGTTTGATAGAGCATCCCGTCCAGGTCCAGATAAAAATGACTGCCCTTGAACGGGCTGTCCTGCATCATCCGGTGACACTGGTACGAACAATAGCAGACATCATAATGAAGAATGAGTTGGTGAACCGATTTTTTCAATTCTTCATAAGCCTGCTCAAGATCAAAAATTTTGTAACTGAATTCCGGGCGGGTGGGCTGATCGTTCAAAATGGGATCGTGTTGATGGCAGTTTGTACGCCCCCGTTTATTGGGGCAAACCAGACCCTCCTTTTCTCCCCAAAGCACTACCGGGATCCCGATATCGATTTTATTTCCACAGGCGACGATGCTCTGATTCATGGCGGAGACCGGAGGAGAAATTTTTTTAATCCGTTTAGTATTGGTTTTGGAAAAGATCAGTTTTCCTTTTTCGATGTCCTGCTTCCCCAGTGTAATTTTTGACGGAGAATCTGGTAATAATTTTTACCCGGCGCCTGGATCAGTTGAAGGGTCGTATCCGCTTTTTTAATTTCCAGCACGTCCCCTATCACCATATGGTAGCCTTCCTGTCCGTCAAGGGTCACCCGTACATCCTCGGTGGTGAGTTTGACCTGGATAATGGAGTTGTCCGGTATCAGGATAGGGCGGTTGGTCAGCGTGAACGGGCAGATCGGGCTTAAAACCAGGGCCTGCATGCTGGGATGGATGATGGGTCCTCCGGCGGAAAGAGAGTAAGCGGTGGATCCTGTCGGTGTGGCGATGATCAATCCATCGGCCCTGTAAGACGTCATATATTGGCTATTGACAAGGACCTCCAGATCGACGATCCGGGCCACGACCCCTTTATTGATGACGACATCGTTCAAAACATGATGGTTTTGTGCCTTGCTGCCGTTTCTCCAAAGGATAATATTCAACAGCATTCTTTTTTCTATCGAAAAATCTTTTTTAAGAATTTTTTCGAGGGTGCCATAAAGCTCGGGAAGAGAAATTTCGGTTAAAAACCCCAGGTTGCCCAGATTGACCGCCAGGATCGGGACGTTATGGGTATGGGCGATGCGTGCCACACTCAGCAGGGTTCCGTCTCCTCCCAGAACGATGATCAAGTCGACCCGGGGGGGAATATCCGCTTTCTTGAGTGAAGAGGTCTCCCCGATCAGAGAACCTGTCTGGGAGTCCATCAATACGTTGTATTGCTTTTCCCGGAGCCACCGTGTGAGTTCGGTCAATATCTCCTTGCCGGCGGGGGGTTTTTGCTTACAGAGTACGCCAATGTTTTTCACAGTTGCACCGGAACGAGAATTCGATTGAGCGGTTGAGGAATCTCAAAACAAAAAAGCACCGTTGCCCAATTCTATAGCAACGATGCCTTGAATTCTATAACCTTTGATAAGAAAATTTTCAGGAGGGGGCTTGGAAATAGATTGAATGTCCGTCTAGAGCCGACCAAAATCTTCCGGCTTAAGTTTTTCAATCCAGTCCTTCCATTGCCGATTTTCGTCTTTTTTGAGTTTGTCCGGGTCCGGGATATCCAGGCTTTTGGCAGCTTCAATCACCTGCTCTTCAACGAAAATAGGAGCTTTGGTTCTCAAGGCCAGTGCAATAGCATCGCTGGGACGCGAATCGATACTCATCTTGTTATCGCCGTGCACAATCGAGATGACCGCGTAAAAGGTATTGTCTTTGAGCTGATTCACCAGGATGCGCTTGACCTCGGCATTCAAATTGTCGATTAAGCTTTTAATCAGGTCATGCGTCATCGGCCTGGGTGTTGAGATTTTTTCGATTTCAAGGGCGATGGCATTTGCCTCGAAATACCCTACCCAGATAGGGAGGGCTTTTGACCCGGTAAGGTCCTTCAGGATGATGATGGGCATGTTGGTAAGAGGGTCCAACGTCAAGCCTTCTACTTTCATCTCAATCACTGGGCGCACCTCTAAAAAAGCTTGTTAGTTTCAGGATCATCAGGAAGTAAATGGTTCTCATTATGGGAATTATGGAATACAGTTGAAGATTACTATCTCTCAAATATAGTGAAAGCTTGAGTATTTGTCAATCATCGTTTGGCAGGGGGTAAAACGGAAACTGAGGCAGGGGAGAAGCTTTTTCGAACTAAGAATATTTTTAATTTTTTTCTTGGGTATTTCCCTTGATAAATTCCAGCAGCTTTCTCTGGACCGCTTCGGGCATTTCGATTTTTCCGAGTGTTTGACGGGACAAGCTTGTGGTTGATTTATAGGTGTTTAGAAAAGCGATGCAGGGAGGACAGTCGGAAAAATGCTCGTCAAGCTTGGTGCTGGATTTGGGGTCTAAATCTCCCTCCATATAATCATAAAGAAGATCCAGGCACTCTTTACAGCAAATCATTTCTTCTCCCTCCGGGCATTGAATTCGCCAAAATAGTTTGAAAGTTTCTTCCTTAAAAACAAACGGGCTCTGTGTAATCTGGACTTGACCGCGGGAATCGTGAGTTCCAGAATTTCGCTCACCTTCTCTGTGGATAACCCCTCAACATCCCGGAGCAGGAATACCACTTTTTCCTTTTCCGGTAACTGGTCAGTCGCTTTTTGTATCACGCTCTTCGTTTCGTTAGTAAACAGCAGCGATTCGGTATTTTCGCTCCAATCCTGGATTTTTTCCTGCTGAAACCCGGCTCCATTGTAGGTGGGAAGCAGGTCGTCCAGTGAAATACTCTGGTCTTTCTTTTTGCTCCTTAATTTCATGTAGGAAGCATTAAGCGTGATGCGGTAGACCCAGCTGGAAAATGCCGATTTGCCCTGAAACGTGTTTATCTTTCTGAACAGCGTGAGCAGGACTTCCTGAGTCACATCCTGCGCGTCCATGGCATTCCGAGTCAAATTGAAACTGAGCGCATAAATCTTTTTCTGATAGAGTTTGACAATTTTGTCGAATGCCTCGAGATTTCCTCCCTGTAACTCCTGGACGAGCGCTTCTTCCAGTTCTTTTCCTTCTTTGGGCTCGGTAAAGGCCATATTAATAAACCCCATATAGATAGGCCGCCTTTTATTTCCATTCTCCCAGGCCCGAACACATCTTGAGGTGTACAAAACAGTCTGATAGAACCCTCATGAATAAGATGCTGGGCGGGACAAAGTGATTCAAGGATTTTTCTTTAAATCACGGCGGATTGAAAGAATTTTCAGCGTCAGTTAAAGCAATTTGGCTGAGGCAGGATTTTAAGGAGACTTCTAATAATTCCGGATTTTTGAGGTTGGCAATTCACCTGCCCTTTATAAAAGGGCAAATTCATGGCCAATCACAATTTTTAGAAGTGCCTTTAAGTTTTATTTTCCTGAGTTTCAGGAGTGGGACTGACTGCTTCTTCATCCTGTTGCGAATCTTTAGCCTCTCCTCCTTCATCTTCGGTGATGGCTGCTTCAACATTCATCTCTTCCTTGACTTCATTCACTTCCTTCATGGATTTCTTAAAATTCTTGATACTGTTTCCAAATGCGCTGCCTATCTCGGGAAGCTTACCGGCACCGAAAATAATCATTATGATGACCAGAATGATCATTAACTCAGGAAAACCTATTCCCATCATGGCTGAAAAGTCCTCATAAATATTGGATAAGGGGCAAATTATAACACCCCACCATACTAAAAACAAATCGAAATGCCGGCACTAAATATTTAAAAATCATTGAATTTTATGCTAAAATCCCCTTCCGATTCTATATTTTTTTGCCGATAAGAAACTTCACATCAATTATAAAAGGAGTTAAATGGGGAGGATACATTTATTGCTAGGGGCAGTGGTTACGGTTGTTGCTTTATTTTCGGCATCTGCAGATGCTCAGGATTTTTCCAGTCGATTCGCCAAGGGTTCATCTACCTTTGGGTTGCATGCCGGTTTTGGTTATACCATCGACCTTCCTCCCAACCGGGATAGAACCGACCTGAGTTTCCTGTTTTTTTTTCCGAATTACCAATACAACCTGACCGGCATGATCGGCCAATCCTGGTATAAAGGGGTTCTCAACTGG
This sequence comes from Nitrospinota bacterium, assembly GCA_036339675.1. Taxonomy (GTDB): domain Bacteria; phylum Nitrospinota; class Nitrospinia; order Nitrospinales; family VA-1; genus JAYZAN01. The sequence continues at coordinate 7,555 of JAYZAN010000070.1, forward strand.
CATGTAGAAGCGGGATTGGCAGAAGTCATGAATCGGGACGGCGAATACCTGCTGGGATTTTCCCCATTGATAGCGGAGTATCAATTCTTGGACCCTCAAAGGGGCTGGGCGCCAAATATTCTGATAGGGGCGGGTTTTGCCTACACCAATTGGAAAGACCAGGCCGAGCGGGAACTCGGGTCCGAATTTCAGTTTCTTTTACATGCTGGGGCGGGGCTGGAGTTTTTTCAGAAAACGGGTTCTTATTCAATCAACTACAGGTTCTTCCACGTTTCCAATGCCGGTATCCAGCGCCCGAATATCGGTCTGAACGCCCATGTCTTTAACTTAGGCATTGAGTTTTAAGCAGTTTTATTTTAACCAAAACTCGAAACCCGGTAAGAGCGACCTGGATTTTTAAGATTTTTTCTTCAAATCCCCATTTCCCTTCCTAATCCAAGTTTGCCGTTTTTAAGAGCCTCTTTGAGTCATCAAGTTAGCCTTTGCATTGCTGCGATGTATTGTCTAAAGTAATCTGAATATTGGCCGGACTGTCCCGTTGGAGACAGCTGACCGGTTTTTTCCCTCTACCAGGCAAGTTCTATCGTGTTACAGGACCCCGGCAGGACCCAGACCGATCCCAACTCTTCGACCAGCCTATTAGACAGGTTTTTTCTTTACCTGGAGAAGTTTGCCTGGGATCATCCCATTTCTGTAATCACAGTCTCTCTTCTGGTCGCGGGGGTATCCATCGTGTTTACCGTGGAACGGCTTACCTTTAAAACCAGCAGGAGTGATCTGGTCAATGCCGAACTTCCCTATGTCAAAACCTATGAAAAATATCGTGAGGATTTTGAGGACTTCGAGGGAATGATAGTCGTGGTGGAAGGAAAAAATCCTTCCGACATGAAAGGTTTTTCCGAATCTTTCGTAAAAAAAATGGGAAAAGAGTCCCTCGTCATTTCCAAGGTTCTTTACAAAATGGATACCGACTACTTTAGGGACAAAGGTTTTCTTTTCATGAATTTTGATGAATTGCGCGATCTGGGCGATAAGCTGAGAGACCATCAGAAGTTCATGGACCAGGTGAACCCTGCACCGGGGTTGAATCAGCTTTTGACAAGCATCAATGCAGAGATAAGCTCCGGCATGGTTGATTCTTTGTTGACCCGTTTTCTAGGGAGTGACGAGGATCGGAACGACGATACGTCCGACCTCAGCTTGCTGGTAGCGCTGTTAAAGGAAATGGCTTCACATGTAGGGGGTGATTCCACATACCGGTCTCCCTGGAAATCGTTTTTGCGGTCGGGCAAAAATTCGCTGAGAGAGGATGGATACATCGTCTCGGAAGACGAGAAACTTTTGCTTATCTTCATAGTGCCCAATAAGGGTGAAACGGGGTTCACGGGTCCCAGAGACACCATCGATTTCGTTCGCAAGATGATTGCCGAAACCGCGTTGCAATTTCCGGCATTGGAAATAGGGCTCACTGGCGAAGATGTTATCGCTTCGGATGAAATGGTCACGACACGGCTGGATGTAAAAAAAGCATCCATCATAGCCCTGATCGGCGTGGCCCTCCTTTTCATCCTGGCATACGGGGGCGTGGTCAAACCGATGCTGGCCATGTTCTGTCTGGTGGTGGCTCTCTGCTGGTCCATGGGGTATACCACCCTGGCGGTGGGCCATCTCAATATCCTCTCCATCGTTTTCACCACCATTCTGATCGGGCTGGGCATCGACTTCGGGATTCATATCCTGGAGCGATACAAGGAAGAAAGATTGGGCGGGAACGATCCCATGATCGCCCTCCAGAACACGGTCCAGGGCACGGGGAGAGGAAACTTCGCGGGGGCCATCACCACCGCAATGGCTTTCGGGGGTATGGCCTTGACCGACTTTGTGGGCATCGTCGAGTTGGGCATCATCGCCGCCGGCGGAATTTTATTGTGTTTTCTGTCTATGGTGCTTCTGCTTCCCGCAACCGTTACAGTGGAAGAAAAATGGTTCCGGCCCGATTATAGGAAATCCCACTGGATCGGAACGATCAATGGCAATATCGAAAAGATCTTTGACCATTATTTTCTGATCATCTTCGTTTCAGGCGGACTCTTTGTGTTGTCCCTGATACCTCTATGGAATCTTTCCTTCGATTACAACCTACTCAACCTCCAGGCGAAAGAAGTGGAGGCCGTAAAATACGAGATGAAAATCATCGAGAGCGCCAAACGGTCCGTCTGGTCCATGGCCATGGTGGCCGATAGTTTTGAAGATGCCGCACAAAAACACAAATCCGTCCAGCAGATGTCCGAAGTCGCCAATGTCGAAAGCATCGTTTCCCTGCTTCCCGAACGGCAGTCAGAAAAAATAGAATATATCAAAACACTGACCCCCGTTCTGGAAGGACTCGAGGTCGATCTGGAGGATGAGGAATTTTCCCTGGACCGGCTGAAAAAAATGCTGAAAAAAATCCGCTTCAAACTCCAGGGAAGAGAGGAAAAGAAGGGTCAGCCGGATGAGGTCGGAGAGGCCGGACTTCTGGCCCAGAGGGTTTTGGAGGAGGTGGAAAGGGTGGGACCCGGCACCGCAGAGGAAAGATTGGCCGTATTTTCAAAAACCCTGTTTCAGGATTACCGGGAAAAAATGGAAGATCTGAAAAAGAAAGCTTATCCCTCCCCGGTAAAAATCGAAGAATTGCCTCCAATCATAAAGAGCCGTTTTGTGAGTGAGAATGGGGGCTATCTAGTTACCATTTATCCTTCCATTGATATCTGGGATGTCGATGCCAGAGAAGCGCTGATGACCAAACTGCAAGCTATCGATCCGGATGTGACCGGAAATGCCGTCCATATGTTTGAATCCAGCAAATTGATGAAAAACGGTTATATCCAGGGAGGGATTTACGCAATGATCGCCATCATCATCTACGTATTCACGGCGGTTAAAAACCTGAGGACGACCCTGTTTGTGTTGCTTCCCGTGGCGGTTGGGTCGGTATGGACGGTGGGGATCATGCGGTTACTGGATATTCATTTCAACCTGGCGAATCTGGTGATCCTTCCTTTGATCATCGGTATCGGAGTGGTCAACGGCGTTCACATTGTCCATCGCTATCGGGAAGAGCCCGATCAAGGAACAACGGTGTTATCCAAAAGTACCGGGCAGGCGGTGATTCTCAGTTCTCTGACCACCATGATCGGGTTCGGAAGCATGATGGTGGCAGAACATCAGGGAGTGTATAGTCTCGGGCAGGTACTCACCATCGGCGTCGGAAGCTGCCTGCTGGCGTCTATCACCGTGCTCCCCGCCATCCTCAAACTTTCAGCGGCTCGGGATTGGAAAATTTGATAGTAGAAAGGCGACGTTAACGCGGGCTGGCAGCGATATTCCCGCCGTCAATCGTGAGAACGCTTCCCGTAGTTTTTGCGGCCAGAGCCAATTCCAGGAATCCCTGGGCCACATCCGTGTCGTACACTTCCTTGCAAAGAAGGTTGTTTTTGAAATAATCGTCCGGCTCCAGGCCCCGGGCGGCGGAACGTTCGGCGATGACTTCCTCGGTGAATAGACCTGTCCGTACCCGGTCCGCGTTGACCGCGTTGGACCGGATGCCGTGCTTCCCGTAATCCAGGGCGTATTGCTTGGTGAGAGCGATCACCGCGGCCTTGGGAAGGGCGTAGGGGCCGAAGTCCTTTCCCGGATTGAACGCGGCTTTTGAAGCATTGAAAATCAGGGCCCCTTCGGTTCGTTGCTGGAGAAAGATTTTTACCGCCTGCGATGCCGCGGTTTGATGCGCGAAAAAATTCAAATCGAAACTGGCCCGCAAATCGGCGGAATTCACCTCTCCGATGCGCCCCTGGACCGCGTTTCCAGCATTGGAGATCAGGATATCCAATCCACCGTACTGTTGTACCAGGTGATCAAAAGATTCTTCTATCGCTTTTTCGTCGGTCATGTTGATCGTTTGTACCGCCACCCCCACTTTAAAGTCCTGAAGGATCTTTTCCCTGGCCTGTGACAGCTTCTCACGGTCGATATCCACCAGGAACAGGTTAGCTCCGTGGTCGGCGAACAGTTTTGCGGTCGCAAGACCGATTCCCGATGCCGCTCCGGAAATATATACGATTTTCCCTTGAAGCTTGGGAGGTTTGTTTTTCCCCAGCTTTGCCTGCTCCAGGGACCAGTATTCCATATCGAACAAGTCTCTGTCGTTGAGCGGGGCGAACCGGTTGACGGAAAACGCCTTTTGAATTATATCCACGGTGTGCTGATAGATGTCGGCGGCGATCCCCGATTCCTTGACGGTTTTCCCGATTGTGATCAGCCCGAGTCCGGCGACCAGGATCACTCGCGGCAGAGGGTCCAGTTCTTTTTTATCTACCCCTTTGGATTCTATGTTGGAACGAAAATACTGATGGTAATTTTCAATGTACTGATCCAGGGCTTTAGAAACCTCCTCATGGAGTTTTTCACTGTCGTCGGTGTTTTTCGGATTCAACAGAAGCGGTTTTTGCTTTGTGCGGATCACATGATCAGGAGTCGCTGTTCCGATCTGGGACCAGGGCAGACTTTCTTCACTGGAAGCGAATTCGTAAACGGACGGGTCCTCCCGGTAATGCACCACCCAGGATTTGCCGGATTCCTTGGCATAAAGACCGCGCAGTACAGGCGCCAAGTTTCGGAATAACCCTTCTTTAACTGCAGCGACATTAGCGGGGGTCATAGATGACCGGGGCTTGGCCGCTATGAACTCCTCGGCCAGGGTCACCGCTTCTATATGCCGGTTGTAACTTTCCCGGGCGGTATCGCCGAAGGTGAACAACCCGTGGTTCAAAAGCACCAGGCCTTTGACATCGGGGTTTTTCTCGTATCCCTGCGCCGCGGCCTTGGCCAGGTCAAACCCCGGCATAATGTAAGGAATGATCCCCAGCGAGTTCCCATAAATCTCCCGGCACAACTCTTCCGAATCGGGTTGATTGGCGATGACCAGAATGGCGTCGGCGTGGGAATGATCGACGAATTTATGAGGAAGAAAAGCATGCAGGAGCGTTTCCACCGAAGGATTGGGCGATGAAGCATCCAGAAGATTTATTCTTTGTTCATTGACCATGCTCTCGTCGCTCAAGCTATCAAGTTTTCTTAATTTAATTAGAGGGTTCAGTCGTACGCCGGGCAATCCCGGAGGTTCGAGGGAGTCCAGGTCCCAGCCGCTTCCTTTAACATAGAGGACCCGTATCTCATCGCCGACCCGGTTCCGGGTGGTGGATTTCACGGAAGTGTTCCCCCCGCCATGCAGGACGAGTGCCGGGTCCACACCGATCAAACGTGAGGTATAAACCCTGAGCGCAATATCTTCAGAATGGTCTTTGTATTTTTTAATGGCCGCCTGGGCTTCGGGGTCTTTCCATAAATTTTGCATAAAAGAGAATCAATCCGTATAAAAGTTTGTATGGGAAATCTACTTTGAAAATGAACCCTACGTTGACGACATCTTCACGACCATGAAAATCCTGAATCCGCAATAGATTGCGGTAAACAGGAGAATCAAAGGGGGCAGAATGGTCAGATAGAAAGGATACCCAAAAAGATACATATAATACCACCAGAAATTTGGCGCGTTGACGGATAAGCCGTTTTCCAGGACGTCTGTACTGTTTTCACCCAGGAATGTTTTTTTCGAGGTGGCCTGCCGGACCAGATTTTTCCTGAATTCTTCGTCTCCCATATTTTTAAACACGATTCTCACCTCTTTGAATTGCCCGATCAGGGGAGAATAGGCGGGAGAATAAATAAGGAGGTCGTGGGCCTTTTCATTAAACCGACTATCCAGGTTGTAATAATATCTAGCCGGGTTGACCGTAACGGAGGATATTTGCAGAACCATACCCAGGGCCATCAATCCGTAAACAAACTTTTTAGTGTGTTGGGAACCATTTACCATCCAGAATCCCACGGGAAGCACCAGGTAGGGAAGAACCGGAGTCATCATTCTGGGGCCCCAGGCCCATCCTCCGTGCCAGCCGACCCAGAAGGAATACAGAAACAGATTGGAAAATATGATCCAGGAGAAAAAATAAAAGTACCTGGGATGGGATTTAAAAAATCGAGGAAATGCCAGACACCCCATAATAATGACAGGGTTATACAGAAAAACGGATTTCCCCGGAGAAAACAAATTTCCTAGGAGGCCGGTCCAGAAATCGGGAACAAATCCTTTTTCATATCCGGTTTCAAAAATATTCTGGTAGCGAAGATAATTGTAAATAAAAATAAGACACAAAAACAGCAGGATCGGAAAACCCATCTGGAGAAGCTCCGAAATTCTTGATCTCAGAGATTTATCTGGGGCGTCTTTCCATAGCATGATCTGATAAATAAAAAATCCGGGAAGTGTGATCCCCGCGGACAGTCTGTATAAAAGGGCCAATCCGAGAAAAGTTCCGCATAAAATTCTGTTTTGCCATACATTTCCCGGGTGGGTCAGAAAATAGACCGCACAGAGCAAAAATAGGGTCGTCGCGGGCTCACTCATAAACCCTTCCGAGTAAGCCCAACTCATCGTGGATAAACCGAATCCCAGGGTTAGAACCAGCGAATTTGCATCCGTCCAGTTGAATCGGTCCCGGCACAGCCGGAATAGCACCACCGAACTGAGTGCGGTGAGAAGGGCATTGATCATGCTGACGCTGAACAGCGTCGTGTAATATTCCTCGATTCCCAGAAAAAAGGAAAAAATTTTTCCCAGGACATAAAAAGGGATGGCGAGCAGGCTCATCCCTATTCCGTACTTGGAGAACTGTTCCTGCCCGGATTGGCCGAAAAACACCTCATCTTTAAAACTTAGTTTCCCTTCTTCCACGATACTCTTGGTGAGAAAGAACATGATCTTACCGTCGTTGGACTGAATGGAGCCCTGCCCCGTCAACAAAAAAATACAAGTCAAAAAGAGAAAAAGGAGGCAAGCGGTTTTTGTTTTTGAACTGGAAATCAGGATGGAGGCTTCTATGGAGTTCATGGGTATCGGTGCAGAGATAACATCGGTCGCTGAGGGAATCCTGGGTCATGGATTCTTATTGTAAATAAATTAATTCATCAATTGAAACCCGTCAAGAGCTTGCCATGCTACAGTTAGACAAATCATTTTAATTTAACAAAGATTGCGAGGAAAAGGGGATTCTGCTTGGAAAATTTAAATGCAGAAAAGATATATTCTAGGAACGTTAGCAGTGCGTCAGTCACAACTGCCGGAAATAGCTTAGTAGTTCTCCCTCCTTGGTTTTAATATGCAAGTCCCTGTGTTTACTTTTTCCCAACGAATAGCAGGTGGTTAGCTGTTTCCCAAGGTGCGATTTTTTTTAAAAGTTCTCCAAGTCTATCAGCCAATGAGTTTGTTTGTCCCAGATGGTCCTTCTGAAAACATTCGCACAGAATAAACAGCGAAAAACTATGAGAAACCGGTTCCTCGACCATGATCCTGAACCCGACGCCTTTCAGAATCTCGCGCATTTCCTGCCGGGTGTGCAGTTTCATGTACAGATCATGTTGGTCTGAGGGTTCGAGTTGGGGTTTACCGGCAAGTTTTCGGATCAACCGATTCCTTCTCAACCGATGAAGGAAATTATCCGGGTCATGAATGAACCGACTTAAAAAATTTTGGGCGGGGACCATCATGAGAAGGATTCCATCGGGTTTTAGAATACGGTGGGCTTCCCGGATCGCTTCTTCGGGTCCGTGGGGGAAATGCTCCACCACGCCGTAGGAAAGGTAGGCTCCAAAGGAATTGTCCGGAAAAGGGCAATTATGGACGTCGCAGCAGGCAAGGGTGGTGGAAGGATCGAATTGCTTGAGTCGGTTAAGTGCGGACTGGACGAAGTCCACTCCTATCACAGAAAATCCTTGCTGCCTAAAGTAAATGACCTTGGGTCCCAGACCGCATCCTGCCTCAAGAATAAGTTGATCCCGTGGCAGGTAATGTTCATAGAGACGACGCTCCTCCCTCGCCCGCGGATAATCGTTAGTCTGAATCAGGTCCTCGATTTGGCTTCTGGACCATTCATTTTCAAATTCCACCCGGGTCTGTTCATAATCCGGACTCGGTTCCATATCGGGTCTCAAGGTTTAAGAGCGATGTAAAGATAGCAGATTCATTACCCGGAGACAACCTGCTTAGAGAGGATACCGGGAAAGTCCCGTTGCGGGTTAATTACTAATCGGAGTAATAAATAGATAATATTTCTGTTTTAATTTAGTATGATTTGGGAATGGAAATTCGTGACGCTCGTTCCCTTCCTAGCAATACTCAAGAAGACCTTCGCCGCAAAGCCGTCAACGCCGTTCTTTCCAGGAAAAAACAAACCGGCATCGCTACTGATCTTCCTTCCATGAAATTCCAGCTTTAATTTTCCATCAAAATTAACCCGTAATGCCCGTTTTCCTTTTTCACACATTTGGAATCCACTGATTTTTCATTGAAAATCCTGAAATCTCCTCATTCGAAGCCTTGTTTCAGAAATTCTAAGCTGAAACACCTCATGCGAAATGGAAAATATGGGCTTATAAGTCTTTCTTTATTATTAATATTGATGCCAGTTAAAATCAGGGACATCGGCAGATTCTCCTTGGTTTTAAAAGCGTAATGATTTGTTTAG
>JAYZAN010000071.1:0-10384 GCA_036339675.1 Nitrospinota bacterium
TCTAGAAATTATTTTTATTTCTGTTAAATTTGATATATAATTATGTTTGACATTGTTTATAATCTTGATAAACTGCGAAAACGGTAGGAATCAACATTCTGTCCCGTATCAGAGAAATACTCGCTGAAGTTCAAAATCGTTTTAAATCCCTGGAAATGCTTTGATTTAAGTAAGGTGGTCATTCAGGGCATTTTTTACCCGTAACTTTTTATAGGAGGAGAGAATCGGGTGAGCTTAAAACGCAGGATTTTTTTTAATCAGGCCTTATTTCTCACCGTTTTTCTTGGTGGGATCTTTTTTACCCAAGTTTGTTTCGCTTTTTATTCCCAGAAAATCTCATCCTCGGATAACGGATTGGAGGCTACGAATTCTTCGCCCCATACCGGAGGTGAATTTCTTGCGCAAAATTCCGAGGGTTTTTTTGGTGGGATCTTCCGTCATAATGATTCCGAGGTGATTATCCGGCTCGAGAAAAAAATGCCGCAGGACATCCTGCCGGGCGAAGGCACCTCGGAGAGAGATGTTGCCTCCACTACTAGGCCTCACAGTTCTTCACAGAAGATCGAAACCTATGAAGACCTGGAGGATCCTTTTGCACTTGATTCCCAGAAAATTCCGGAAATCGGCGATCCTTTCGAGGGTTATAACCGCTTCATGTATGATGTCAACGAGGGTTTCTATGATTATTTAATGGAACCGGTAGCCAGGGGATATCGCTACGTTCTTCCGGACGATATTCGGATCGCGATCCGCAACCTTTTCAATAATGCATTGTTCCCCGTCAGACTGGTCAGCAGCTTGTTACAGGGGGACCTGGATAAATCCGGAAGGGTTTTGAGCCGTGTCGTCATAAACACCACCATAGGTTTGGGAGGGTTGTTCGATGTGGCCGGAAATCATTTTGAAATCAAAAATGTACAGGAAGACTTTGATCAGGCCCTCGGTTATCATGGGGTTCCGACTGGTCCCTATGTGGTCCTGCCATTTTTAGGTCCGTCGACAGCCCGGAACGTGGTAGGGCGGGTGGTCGACTCAGTCCTCAGTCCAACAATTTTTTCACCCACTTTCCTGATCGGGTTTGGCATTACTTTCGCCGACAATGTCAATGAGACCTCCTTCATCATCGACGATAAAAAACAACTCGAGGAAAGTGCGGTAGATGAATATATCAGTATCCGGGACTTTTATCACCAGTACCGGGAAGTTCTGGTAAGAGAGTAAAGTTTTTCCTCGAAATTTCTCCCCTTGCAAATATAGTTTCTTCCTGTGGTTCATTTAGGAATGCTTTCCTGCCGGCTATTCCTGTATCCTGATATTCCATATTATATTTATTTATGAATCTCCGCCTGTATCTGTAAGGAGTGATTGAGTTGAGTGAAGAAAGAAGGACGAATCAATTAACCAAAGAGACCAGCCCGTATTTATTGCAGCATGCCACGAATCCCGTGGACTGGTATCCCTGGTGCCAGGAAGCACTGAACCTGGCGAAACAGGAAGACAAGCCTATTTTTCTTAGCATAGGATATTCTTCCTGCCACTGGTGCCATGTGATGGCCCGGGAATCCTTTGAAAATCCTGAAATCGCCCGGTTGATGAACGATCTTTTTATCAACATCAAAGTGGACCGGGAGGAGCGGCCGGATATCGACGCAATTTATATGAAGGCCGTCATTGAAATGATAGGCCACGGGGGTTGGCCGATGAGCGTGTTCCTCACCCCCGACCAGAGACCCTATTTTGGAGGGACCTATTTCCCCCCGGCTCCGAAATATAACCGTCCCGGTTTTCCCGAAATTCTACATCAGGCGCACCGGCTTTATCTCGACAGAAGAGGAGAAACCCTTGAGAAGGCCGTAAAAATTCTGCAAAATCTCGAGAAAAAGGGAATTTATGAAAGACCTGCCGGTATTTCCGGATATGAACTGATCGATAATGCTGTGGAATTTTTGCAGGAAAAATTCGACCCTCAATTCGGAGGATTTGGAGCCGGCATGAAATTTCCGCAAGCCATGAATCATTCACTCCTGTTAAGACATTGGTTCAGGACGGAATCCTCGGACTCGATACATATGGTGGATAAAAGCCTCACTAAAATGGCTGAGGGGGGAATGTATGACCAGCTGGGCGGGGGATTTCACCGGTACTCCACGGACCGGAAATGGCAAGTGCCGCATTTTGAAAAAATGCTGTACGATAACGCGCTGCTCGCAAAACTGTTTCTCGATGCCGCTCAGGCTACGAAACAGGATATCTATAGCAAAATTCCAAGAGAAGTTTTTTCATACATAGCGCGCGAAATGACCTCTCCTGAAGGGGGGTTTTATTCCAGCCAGGACGCGGAAACCGAAGGGAGCGAGGGAGCGTATTATGTCTGGGAGATGAAGGAGGTCCTCAACCTGCTCGGTCCCCGGCATGCACAGGTCCTAGCTCGGGCCTATGGGATCACTTCCGCGGGTAATATGAACCGGAAAAATGTCCTTCAAATCAAAGATTCCATGGAAACCATCTCCGGGCAGGAAAACATAGCCATTTTTGAGGTTCAACATATCCTGGTCAAGGGAAAGCAAATCCTGCTGGAAGCCCGGGAAAAAAGAATGAAACCCGGCCGCGATGAAAAAATTCTCACCGGATGGAACGGGCTCATGATCACCGCCCTTTCGGCGGGCTACTCTGTGTTGCGTGAAAAAGATTATCTGGAGAGAGCGGAAAGGTGTGCGGATTTTCTCTGGCGTGAAATGTGGAACAGGTCCGGATTGCTTCGGGTTTATATGGACGGGAAATCAAAATTTGCAGGCTGCCTTGAAGATTACGCCTATTTTCTGGAAGGGATGATCGATCTCTATGAAGCTTCATTCGAATCCGTTTGGGTTGAGCGTGCGATAACGGTCGCCGATCGAATGATCGAGGAGTTCTGGGATGAGGAGGGAAGTGGATTTTTCATGACGGGAAAATCGCATGAAAAATTGGTCCTTCGAATCAAGAATCCGGCCGATGAGGCCATTCCCTCCGCTAACGCGGTGGCCGTCCGGTCTCTTATCCATCTAGGGCATCTGACCGGAAAGGAAGAATATTTTACCAGGGCTGAAAAAACCGTGGAAGCATTTCAGCCGGCGATGGAGAAGAGCCCGGAGGCGTTCTCGGGCCTGCTCTCGGCCGTGGACCTGTTGCGGTCCTCTCCGACCGAGATCGTTTTTTCCGGTCCCAAAGATTATCCTTCTTTTGAGAAGATGATAGCGGCGGTTCAGCAGGACTATCGACCCAACAGGATTTTGATCTGGAATGAAAACGACCGGACGGGGGATTTGCTGCCGCTGGCTGAAGGAAAGTCTCCCTTGAAAGGGGAGCCCACCGTTTATGTTTGTCATAAACAGACCTGTCATCCGCCGGTACAAACCGTGGAGGCTCTGGTCAAGCTTTTGGGTCGTCCCCCGGAAATCCGCCTCAATATCTTCGATGAAGAGAAAAAAGTTGCCGAGATAAAGACCCGGGAAAACACCCAATTTCTGGACGCCATGTCCGAAATTTTTAAACATTCCGGTTTGAAAAAATAACGCTGAAACTGGGCCTGTTTTTAGCGCGATTATTTTCTTGCGCTCCATCCGAAATTTTCAAAAATTCAAGTTTCGAAACAATTTCCGTGATCACCCCGTAAGAATTAATTCCGCCTAGTTGATGATTTCCAAGGCAGTTGCCTTGTCTTTTTGAATGATTCCTTTCGTGGCGGTGATGACGATCAAAGTGGTTTTGGTTGTAATCTTTTCGAGATCGATCACGATAGTCAGTTTTCCCGCCGAGGCCTTGATCATCCGTCCGTCGTTAGATTCGGTATTGTCGATGATCCGGATATCCATTTTCTTTGACGCTTGGATGATGGCCTGGGCCACTTCATCGATCGGATGGTTGGCCGTTTTGCGGGCGACATTCGTATAGGTGTAACCCACACCCAATCCTCCTCCGGTCACTATCAGGGCCACACAATCCGAAGAAAAAGTTAAACCTGCAATCAAAAATATTATTTTAATGCAGATTTCCCGGACCTCTTTCAAATATTCCTGAGGGGGGACGACCGCGCGCCGCCTTCCCCCTGGATCGGTTCGACGAGGAAAGCGACCGTATTGGGAGTGAGGGCTTCTTCAAGGTCTTCCTGGTTTCCGAAAGGAATGGTCTTGAATCCGGGTGTAAAGGGAGCGTACCCATCCCGGTATTGAGGTTCAGTGCAGAATCCGACTATGGTCAACGTACGCCCGTGGAAATTATTGTCACAGACGATGATCTCGGCTTGCCCGTCAGGAACGCCTTTGACCCGGTATCCCCATTTTCTCACCGCCTCGGCCCCGCTATTCATCGGCAGTACGCTATGGGACTGGGGCAGTACGCTATGGGACTGGGTCATTTCGCAGATTTCCCTGTAGAATAATCCCAGCTGGTTGTTGTGGAACGCCCGTGAGACCAGGGTCAGGCACTTAGCCTGTTCGGTAAGGGTCTTCATGATGCGTGGATGGCAGTGGCCCTGGTTGAGGGCCGAATAGGAGGATAGGCAGTCCATATACTTTTCCCCCCACGTCCCAGACCTAGATTCATTCTCCACGGATCAGGACCACATCGAGAGGTTTGTAGTTTCGGGCTCCATAGTCGTTTTCCAGGCCGATGAAATCTTGGATTTGAATTTGGATCCTGTGTTGGTTTTACGTTGATATTATTATCTTTACAGCCTATCATGGGATCCATCCCAATTGGAAAAAGAGGGGGCTATTCTTCTTTTAATATAGGTGAATGGTCATTGAATATCCTCCTGCATCAGTTATAATGTTCCCTTCCTTAAACTATTAAATGAGAAAAACTTATGAGCGTTGATGACAAAGAACTGGAAGATTTTATGCCCGCCACGGAATTGAATTGGACGGATGGGGCAATCAATCGAATGAAGAATGTTCCTTTTTTCGTGCGCAAAAGCGTGGTGCGGGGCATTGAACAATATGCCAAGGATAAAGGAGTCGACCTGATCGATGACGAGGTGGTCTCTCGGGCAAGACAGGAACGGGAAGGCGCCGCTATGGCCAAGGCCAGAGCCGAAAAACAGGCTCAAGAGCAGGTTACAGCCGACGACGCGCCGGAGAAAAAGGTCCAGCGGCAGTACGTCAACTTCGCTTTTTACAAGCTCGACCCGGCTTTCCGCCGACTTCCCAAGGAAGAGCGCGACGCCGCAAAAAAAGAATTCCTGGATCTTCTGGAAGATTTCGACAGCGATTCCAATGTCATTTTTCTGAGTTACAGTATGGTGGGGATCCGAAGTGAGGTGGACATCTTGTTCTGGCGGATCAGTTATGAAATGGAAGCGTTCACCAGTATGTCCACTCGAATGTATCAGACCAAATTTGGACAGTATCTCATGCAGGTCAATTCCTATTTCTCACAGACCAAGCGTTCCATGTACCAGGACATGTTCAATCCGGAACACGAGGAAGACAGGACCCATATCATTCCCGGAAAAGCAAAATACCTTTTCATCTATCCCTTCGTTAAAACCCGGGATTGGTATCTTCTCACCCAGTTTACCCGGCAGGGTATTATGGACGAGCATATCTATGTGGGGAACAAGTTTCCCTCGGTCAAGCTCAATACGACCTATTCCTTCGGGATCGATGACCAGGAGTTCGTGGTGGCTTTCGAGACGGATGAGCCCGGTGACTTCGTGGATTTGGTCATGGAATTGAGGGAGACCCAGGGCAGCAAATATGTGGAAAATGACATTCCCATCTATACTTGCATCGCCATGTCCCTGGAAGACACCATCAATAGCCTTGGCTGCTAGCTCGCCACACTTGCTGAGCTCGGCGCGGGGCCCGTTTGCCAATAATTTTTAAAGCAAACGATGACTTTTGAGCACAATCAAAGTTTCACCCTGATGGATCTAGCGTCACGCTGGCCTCTGGGCGTTGCCCGGCCGCGTAGTGGGTGGCTAGGCTGAAGGTTTTGGTACCGGTTGGTTTTTCAACAGCCCTAGGAGATTGTTCAGAGTTTCTTTCAAATCCCGCCTGTGAACGACGTTGTCGATCAAACCGTGATCCAATAAAAACTCAGAGGTTTGAAATCCTTCCGGCAGTTTCTGCTGTATCGTCTGCTCGATAACCCTGGGCCCGGCGAAACCGATCAATGCCCCAGGTTCGGCAAGAATGATATCCCCCAGCATCGAGAAGCTCGCTGAAACCCCGCCCATGGTAGGGTCCGTCAATATGGATATGTAGGGAACCCTGCTCTCGGAAAGTTCGTTCAGAGCCGAAGTGGTCTTGGCCATCTGCATGAGGGAATAAATTCCTTCCTGCATGCGGGCGCCGCCGGAACAGCTGATGAGGATAAGAGGGACCCTTCTGTTAACCGCCCGCTCGATGCCCCGTGTGATTTTTTCCCCCACCACCGACCCCATGCTTCCTCCCATGAAATCGAATTCGAAAATTCCGATTTCCACCGCATGCTCGCCCAGCTCTCCCGACCCGGTCAACACGGCATCTTTGTTGGAAGTTTTTTTCAGGGAAGCACGAACCCTTTCCTTGTATTTCTTGGTTTCCTTGAACTTGAGGGGATCAGTGGAAATCAGGTCTCGGTCTTTTTCGACAAAAGTTCCCGGATTGACCAGCATGTGGATTCTTTCCTGGGCTCCGAGGCGAAAGTGGTAGTCACATTTAGGGCAGACTTTAAAGTTCTGTTCCAGTTCTACAATATAGACCGATTCCTTGCACTTTTTGCATTCGATCCACATTTCCTCCGGTTTGGCGACTTTTTTGCCGATACCGGTTTTAGCCTTTATTTTGTCGAACCAGGACATTTTTGATCTCTAAGTCATCGGATATTTTCAGCCGGTCGGAATCCGGGACCGGCGGGAAATCTATTCAACGGACCATCGGGGAGATTCGGGTTAAATCTGATGGTTGGGTATATCCTCCTGAGGTTCCTGCTGCTGGTCTCGCCGGGGAAGAAGAAGACCGATCGGCCCCACCACAACATAGGTGAAGCTCAGTATAAAAAGAGCGATACGCGGAAGTGTCGCGAATACGTAAAGAAGCAGGATGACAAATAAGAACCGGGTGAAAGAAACCCGTTTTTTAAATTCGAAGCGTTTCAAAGCCGGGTATTTGATATTGCTGACCATCAGGAAGGCGAGCAGGTAAACGACGGCTACCATGAAGATCGGATTCATCCGGGTTGCGAACATATCTTCGAACGCAATCACGATGGAAGCGATCACTGCGGCGGCGGCGGGAATGGGAAGGCCGATGAAATGCTGGCCTCTGATATCCGGCTTGGTGACGTTGAAACGGGCCAGACGCAAAGTTCCGCAAAGCAGATTCAGAAATGCCGCCATCCAGCCCAGGCGGCCGAACGGCTTGAGGACCCAAGAATAGGCAAGAAAAGCGGGGGCCATCCCAAATGAAATGATATCGGCCAGAGAGTCGTATTGGACGCCGAAAGCGCTCGTGGTTTTGGTCAGACGGGCCACCCTCCCGTCAAGAATGTCAAAGATAATGGCCACGACCAGGGCCCAGGCGGCCACATAATATTTTTCGTTCAGGACGGCGATGAAGGCGTAAAAACCGCAAAAAACGTTTCCTGTGGTGAACAGGCTCGGAAGTATGTAAATGCCTCTTCGAGGTTTCATTATGAAAGAAATCCGATGATTGATTTGCCCCCACTGACATGGTCCCCGCAGGCGACGTTCAGTTTAGTGTCCTGCGGGACCATGATGTCTACCCGGGAACCGAAGCGAATCAATCCGAACCGTTGCCCGGATTCAAAGTCATCCCCCTCGCGGGCCCAGCAGATAATTCTCCGCGCGATCAATCCCGCGATCTGTTTGACCAGAATTTCTGTTTTCCCATTTTGAATGATTATAGTGTTTTGTTCGTTATCCAGGGAAGCCTTGTCGTTGAAGGCGGCCAGGAACTTGCCAGGATTATATTGCGTCTTGGTGATGGTTCCATGGATCGGCACGCGGTTGACATGGACGTTGAAGACCGAAAGGAAGATACTGATCCGGGTCAACGGATTCCCGTGAAAGGGGTCATTCTCGGTAACGATTTCGACCACCTTTCCGTCCGCCGGCGAAACCATCGCTTTGGGATCGGTTGGGATATCCCGTTCCGGGTCCCGGAAAAAGGAAGCGACGAATATGAACAGGCCTCCAAGAATAACCGCTGACCAGTTCCAGGAAAGGGCCCAGCACGAAATGGCTAAAAGACCCGTGGGGATGATGAATATGTAGCCTTCTTTGGCGATGGGAATTCGCATAACCGCTCTGGATTATTTCAGTTTTTGTCCGACGAAAGGCATCATTTTCCGGAGTTTCTCCCCGACCTGCTCAATGGGATGCTCGGAGTCTCTTTTAAGCTGTGCGTTGAACACCGGCCGGTTGACCTGGTTCTCCAGAATAAACTCCTTGGCGAACTGGCCGCTCTGGATTTCGCCGAGAATTTTCTTCATCTCCTTACGCGTTTCGTCTGTGATGATCCGGGGGCCACGCGTCACGTCTCCATAAGCGGCGGTGGTGCTTATGGAGTAACGCATATTCCCGATTCCGCCCTCATAGATCAGGTCCACGATCAGTTTCACCTCATGCAGGCATTCAAAGTAGGCGAGGTCGGGACTGTAACCGGCATCAACGAGAGTGTCAAATCCGGCACGGATCAGTTCGGTGAGGCCGCCGCAGAGCACAACCTGTTCTCCAAATAGATCGGTCTCGGTTTCTTCCCGGAAAGAGGTTTCGAGAACTCCCGCCCGGGTTCCCCCGATTCCCTTTGCGTAGGCAAGGGCGATCTTTTCTGCCTGTCTCGTATAATTCTGCTGGATCGCCATGAGGCAAGGAACCCCGGCCCCCTGCTCGAAGGTGCGCCGCACCAGATGACCAGGCCCCTTGGGGGCGACCATGAACACGTCCACGGTCTCCGGTGGCACGACCTGCCCGAAATGAATGTTGAATCCATGTCCGAACGCTATGGCGGCCCCCTTTTTCAGATTCGGGGCGATTTCGGATTCATACAGGGCCCTTTGTTTATCATCCGGGATCAGGATCATGATAATGTCGGCGATTTTGGTGGCTTCCGGAACTGTCATGACTTTCAACCCGTCTTTTTCGGCCCGTTTCCAGAAGGAACTTTTTTTCCTCAGTCCGACCACCACCTTGATCCCGCTATCATGCAGATTGCGCGCGTGCGCATGGCCCTGGCTGCCGTACCCGATAATAGCCACAGTTTTTTTCTTGATAACCTCGATGTCCGCATCTTTGTTGTAATAAATCTTTGCCAATGCACTGCTCCTTTAGGAAAAAATTAGTTGATAGCTTTCTGACCCCGGCTAATCGCGATTTTTCCGGAACGGACGATCTCCTTGATTCCCAACGGGCGCAAAAGGTCAATCAGCCCGATGGTCTTTTCTTCATCTCCGGTGATCTCTATGGTGTAGGTGGAAGCGCTGACGTCCACGACCTTGGCCCGGAAAATTTCCACAATGCGCAGAATTTCCTCCCGCACCCGGGGTTCGGCGTTCATTTTGATCAGGATTAACTCGCGGTCGACGAACTTTTCTTCGGTCAGATCGATGACCTTTATTATATCGACCAGCTTGTTAAGATGTTTGGTGATCTGCTCTATTTTTTTATCGTCGCCGCGGGTGACGATGGTCATCCTGGAAATCCCGGGTTCGTTGGTCTCGGCCACGTTCAAACTTTCTATGTTGAACCCGCGCCCGCTGAATAGGCCCGAGATACGGGACAAAACCCCAAAATGGTTGACGACCAGAACGGATATTGTATGTTGCATATCAGATATTTGAAAAAAAAGATTTAATTTCGATTACGATTTTAACCCGTCTGAAACGAGAATGGTAGCAGAAACAATATTGATTTTCCATAGGTTTCGGAATTTTGACGTGTCTTCTGAAGCCCCGGTTTTTGCGTACGGAGGAGTCCGGAATGGATAACGACGATCTTCTGGGAGCCCTTCTCAGAATCCGTAAAGCGGTCAAAAAATGGCGTCCACCCGCCCTAGGTGGGATCTCACGTAAGAGGAATCCGTTCAAAGTCCTGGTCGACTGTATCCTGAGTCTGCGTACCCGTGACGAGGTCACCGAAGCGGCCTCGGAGGGTTTATATTGGTTGGCGGATACGCCTAGGAAGCTGCTTGTGCAATCCACCGCTAGCATCGAAAAAGCCATCTATCCTGTGGCATTTTATCGGAATAAAGCCAGGACCCTGAAAGAACTCTGTCATACCCTCATCCAACAGCATGGCGGAAAGGTGCCGGATACCCTCGAAGAACTTTTAAAATTGAAGGGGGTTGGCCGAAAGACCGCCAACCTGACGATGATCCTGGGGTTTAAGGGGATGGGAATCTGT
>JAYZAN010000072.1:0-8855 GCA_036339675.1 Nitrospinota bacterium
CATCGTGACCTCCGGAACCGTCGCTTTATGCAAATACCACCGGATCATGATGATCTCTCCGGGATCTTTAATTCGGGGCTATAACTGGCTGGACACCCTCAGCCATGAATACACCCATTATCTCCTCACCAAGAAAAGCCATAATCACCTTCCCCTGTGGATGCATGAAGGAATCGCGAAATACCTGGAATCCCGGTGGCGGGATGAGAAGGACTTCCTGACACCCGTGATGGAGACGGTACTGGCGACCGGACTGGCCAACGATTACATGATCTCCCTGGAAAGCATGATGCCCTCGCTGGCAAAACTGAAAACGGCCGAAGACGTCCAACTGGCTTACGCGGAAGTCTCGTCCATGATGGAATACATCGTCCAGGTCCGGGGCGAAGAATTTTTCCCGCTGCTCCTACAAGACCTCGCACAGGGAGTTTCCTTTGAAACGAGCCTTGAAAACCTGCTGGGGATGGATTTGGCCACCCTGCAGGAGAACTGGAGACAGTTCATGAAACCCAAACTGTTGAAAATCGTTCCCGGACTCAAGGCGCTTACGACTCGATTCAAAAAGGACAGGAACCTCGATGAAGAACATAAGGATTATTCCGAGGTGGAAATCAAGAAAGCCCAGGACCTGGTCTATCTGGGTGATATCCTTAAATCGAGGAATATCATGAAAGCCGCGATCATCGAATACCGGAAAGCCATCCAGGAAACCGAATCATTGTCCCCCGTCATTTACAATAAACTGGCGAGCGCCTATCTGATCACCCGCAAATATGATGAAGCGGAAATCCTGCTCAAGAAAAGCATGGAGTATTACCCCATGTTCCACACGACGCTGGTGACACTAGGGGAATTGTATTTCGAATCGGACCGGATGGAACAGGCACGCGATTATTTTGAAAGAGCCGTCAGGGTCAATCCTTTTAATCCTTTCGTCCACACCCGTTTGATCCACATCTATCAGAAACTCGGCCTGGAAAAAGAAAAAAAAATGCAAACCGCATTGTACCGTTTTATAAAATGAGAGCTTCCCGTAGCAAGTTACAGGGAATTATCAAGTTAAAACTTTTATTTATCTTTAATGATCGGAGTTATCCATGGATGATATGGAATTAGCCAAGGAGCTGCTGGATGCCAAGAAAAGAGTCGTCGGCGAACTCCGCAAGGTGATCGTCGGGCAGGATGATGTGATCGAGAATCTGCTGATCGCCCTGTTCTCCAGGGGCCACTGTTTGTTCGTTGGGGTGCCGGGCCTCGCCAAAACTCTGCTCGTCAGCACCCTCGCAAAAGCGCTCAACCTCAAGTTCAACCGCATCCAGTTCACCCCGGACCTCATGCCCTCCGACGTGACCGGAACCGATATTCTTTATGAAGACCAGGCCACCGGCAAGCGGTCTTTTCGGTTTATCAAAGGCCCTATCTTCGCCAATATCATCCTGGCGGATGAGATCAATCGGACGCCTCCTAAAACCCAAGCCGCCCTGCTTCAGGCCATGCAAGAGCAGCAGGTGACGGTGGGAGGCAACACCTACGACCTCGACCCGCCGTTTCTGGTTTTCGCGACGCAGAACCCGATCGAGCACGAAGGCACCTATCCCCTGCCGGAAGCCCAGCTAGACCGTTTCATGTTCATCATCAACGTGTCTTATCCCACACCCGAACAGGAGGTGGAAATCGCCATGTCGACCACTTCTGGATTCGAACCCAATCTGGAAGTGATCCTCGACGCCCAAGAGGTTCAAAGGCTACAAAAGCTAGTTCCGCGTGTCCCGGTCTCCGAGCACGTCGCGCGATATGCAGTTCAACTCGTGCAAAGCAGCCGTCCCAGCCAGAACGGGAAAACCCCCGGGTTCGTCAACGAGTGGATCGATTGGGGGGCGGGCCCCCGCGCTTCCCAGTATCTGATCGTCGGCGCCAAAGCAAGAGCCCTGATGGACAACCGGGTCACCGTCACCGTCGACGATATCAGAAGCATCGCCCGCCAGGTCCTCGAACACAGGATCATCCTCAACTTCAAGGCCGAGGCGGAAAACATCACCACCCCTGACGTCGTCGAAAAACTCCTCTCCACAATTAAATCCCACTAGGTGTGGAGCCAGATGGCCAATACCCAACAAGTAAATGATGATCCTCGAGCGCGAACCATAGATCGTGGATGCTTCCCGTGGAGGTTCTCTGCCCACTAGGCGCGGCCGGGCCAGCCCGCCACGCGGGCAGGGAACGCGTTAATACTTTTTCTCGCGGTCAATGAGTTCAGGAGCAGTTAGAGGTTCAACAATCTGCCCCGCCGAGCAGCCTGGAAATTTTCAGGATTGGGTGGGGGCTTCCTAGCCAGAGATCAGCTGCGAGCTATTCCAGTCCACCGACAACTGCTGAAGGTTCCCCGATTTGCTCTGATACTTCACGAACCCGTGTTTCTCTCCGAACAGGAATAGGTCGCGGGTGATCTCGACATCCATCTTGCAGTACTCGATGATTTTGTCGATTTTACCCTCCTTGAACCACTGGAGAGACAACAGGCCGTCGGCGGACTTTTTTGCCGACAAGGTGTGTTCCGCAAGATGGTTGAGGCTCAAGCGGAAGCCTAGAAGCTTTTTGATGTCCAGAAGCATATCGAAGGTAGTGATTTCATGTAGATCGAAGGAGGAATACGGCTGGAGAACGGTATAATCGAACCCGACCACATTGAACCCGACCACCACATCAGCCGATTTCAGTTTTTCGGTAAGATCTTTTGCGTCCGCTTCCCGGTAGACGAAAAAACGTTGCTCGAGGCTATCCCACACCACCCCCACCGCCAGCTTCATCAGGTGAATGTTCGACCAGCCCCCCACCTCCTTTGCCCCTTTCTGGGTTTCCAGGTCGAAATAAAGGATTCTCGGCCCGAGGTCGGATGGAGACAGTTCCGGGGAAGATGTGTTTTCGGGTTCTCCAAAAAGGCTGATTTGTTCCGCCATTTTGAGTTTAAAACCTTCACGTAAAATGGGAATAGCCCTACTTTAACAGGCCCCAAAAACAAATCAAGATAAATCTATTAACCCTTTTTTTATAATAGTTTATCTAAATATTCCTGGCCTGAGTCCTTTTCGTTTTAGAGTCTCTCAAAGCTCCCCTTTCCAAAGTTTTAAAACCATTAAAGTTTCAAATTTTAAAGGCCGATAACTCTCTTAATGAAGAGGGCAATTATCAAGTTTGCCAACCCCAGGGGACCCAGATGGCCGAAACCTCGATATTCGGTATCAATTCCAACCTAGATACTCAGGACATCATCAATAAATTGGTGCTGCTGGAGGCTCGTCCTCTGGAGATCGTCGACGCGAAAAGAGCGATTGAGAGCGCTAAGCTGACCGCTTTCCAGGATCTCAAATCCCGCTTGCAGACATTTAAAAGCGCGGTCACCAATATCAATACAACAAGCCGCCTCCTATCTAGCGAGGGAAACTTTTCCAACAACAATGCCCTTGATGTCAATCAAGTGGTAGATATCACCACGACCAGCCAGACCTCCTCCGGAACATTTTCCTTTGCCGTGAGCCAGCTGGCTACAGAGTCGAAAATCATTTCCGCAGGATTCGCAACCACCACAACGGAAATTAAAAGAGGACAGTTTTCCATAGAAATAGGCGGTACTACCCAGTATATCAAAATCGACGATTCCAACGACACGCTGGACGGGTTGAGGCTGGCGATCAATAATTCCGGGGCGAACGTCAAAGCCTCGTTCCTGAATGACGGTGCCACCACCGACCCGGTACGCCTTCTTGTATCCGGCACCAAAACCGGATCGGACAATGCCGTTACAGTCAGGCACTTCAACAGTCTGATAGGAGCCGGAGATGTGGACGCCACGACCTTTACCCAGACCCAGACCGGACAGAATGCCAGTCTTGTGGTCGACGGCGTTTCCATCTCCAAATCGTCCAACACCGTGACCGATGTCCTGGACGGAGCGGCACTGACCCTTAAATCCGCCGGCTCTGGCGTCATCACCCTGGCCACGGACTTCGATGATATTCAGAACAAAATCACCGACTTCGTAGACGCCTACAACGATCTGGTCCTCCATCTGAAGGATGAACTCTCCCTGGATATAGACAAAGATGAAACAGGAGTTTTGTTCGGAAATTTCACGGTGCAGAACCTGCAGCAGACCCTGCGCGACTCGGTCACCTCCCAGGTTCAGGGTGTAACCGGGGATTATCAGTATCTTGCCCAGATCGGGATCAAAACACAAAGTGATGGAACCCTTTTGGTGGACACGGGCGATCTCGCCGATGCCTTGACAACGGACGTTACAAACGTAAGCCAGTTGTTTGCCAGCACGGGCGCCACCACCAGCACCAGTGTCACTTTCGTCGGATTCACCAACGATACTGTAGCGGGTACCTACGACCTGCAGGTCTCCAACGGCACACCCCAATTGAGCAATGAAAATGCGAATACGTTTGTCAACGCCACAGGATCCGGCAATTTTTTCGCTGGCGCCTCGGGCACCGACGCCAATGGACTTAACTTCAGGCTCAGTACGGTTACCAACGGTACCTTCGGGACCATCACGATTTCCCTTGGAATCGCCGAGACCCTAAACAGGGTACTGATCAATCTGACAGACACATCCCTGGATGGACCTCTCTCTGCGGAAATAGATACAGCAACGGATTCCATCCGGGATTTTGATGAAACCATCCTGGTGATGGAAGAACGCCTGCTTCTGTTCGAAGAAAACCTCAAAGAACGGTTCACCAACTTGGAGATAGTTCTGGGAAGACTGAATTCCCAAAAAGATGCTTTCGATAATGCCCTGCCCGGGATTCAAAGTCTCTTCTCGGGCAAAAGATAGTTAAACTCAATAACCAGTAGAAAAGGTGTAATTGGAATATGTGTCCAGCAAAATTTCATAAAGAATACCGGCAGAACCAGGTCTCCACGTCCAGCCAGGGCAAGCTCATCCTGATGATGTACGAAGGCGCCATCAAGTTTGCCAACATGGCACTCATTAGCCTGGACCAAAATGACATCGCCAAAAAATGTCTCTACCTCCGCAAGACCCAGGACATCATCAACGAATTGTCCCTGGCCCTCAACCTGAAAAAGGGAGGAGAAGTTGCCCATAGACTGGAATCCCTTTACCAGTTCATGCTCCGGGAATTGACCCAGGCCAATATCCATTCCGAACGAAAAACCATCGAGTCGGTGCTGAAGGTTCTGATACCATTGAAAGAAGCCTGGGATCAATTAATAAATCCGGACAATGGAAACGGGAACGGAAACAGCCATAAACCGAACGGCAAAAACGTGAAATTCACCTCCAGGTGCTGACCCCTCCCCCCTCACCTTTCTCAACCGCTTACTTCAATTCGCATAATAGGACCTGTAGTCTTTCTGACTTTGTTTTGACAAAAGCGGGACCAATGTGATAGATACTTGTCTCTCTTCCAGCTTTCAGCTTTTTGAATTTCATTTTTGATCCAATGAAGATTCACGAATATCAGGCCAAAGAAATACTGTCTAAATACAACGTCCCCGTTCCGCGCGGAGTTCTTATAGATGACGCGAATAAAGCGGCCGATGCCGCCCGGGAAATTGGAACTGAAGTCACGGTGGTGAAAGCGCAGATCCATGCCGGTGGGCGCGGCAAAGGCGGTGGGGTTAAACTTGCCAAAAGTCCGGAAGAAGCTAAAAAGTACGCAGGCAATATCCTGGGGATGACGCTGGTCACCCCGCAAACCGGTCCCGAAGGCCGTCTGGTCAAAAAAGTTCTCATCGAAGAAGGGATGCCCATCGCCAGGGAGCTCTACCTGGGTATCCTGGTGGACCGGCAAACCAGCCGGGTGCTCATTATGGCCAGTGAAGCGGGCGGAATGGAAATCGAAAAAGTCGCCGCGGAAACCCCCGAAAAAATCATCAAGGAAGTGGTCGATCCCATCGTCGGGGTCAAACCCTACCTGGCCAGAAAGATCGCCTTTGCCCTCAACTTAAGCGGTGACGCGTTTAAAAAGATGATCCCCTTCATCATCAATCTCTATGAGTGTTTCGTAAAGGAAGACTGCGACATGCTGGAGATCAATCCGCTCGTGGTCACCTCCGACGACCGCATTCTGGCGCTCGACGCCAAAGTCAACATCGACGACAACGCCCTGCACAGACATAAAGATACACTGGAATACCGCGATATCGACGAAGAAGACCCCATGGAAGTCGAAGCCAGCAAATTTCATCTGAACTACATCAAACTGGATGGAAACATAGGCTGCATGGTCAACGGAGCCGGCCTGGCCATGGCGACGATGGACATCATCAAACTCTCAGGGGGCGAACCAGCAAACTTTCTCGATGTAGGCGGCGGGGCCAATGAGGAGATGATCGAAAATGGGTTCCGCATTGTTTTATCCGATCCTCATGTAAAAGCAATTTTCATCAATATTTTCGGCGGTATCCTCCGGTGCGATATTCTCGCCCGAGGCGTCGTTGCCGCCGCAAATAAACTGCATATAAAAATTCCCATCGTGGTCCGGATGGAAGGAACCAACATGGAAGAGGGGCATAACATTCTGGAGTATTCCGGACTCAATTTTATTATCGGCGACGGTATGAAAGACGGCGCAGAAAAAGTGGTGAAAGCAATTCAATGAGTATCCTGGTTGACGAAAAAACACGGTTGATCGTACAAGGTATCACTGGCCGCGAGGGCATGTTTCATTCCGAACAGGCTCTCAAATACGGCACCAAGGTGGTGGGCGGGGTGACCCCGGCAAAAGGCGGCCAGACCGTGCTAGGCAAAGTACCCGTTTTCAACACAGTCAAAGACGCGGTAAAAAAAACCAAGGCCAACGCGACCATGATCTTCGTTCCCCCGCCCTTTGCCGCGGACGCCATCCTGGAAGCGGGCGACGCGGGGATCGAAATCATCGTCTGTATCACCGAAGGGATCCCCGTAGCGGACATGGTCCAGGTGTACCGGTATATCCAGAACACGGAATCAAGGTTGATCGGGCCTAACTGCCCGGGCATCATCTCACCGGGGAAATGCAAAATAGGCATCATGCCCGCCCATATCCATAAACCGGGCAAGGTCGGCATCATATCTCGCAGCGGCACGCTGACCTATGAAACAGTGGGCCAACTGACGGCTCTGGGAATCGGCCAGTCGACCTGTGTGGGCATCGGCGGCGACCCGATTATCGGGACCCGCTACATCGACATCCTAAAACTGTTCCAGAAAGACAAGGCCACCAAGGCCATCTGCATGATCGGTGAGATCGGGGGGACGGCTGAAGATGAAGCCGCCTATTTCATCAAAAAGAACATCACCAAACCGGTAGTGGGATTCATCGCCGGCCAGACCGCACCCCCAGGAAGGCGCATGGGCCATGCGGGAGCGATAATTTCCGGTGGCCAGGGTACCGCAGAGGAAAAAATGAAAGTGATGAAACGCTGCGGCATCAAGGTATGCAAAAGCCCCGCCGACCTGGGAAAAACCATCGCCAAGGTTTTATAAGACATCCCTCCCACACCTCTCGTTGCTTAATTTGTCTTTAAAATCACTTTAAAAAATCGCAACTGCAGATAGACTGGTTCATCTAACAGGCATGTCTGAAGAAATCTGTCCAAAATGTGGGTACGAAAACATCACCAAGGCTGCTTGGTGCGAGAAATGTCTTCATCATTTCGACGAGTATGGTAGGGAAAAATCAATAAGGTGTCCTGGGTGTTTTCACACAAATGAATATAATGATGATTATTGCGAGGTCTGCCACGAACCTCTCAAACCAGGTCAGTGGGAGTAGGAGAATCGTTTCTAGCTACTTCAAAGCATATGAATCTTAAAAAAGGCCTAAAAAATTCTTTTTAAAACCCTTTTGGATGATCACCCATAATCACCCTTAAAAATGAGGCCTTGTCAGCCTGCTTTAAAAGACAATCCATTAATCTGAACTTCATAATCGAGGGCATCAAACTGTTCCGCTCTTCGAGTACTGGCAAAGTGTAAATCCGCAAAGATGGCTATTATCGCATGCAAGGCTTCATGAGATTCCATACCTTGGCTAGTTAAACGCTTATAAGCGGCGGCGACGTAATCTGGATCACCTAACTGGAGCTGGCGGTCAACAGTCACATGTAAAACTGTATGCACGAAAGGGTTGACGATCATACCATTGAATTCCCGTGGCATGGAAGCCATTTCGCCTTCTTCCCAGATGGAATCAAACTCAGGGTGCAGTGCGAGAACCCCGGCTATACGCTCATCCAACTCTGAAGCTGGTCTTCCTTCATTTTTGTCCGCAGCAATACGAAGAATACGTTGCTGAGATTCCTTGTCAAAATCCATTGGATATATTTTTCTCCTTTAATGAAAGAGAACTATACAAAACCTAGAACAAAAATCTAAATTCTAAGTATGTAACTAGTCAGATGCTTATAAATGGGCAGAGGTTCATAAAAGCATTGCTGTCAGGGTGTTTCGGAGAAATGAGAACGCCTTTTATTTTCAGAACCTCCATAAATCATAAATACCCGTTTTCCTTGTCTTACATGGTATTTGGCCCAAGCGGGGGATTTGCCGTCATAACAGGCGCCAGGATCACTTCCCTCGGCTTTTAGAAAGTCCGGGTAATCCAGACCAGCGTCATAAACATCGATTAAAAGACACTCCGAATTGAATCCATCGCCTGAAAGGCTGATTTTGCTCAAGAACGCCTCGATCTCGACTGGAACGTTTAATTCTATAGCTTGCATATATAGTTTGAGTTTGAAGGGTTTGTCCAGATAAAAAAAATCTTAACAAAAACCCAATTCAGGTTTGCCTAAACCCCACGATTTGTTAGTATTAAAGGGGACATATTAACACATGGATC
>JAYZAN010000073.1:0-10652 GCA_036339675.1 Nitrospinota bacterium
CGCCATTGGAGCTTATTTGATCGGAATGTTTTATCCCGATTATTTTGCGGGAATCCTTCCCATCGCGGGGAGTATCACAGAAAGATATATGCATTTTCTGGTCAATCTGATCAATACCCCTATTTACATCATACAGGGAACGCACGATCCAATTTTCCCTGTATCCTTGACCCGGAGAGTCCACAAAATTCTGACAGACATGAAATCACCGGTTATTTACAGGGAGCATGAGGAGAAAGGGCTGGCGCACGGTGGACATTTCCTTCCCGATGCGGAAATTCCCGGCATGGCCGAATGGCTGAAGAAACAGAGACGGCCGACCAACCCCCCGGTCATTCGGATGACCCGGGAAGCGAATCACATGGGACGAATTCACTGGGCCCGCCTGTCGAAGGGCAACCAACTGGCCGCTCTACAGCTTCCCGGCTCCGAAAAGGAAACCATGAACGTACAAAATGGAAAGATCGCGACGCTGTTTGCGGTCAACACCGCCAAGAACAAATTCAATATCATGGGCAAAAACCTGATGGAGTGCGAATTGTTTTTGAATGAGAATATGGTGGATTTTGACGCACCTGTCATCATCACCACACAGAAAATCCAGGAAGCAAATTCCCAACTGATTCCAAGCGAAAAAATCCTGAGCTTCAACCAGAAGGTTGAAAAAGATATGGGCATGCTTCTCCATGGATTTAAAGAATTGCAGGACCCGAACCTTCTGTTCGATGCCAAAGTAACAATCACATTTAGCAAGACGGTAGGCTACGCGTATAAACAATGAGTTCTTCCGGAGAATCCAATCATTCCGAACGAGACCGTATCCTGCAAAGGTCCAGGACCCTTCTTGGATGGGACCTGATACAAAAAGCCTTGGCTGGCCGTGTCCATTCTCCCGCCACGGAGAGCCTCTGCCGGTCCATCGAACCTGAAAAGGACCTGGCCGCCTCTCAAGAAATACTGGCAAAGACCGCCGAAATGGTTTCCCTGCTAAATTCAGAGGAAACGTTTCCAATCAGCCCCTTTGAGGATGTGCGGCCCGTGATGAATACTGTCCGCCAAAACCTGATCATCACACCTCTTGAAGGTCTCAACCTAATCAAACTGTTGCAACTGGTCCGCTCCCTGCGCAGAGCCCTCAATAAAAAATCTGACCTTCCCCGCTTGCATTCCAGATCATTGAAGCTGGATCCTGTCGATCCACTTTTCAAGGAATTGTCACGGTGCATTTCCGCAGATGGCGAGATCAAAGAGAACGCCACTCCCGAGCTTCGTCAAGCTTTGCGGAATGTCCAAACTGCAAAACAGAAACTCGAAGACCAGGTTGCCAAGCTCCTTTCCAGCGCCTCGCTCAAGGACGCGGTCCAGGATAATTACTTTACCGAACGAGAAGAACGGATCGTCCTACCGATTAAAGCGGAATGGCGCTCAAAAATAGAAGGTATAGTTCACGACACGTCAGGAAGCGGCCAAACCGTTTATATGGAACCGGCACAAATTATTTCTTTGAACAACCAGTTAAAGATCAACAAACTCCGGGTCGAACAGGAAAAAATTAAAATCCTGCAATCTCTCGCGGCAACCATTCAGGAGCATGAGGCAGAGCTGATGACCAACCTTGAGTTGCTGATTGACTTCGATTTTATCCACGCCCGGGCTCTTTTGGCCCGGTTTATGAGCGCGTCCTTTTGCCCGGCCAATCCCGATAACCGCACGAAACTCATAGGGGCAAGGAACCCCGAGCTGATCCTGAACGGACAACAGGTGGTCCCCAACGATATTTCCTGGGACACGTCGGTCCAGGTCATAATCATATCCGGCCCAAATACCGGGGGAAAGACGGTCACCTTGAAAACCATGGGGCTGATGTCCCTGATGGTTCGATGCGGATTGTTCCTTCCTGTCGCAGAGGGTTCCGAGATCTCATTTTTCCCGGAAATTTACGCAGACATCGGGGACGACCAGAATATCCAGCTGAGTCTCTCGACCTTTTCAGGGCACCTGAAGAAAATCATCCACATATTACAATATGCAGTTCCCGGAGCTCTCATCTTGTTGGATGAACTGGGAATCGCCACCGACCCCATGGAGGGCGCTTCCCTCGCGGAAGCCATCCTCAAGGAAATGAAAAGAAAAAAAATGATGACCCTGGTCTCCACTCATTATCTGTCTTTAAAAACCCTGGCCCAGACCCAGGAAGGTTTTCTGAACGCCTGTATGGAATTCGACCGGAAAACCCTCGCACCCACTTATCGCCTGATATTCGGCGCACCGGGGCACAGCGCAGCGCTGGAAACCGCCGAACGCCTAGGACTCCCCTCTAAAATCATTCATAACGCCAGAGAAATTTATGAGCAAAAGGACAATCGGGCCGACATACTGCTGCAGAACCTCACTAACCAGAGGCTGGAGCTGGAACGGGAGAAAGAATGGATCAAAGAAACGTCTGAAGAAACCCAGAACCTGTCAAAGGAGCAGAGGAAAATAACCGAACGCCTGCGGCAGGAAGAAAAAGAATTCAATAAAACCAAAACCAAGCGTCTACAAACTCACGTTCGCGAGGGCAAAAACCAGATCCAAAAATTAGTGAATGAGGTTAAGGGAAACCGCGATTTGGGAAAGCTACGCCATACTGAGAAAAAAATTGGCGCTCTGGGAAGTATACCCTTATCGGACTCATCCAGGGATTTTTCGCAATGGACGCTTTTGCCGGAGCAACTCAAAGAAGGGGATCCAGTCCTGATTAAAACTTACGGGGCCACGGGGATATTGCTGGAAAACCCTGGGAACAAAAAGAAGGTCCGGATCAAACTCGGGAATGTAGACACTGTGGTCGCCACCGGGGAAATTCGCGGAAACGCTCAACCGGGGAAGAAGTCCAATCCTCAACCGGAAAAATTTCAACTACAAATACAAACGGAGTCGGCGTCTATAGGCCAAACTTCCTGCGATCTCAGGGGAATGGACTCCGATGAGGCCTTGAGCGCCATAGAAACCTTCTTGAGCCAGGCGATCGTCAACAAGATCAGCCGTGTCAAAATCATTCACGGGCATGGAACAGGAACGATCAAAAACCTGGTGCGCGATTACCTCGAAACCACCGGCAGGTTTAAAAGTTTTAATCCGGGTGCCCGGGAGGAAGGCGGAGACGGGGTAACAATTGTAGAATTATGATCGGGTTCTGGTTGCTTTCTCAAAAACCGAGCTATAATACCCCATATTTATAAGGTGTTGTTCCTGGAGGATGATATCCTCCTTGATTAAATTTTTAAAGGAGCCTGTATCATGATCCAGCGCGGGTTTTTAATTTTAATTTTTCTGATATTTGGAAGCTTATCGGGGTGGAATTCTTATGCCAATGAACCCCCCTCCGTAACACTCAGGGGAAAACCACTGACTCTAATGGGCAATCCCCTTCAAGTAGGGCAAATGCTTCCGCACGTTCTTCTACCTGATCTGTCCCTGAACATGGTGGACCTCGAATCGTTCAAAGGAACGGTGACCATTCTGAGCGTGGTGCCTTCCATCGACACCCCCACCTGCGAAAAGCAGACACATATTTTGAGCGAGGAAAATGAGGGACTGGACAAAACCACCAATCTGATAACCATCAGCAGGGACCTGCCGTTCGCGCAGAAAAGGTTTTCGAAAAACGCCAACATCCACAATATTACTTTTTTATCGGACTACCGCGATGGCAAGTTCGGAAAATCCAGCGGTTTGCTGATCGATGAAAACCGACTCCTGGCAAGGGCTCTGATCGTGCTGGACCGGAAAGGGGTGATCCGGTATTTAGAAATCGTTTCAGAACTTTCGAAACTGCCGGAAATGAAAAAAGCTTTCGAGATCGCACGATCCCTGTGATCCGAAAGGAGAAAGGTCAATTGAACACTTTTACTAAATGATCGAAGGGAGTTCTCTCTTTTTTAATTTTTTCTTCGTTTCCCAGGACACATACATTCCCGGATTCTTTGATCGTTTTGAACAGAGACGAGTAGGATTTCAAATCTTCAAGCCGCGTGGATAGAAGCTCCTCCCGGCGTTTTTGTTTCAACTCGTAGGTTCTTCCTGTCAAATGCTCTACCATGGAAATAGTCCCTTTTCGGTCGGGAGTCAGGGGCGGGTCCAAATTCCCGACACATCCTATTATGATTTTTTTCAATTCTTCCCCGGAAAGGTCCAGGGACTCCAGATAATCGGCGATTTGATCGTAAACCTCCAGTGTGCCCTTTAGATTGGGATCTCGATAGGACACCATAGTAAAATCGCCCGTCAAGGTATCGAATGAATTATGGCTTCCGTACGCCCCGCCGCGAACACGGACCCGATCCCACAAATAGGAAGCCCGCAACAGGGAGGACACCACATCGAATCTTCCCGTATATTCGAAACCCATATCATACAAGTTGGCTCCCTTGCCGACGTACTGAACGGTACTGGCGGTTAAAAACGCCTCATTTGGGGTGATGCCATCGAATTTCAAATTTATCGGTGGCTGTAATTTATCGGAGAACAACCGGTTCAACTGGTCTAACTTTTTTTCAAACCGAGGATAGTCCGCCGATTCGGAAGTGATATTAATCAGCGTGTTTTCCCTGGTGAACAGCATGGCCGCCACCTGTTTAAATTCTTCCGCCACTTCCCCGGGATTCTTTTCCGCCCGTTCCAGAAGTTTTTCCAAAAATTTAAAATACGTGATTCCATCGGTCAGTTCGTTGTATCGCCCCAAGTGGGACTGGTAGGATTGCAATCGCTGCATGACGTAATGGTTACCGGAGGGGATGATGGAATTTTCCATATCTGACTTTGAGCTTTTGATGATTTCCACCAGGCGCTTGGGATTGTCAAAGTTGTACTCGCCGAATAGTTCCTTATAAATATCGAACAGGTCCTCCAGTTTCTCCATCAACGCCTTGCCGTTAAAAAATACATAAGACAGAATATTTTCCCGGTCGTTCAAGGGGACCGCTGTGAAATGCCAGGGCTGGATTCCTCCTGTACGGATTCCAATCATCTGCGAAATTTCCACATAAGAATGAGAATGGGTCCCCATCCCCAGAATCAGTTTGCCCAGTAGGGGAATATACTGAATCCTGTTGAGAGGTACCGACCGAGTGTCAAACCCAATCTGTGTATAAGCGATATCGTTGGTGAACAAATCGTGAAAAAGAACCTTAGGGGCGTTCTCATTTTTTGTTTCCTGGGGATACCTTTCCACTTCTTTGGGAATATCCTCAAGCCCCAAAGTCGGCAGAAGGGCCAGTGACTCTTCATCGTCCGGTGTCATCTGTAATTTTTGCAGTTTCCGGGTGTTTTCAACCAGTTCTTCGATTTCCCCGGAATCGAGCGAAGACTTCAACTGGCGCAGTTTCTTCCGCACTTTTGCATCCTGCTTTTTCCCCAGGCCGGATTTCGGGATGCCCACAAGTAAACTCTGATGGTTGTTCTTCAACAGGTACTTGTCGATCATTTTTTCAAAATACCCCTTTTGGGCTTTTTGTTTGATCTTTCGCATCAGCTTTTCGTATCGCAAATGCATCAGAGGATCGGCACCATACAGCCATGAGGTCAATGCTTGAATGTTGTAAACGATACCCTTGGGGAAACCGCCAAAGTTGGCTTCCCGTAACTTAAAATCAATGGAATTGACCGCGGATTGAACCATATCCTCTTCAATTCCATTTTCGACCAGGCCCCTCAAAGTGGAGAAAACCAGATCGAAAACACTATTTTCGTGTTCCATTTCCGTTCCTTTTAAGCCAACGGCAAACAGGGTCTCCGCGCGATTGTCATCGAACCCGCCGCCGATCACCTCACTTCCCAGCCCGGAATCGATCAAGGCCTTCCGCAACGGCGACGCGGAACTTCCCAGTAATAGATGACTGAGAATATTAAAGGAAAGGCAATGCTCATGATCGACCGCTTTATCTATTTTGAACCCGACCAATAGATAGGTTTTTTTCTCCAAAGTTTCGTCTTTAGAAACTGCATAGGGGATGACTTTCCGTTTGGGCTTGTGGAATTTTCTCTGATACCCGATCGAGGAGTCGACTTCGGCGCGCTTGAATTCCTTCAAATAATTGTCCTGCAGAAACTCAAGGTATTCGGCGGTATCTCCATCGCCATAAAAAAAGATACGGCTGTTGGACGGATGGTAATACTTGCTGTGAAAAATTTTGAATTCCTCATAAGTCAAATCCGGAATGGAAGCAGGATCGCCTCCGGATTCGTACCCGTAAGTGGTCCTGGGAAACAGGGAATGGGATAGATGCCGGTCCAGAAGGCTTTCCGGACTCGAGAACACTCCCTTCATTTCATTGAAGACCACCCCCTTATAGGTGACTTCTGCCCCGGGTTCTTCCAGTTCAAAATGCCAACCCTCCTGCATGAAAATTTCTTCGGAGATTCGCGGGAAGAAAACCGCATCCAGATATACATTCATCAGATTGAAAAAGTCCTTCCGGTTCCTGCTGGCCAGAGGATACATGGTTTTATCGGGAAACGTCATCGCATTGAGAAACGTCTGCAGGCTCCCCTTGATCAGCTCAATGAAGGGTTCCTTGACAGGGTATTTTCTGGATCCGCAAAGAACGCTGTGTTCCAGGATATGCGCCACACCCCGGTCATTTTCCGGCGGGGTGCGAAAAGTCACACTGAACACCTTGTTATCATCGTCGTTTTCCAGAACCATCACTTCCGCGCCCGTCTCCTCGTGCTCAAACAACAGGGCCAGCGAATTCAATTCTGAAAGGGCTTCCTCACGAACCAGTTGAAATCCGGAATAACTTTGACCAACTTGAAATTTCATGGGTTCTCCCGTTAAAATGCATCTTGCCGATTTAGCGCAAAAAAACTGATAACTTTACCCTTATTGCTTCTCAAATCATTTCGAGATCCCTGATTTTCAGGGACCACCTCATTTAAGATGCGAATTTTCTCCTCCCGTTCTTTTAAATTTCAGGGCCACACCCCCTGGAGCCTCAGGAGGTGCTGATATCCAGACCGATCGGGCAGTGGTCCGAGCCCATTACGCCCGGGCAAATGAAAGAATTCTTGACCTTGCCGATCAAATCTTCGGTCACAAAAAAATAATCGATCCGCCAACCGATGTTCTTCTTTCTGGCATCGAACCTGAAGGACCACCAGGTATACTGATCCGGTTCGTCACAGAACCGCCGAAAGGTATCCACATATCCATGCGCGATAAATTTATCGACCCACGCCCGCTCTTCGGGAAGGAACCCAGAGTTTTTTTCGTTCGCTTTCGGGTTTTTAAGGTCAATGGGTTTATGGGCTGTATTCACATCACCGGTCACCACCAATTTCCTGCCTTGTTTGCGCAGCGATTCACAATGTTTCAAAAAAGCATCATAAAAATCCATCTTGTATTTTAAACGCTCCGGCCCTGAAGTCCCGTTGGGAAAGTAAACGTTGAGCAGATCAAAACTCTTGAACTCCAGGCGGATCACCCGCCCCTCCACATCAAAGCTTTCGATTCCCATTCCCAGGTGAACTTTTTTGGGTTTTTTCTTACAAAATACCGCCACCCCGCTGTAGCCCTTGCGCCGCGCTGAATTCCATATGGGATGATACCCATTAGGCTTGAGCAGGGTATCGTCCAGTTGATCCGGATTCGCTTTCGTCTCCTGTAAACAAAGAATATCCGGTGCCTCTTCCTCCAGCCAATCGAAGAATCCTTTTTTAGAAACCGCCCGAATGCCGTTTACATTCCAACTAAAAATTCTCATCATACTCCCGTAATATTCAAAGTTTCAGGTTGAAGGGAAAGAACATGTTAGTCCGGCCCCATGTTCAAGTCAGCAAAAAAAACCAGTTTCAAATGGGAATCAGTTTCTCTACGGCGATTTTCAAAAACTCTGAGGATTCCAGCGGCGAAACGGAGCATAAACGAAGGTTCTCGTCCACATGCTCCAGCCGTTTCATTCCAGTAAGGGCAGACACAATTCCGGGGGCACTCCGGGTAAATTGCAAAGCGCGTTGAAAATCATTCGCCAACCGGATCCCAAGAAATCCTCTCAGTTTTTCCGAAAGCCCGGGGATATCGCCCTGGGCGATGGACCCGCTGATGAAAGGGTGAATCCCCAGTTTCAGGGAGGCTTCAAGTGCGGTTTCTTTCTTCCCCTTCACATCCTGATTGGAAACCAAAACCGCTTCGGGCATCCTTAGATTGAGGGGGAGTTGGATGAATCCCAAATGGTCCTTGCCGCCGGCGGCTTGCCCGGCCAGTCTTTTCACATGCTCCAGGGAAATGTGGCGGGCATTGGAGGGGGTAACCCGAAAAGCACTCCAGGTCGCAAGCCCATAAAACCGAATCTTTCCCTTCTCCACAGCCTTCTCCAGCATCTTAAAAGCCGAGAGCAGACGGGATTCAAAAATTTCTCTCGGGACCGGACCCAATTGTGTTTCAGGATTATGAATATGGTACACATCTATCGTCTCAACTCCCAGGTTGTTCAAACTTCTGTCCAGTTGATCTTCCAGGTATTCAGGATGCATGCAATGACAGTCCGCCACAAGGTCATTCATCATGATCCCTCTATGCGGATCATCAACATAGGATTTCTAGAAACCATTTATTCCCAGGGTTCCGGGAATGAATCCGCCTTTGGTGCACAAGACGATTTCCGCTCTGTCGACCACACCTTCTTCCAGCAGTTTGCGGAGTGCTTTTCCAACGCTTTTCTCCCCATGTTCTCTGCGGTAATTGATGGCGGTATCAATGACGTTGACCCCCGACTGGACCGAACGCACTATGGCATTCTCCACCAGGCGGTCCGTAGCCGAATCGGGCTTGCCCAAATACGTCCCTATTCCGATGGAAGAGGCCCAAAGGTTATGCACAAGGCGAAAATGTCCCTTGGCACATTGGAAAGACATCTTCTCAGTATATTTTCCAGTTCCCTCAAGGGTGGCAAACCCAGGAATATTTCCCATAACGTTCTCAAATTTTCAGTAAGTTTGAATTATTCAATTAAAAAATATTTTATAAGATGAGGGTCCGGTAAAATCTATCTATGAGAAAATGTAAGACAAAAAAAAACGGCAGGGCTTACGCCCTGCCGAAAGAATTCCCCCTGCAAGTTATTTTAGAACTACGTTCGAAGCCTGCGGACCTTTAGGCCCATCGCTGATCTCAAACTCCACCGGCTGGCCTTGATCCAATGTTTTGAATCCATCCGACTGGATGGCGGAAAAGTGAACAAAAACGTCTTGCCCCTCCTCTGATTCAATAAACCCGTAACCCTTTTTTGCGCTGAACCACTTTACTTTTCCTGATGCCATAGCCCCTTTTCTCCTCACATAAAAAACAAAAATACCCGGCATATTTTATACAGGGATTCAAAAAACTGTCAAGCTGAATTGCCCAAATGATTGATAACCTTTACAAAGCAACACCAAGACCCTTCGCCATTTCGGTCCGATTGTTCAAAATCTTTATCCCTTGGGAAAAAGATTTTTCCCAAAACCATTTGTTTCCCGTTTCCAAAACCGAATACATTATAATTGACATGTTTAAAAATAAAACCACGGCAAGGTAAATCTCCGATGCCCGAAACAGAACTTGAAGTAAAAAACCTTAAAGTCGCATTCGAAACGGACTCGGGGGAGCTGGCCGCTGTGAACGGGATCAGTTATCAAATAAAACGCGGAGAAACTCTGGCCATCGTCGGTGAATCGGGCAGCGGAAAAACCGTGAGCGCCCTTTCCATTTTACGTCTGGTTCCGGAGCCTCCCGGAAAAATGATGTCCGGTAAAATCCTCTTCAATTCCACCGATCTTGCAAAACTTTCCCAGAAAGAAATGCGGGAACTCAGAGGGCGGGATATTTCGATGATCTTCCAAGACCCGATGACCAGTCTGAACCCGGTGCTGACCGTTGGTGAGCAGATCATCGAAACCATTATTCGCCATACCCCAGCGACCCGCGACGAAGCTCGGAAGAAAGCCATAGAGCTTTTGCGACGCGTAGATATCCCTTCCCCAGATGAGAAAATAAAACAATTCCCTCATCAGTTAAGCGGAGGAATGAGGCAAAGGGTGATGATCGCCATTGCTTTATGCTGTTCACCGCGGATTCTTATCGCCGATGAGCCCACCACGGCTCTTGACGTTCTGGTACAGGCCCAATTGCTGAACCTCCTCGAACAATTGA
The DNA here is from genome assembly GCA_036339675.1 of Nitrospinota bacterium. Lineage (GTDB taxonomy): Bacteria > Nitrospinota > Nitrospinia > Nitrospinales > VA-1 > JAYZAN01. Next base: position 10,172 of record JAYZAN010000073.1, read on the forward strand.
AAAGGGAAAACGAGATGTCCATCCTGCTGATCACCCATGACCTCGGGGTCGTTTCCGATATCGCCCAAAGGGTCCTGGTGATGTACGCGGGAGAGATCGTTGAGTCCGGCCCGGTGGACCGTCTGTTCCAATCCCCCCTTCATCCCTACACGCTGGGCTTGATCCACTCTTTTCCCAAAATAGAATACAGCCTAAAGAGTAAACCCCGTCTGGATGAAATTCCCGGCAACCCTCCTTCATTAAAAAAGATCCCGAAAGGATGCCCCTTTCATACACGTTGCCCATCGGTCATGGAACGATGTAAAACTGAAAAACCTGTATTGAAGATGCTCACTCCCGGGCATGAAGTTAACTGCTGGCTTCATTCAGAATGACCATGAAAAACGAAATTCAAAACCCTTATCTGCTCGAGGTAAAAAATCTCAAAAAATATTTTCCCCTTAAGGACAATCTGCTGAACGGGACCCAGCGCCTGGTGCGA
>JAYZAN010000074.1:0-15857 GCA_036339675.1 Nitrospinota bacterium
TCATATTCCCCATGGGAAAAGGAGATTCAAATTACTTCCCGTAAAATATTCAGGCAAATCAGGGCATCGAAATTTTGACTTTATTTTACCCCCCTAAGCTAAATTTATCGTCAGAAAAAGAGATTTCTTGAGGTTCATGACTCGTTAAGAAGCTGTTTTTTGATGATTTAATAGTAATTTATAAAGGTTTTGCCTCGATGATTGGACCTAAACTCACATTCTTTAAGATACAAATAACTTGGCCAATCGCATTTTAGCGATCCTCCGGAAGTTTTCGATTCCGTTGATATGGGACTTGCTGTTGGCAAATTCATCTCTGCCATGTTGAACCCGACGGTGTTTTTTATAACCCAGATCCACCAGGCCATCATAGCCGCTGTGCCTAGCGGAGTGGATCGTGCTTTCAATGTCCACCTTTTAAACGGGTTAATGGTGCGATCTTGGTGGCCTCCTCAATATCCAGTGAAAAATACTTTAAAATTTCCCGAAATTTCCTGGCCGAAATTCGGGAACGTTTCAAAACCAGGTAGCTCTTTGTCAGGACTGGAGTTTAACCTGTTTTCGATGGCTTTAACGAGTCATGAACCTTTCTAAATAATCAAGACGCGGAACGCAAAAGTTGATTCAGCCTGGTCTGCATATCTTTCAGGGGCATGAGATCCCCTTTTTTTGAGGCCGCAGCGATTCCGTTTTGATATGTTTCGATGGCCTCTGCAGTTCGTGACAGACTTTGAAAAGTTTTTCCCAACAGCAGATACGCGGCCGAGTAATCCCTGTTTTGATCGATCACGGTTTGAAGGGGGGGCAGGGCTTCCTCGAAGTTCCCGGTTTCCAGGTAAATGGACCCTAATCCGAAGTTGGCGATCTGGTCCACCGGGTCAATTTCCAGAACTTTTTTAAACATCTCGATTTTTCTTTCTCTTTCCTTTATAACTTCTTCTTCCTGGAGTTCTTTCTGCTGCTGGTTCATTTTTTCCGCAATGGCCTTTTCAAACTGTAGGGCTGTGGCCTCTCCTTTTTCTTTCTCGGCGTCCTCGATCCTTCCCTGTTGCATGTAATAAATTGACAGATTGGAATGGGCCATGATTTCCGAGGGATCGATTTCCACCAGGCGTTTCATGACGGAGATCGCCTCTTCCAGTTTGTTTTGCTTGGACAGGAAAACCCCCAGTGCCTCGTAGGCCGCGGCATGCTTGGGATCCAGGTCTATGGCTTCCCGCAGGAGAGAGATGGGGGCTTCAAGATCTTCCTCCTGTTTGTAGATTTTCAGGGCCTCCAGCAGAAGGCGCCGGGAATGGTCTTTTCTGGTTTGGGTTTGGAAAAAGGGAATCAGAGAGGTCCTGGCCTTAAACAGGGTATCGCCGATAGTGACTTCAAAATCGATATCCGGGCTTCTATGATCTTTTTGAATGTAAGCCAGAGATATTATTTTTCCAAGTGAAAGGGAATGAACGGAACTTTTTACAATGCCGATTTTTTTTGATCCCAATCGAATGTCCGCATGGATGGGCGGAAGACGGTCTCCTTCCACGATCAATCCCATGAGGGCAAAATTAGGTGCTCCATAGGTTTTGATGCGGGCGATCACCTCCTGTCCGATATAGCATCCCTTGTTGTAACTGACGGAAGAATGTTCCAGCCCCGTTTCTGGAAGAATATTTTTTTCGTCGTAATCCTTGTCATAGAACGGGATACCTGCCTCGATTCGTAACACCTCACGGGTTTCCGGACCGACCAGCGACAATCGGTCCTCATTTTCCAGGTTCGTCAAAAGGGATAAAAACTTTTCTCTCTCGTCCCCCCTGGAAGCGATCACAAACCCCTCCTCTCCGGTAAAGGTTTTATTGATCACCCATATCTCCATGCCATCCAGGTTTGCCCGTTTTATATCATTTGGTTTTTCAGGAAGGTGCAGACCCTCTTCGCAAAGTTCCCGCATAATAGAAGCACACTTGGGCCCTTGCAGAGCGATCAGCGCGTGGTTTTCCGCACGGATTTTGACATCCTCTCTAAACAGAAAACTTTCAAGATGGTTGTGAAGCTTTTCCTTCATACACGATTCAAGCAGGAAAAGAACAGATTGTTCCCCGTCTTTATGTATGGAAAAAGTGGCAATGAGTTTGGCTTTGCGGTCGACGATGGCGCTGTTCTGCCCCTGGCCGATGGCGAGTTGCTCGGTATCGTTGGTGGTCTGGGTTTGCAGGTAAGAAAATAAATCCTTGCCGGATGCGGACAGCAAACACCAGTCCTCCAATGGGAAATAGCCGCAGCCGTGCCGGATCCTGCGATGTTCTTCTATGATATTTGCGGCAATTTCCATGGTGTGGAATGAATACAAAAAAAGCGCCACCGAAATATCCGGAGCGCTCCAGTTAGCGAACTACTTTTCCCCCATCCGGCTGTTTAAACAGATTCGGGGCTTTACCGGGGAGACGTGGTCAAAAGTTTTGCCGGAGTGAGTATCAGGAAATAGAGAAAGATTCTCCGCAACCACAGGTCGAGGTAGCATTTGGATTGCCAAAAACAAACCCTTTTCCCTGAAGACCGCCTTGAAAATCCAGTTGCATTCCTTTCAGGTAAATCATGCTTTTGGGATCCATGAATACCGTGAAATCGTCGGTTTCAAAAACCGTATCCCCTTCTTCCGTGGGGGTAAACTGGAGGTCATAGGACAGTCCTGAACAACCGCCTCCTTTGACGCCCAGGCGGAGCCCAATATCGGGATTTCCTTCCGCCGCAATGAGTTTTTTCACCTCTTCACGCGCTACCGGGGTGATTTTTACAAAATCGAATGCAACGGTCATTTTTCCTCCTGATAAAGACAACTTGATGGATTAATGTACTAATATTAGATACCCATTTACCACTTCAGGTTTCATAATTATACGTTAAATTAGTAACTTTCGTCAAATTTCGAGGCCGGTTTTCGTGTGCAAACTTTCCATATAAGTATATGAAAATTAATATGAAATATACTATAACTATTTGAAAAATAATGGGTTATGTGTTCACTGGGGTGGTGATTCCGGGGTTTTTGGGGGAGTGGCTTGAAAAGATAAAACTTTTCGGGCTATATTGAATCAAATAAATGCAACGGCCCACACCCGTGGATCATCTAAAACTGATAAGATAAAGATTAAGGAACAAAATGATTTCCATTGAAGATTTAATTTCTTTAGTCAAAACAGGTATTCCGGATGCCGAGGTCAATGTCATGGATAGAACAGGGATGTCCGACCATTTTATTATTAACGTTGTTTCCAGCAAATTTGAAGGAATGAACGTCATGGAACGCCACAGGACGGTTCAGGAAACCCTGAATCCCGCCATGAAGGATGGAAGGATTCACGCGGCGGAGATTAAAACCGCAGTCCCCTGACGCCAGGTCGATCCGGATTTCGGAATTATAATTCAAAAAAATATTAATCAATGAGTTTAAAAGGAGTGAGCAGATGTCGTCCATAGAAGATCAGATCAAAGAGGAAATAGCCCAAAATAAAATATTGATTTACGGTAAAGGAACGAAAATGGCTCCACAATGCGGTTTTACCAGTGAGACGGTCCAGTTTTTCGATAAATATGGTTATCCCTTTGAGGTCGTTAATTGCCTTGAAGATATGGAAAAACGCGAAGCATTGAGCAAGATGACCAATTGGCCGACACTTCCCAAAGTTTTCATTAATGGAAATTTTTATGGAGACACTGATATCCTTGACGAAATGGAGACCAAGGGTGAGGTCGAGCCATTGCTCAAAGCCGCCTTCGAAAAATAAATTTCAACTTTCATTGAGGAAAATATGCCAGATCAATTAGAGGTTGGGGATCGTGCGCCAAGTTTCGACCTTCCCGCCGTGTATGGTTATAAGGCCGGGGCGACCAGCCCGTCGGCCGAAGAAAAAGTAATGATAAAACTGAAGGACTTTGAGGATAAAAAGTGGGTGGTTCTCGCTTTTTATACCCAGGATAGCAGTCCTGAGGATACGAGGCTGATGGTGGGATTTAACGAATGGAACAGGAAGTTCAAAACGCGAGAGGTCGAAGTCCTTGGCTGCAGTTGGAACGGGATCAACGCTCATCAGCAGTTTATCGAAGTTTTTCAGTTTGGTTTTACCCTCTTGGCGGATGAATATAAGAAAACCACCGAATTATATGGAGTCATCAAGGAAGTGGATGACCTGGGAGAGATGGTGAAAGTCATCGATCGAACCACTTTTGTTATCGATAAAACGGGCATGATCCGCGGCATTTGGAGAAATATAGAAGACCTCAGGGATCATCCAAGAGATATATGGGAGTTCATTCAGAAAGAGAAGAAATGAATTTTTCCAGTGAGGTAAGAAACACCAATTCTCTCAACGCTTTCCAGTTCGGCTATATTCTCTCCAGGTTTTCCTCGTAGTTTCTTAATATTGTATCGCGAATTCCGGCGAGTATATTTTCACCTTTGCCGATATCTTTTTGGGGGCACGAGACGGGGGCGGAGACAACGATCCGGATTCCTCCCGGTTTGATCATGCCGCTTCCCTTTTTGATTATTTTTCCGCTTCCAACTATGGTAACAGGGACCATCGGGGTGTTGGAGCGTTGCGCCAGCAGATGACTCCCCTTTTTGAAGGGTCCTATGCTCCCATCTTCCGACCGGGTTCCCTCAGGAAAAATCACCACTGAATAGCCTGCCTTGACTCTTTCTATGGTTTCGAGAAACGCTTTGTAAGCCATTTTCCGGTTTTCCCTTTCAACGCTGATATATCCCGCCGCTTTCATGGCCCAGCCTAGGAAGGGAATCCGGAACAGACTGGCTTTGGCCACCCAGATGATTGGAACCGATAAATAACCGGACAAGGCAAAAATATCAAAAAAACTTTGATGGTTGGCGACGAAAATCTGGGCTTTATCCAAACGGATATTTTCCATTCCAACCACTTCCACTTTGACTCCATTCCATTTGCAAAGAAGGCGCGCCCAAAGGCCTGATATCCTTTGAGCGAGGTTTCCCGTATGGTCGATAAGACGGGAGAAAATTGCTAAAATGCTCAGGAAAAAGGACAGCGAAAAAATCAATAGCCAGAATTTAAAAGTATGATACAAAGACACGGGAAAATACGGTTTATAAAGGGGCAATTTTATCGATAAAAATTTTCAAAATTCAATGACAGTCCGGGGATTCATTTTCCTGATATGTTCTCTGGTTGCAACGGAAGCGAATGCCTGGGGACCGGAGGGACACCGGGTCTCAGGGATGATCGCCGACCAGAACCTTCTGCCCGGAGTTAAAAGAAAAATACAGGAGGATTTTAACATAAACAGTCTGGCGGATGTTTCTGTTTGGGCCGACAAGGTGAGGGATGAGAGGGAAAACGGAAGATGGCATTATTGCAATATCAAGGAATCTGAAACGACGTATGACAGGGAAAGGGATTGCCCGCACGGAGAATGTGTGGTGGAGGTTATAAAGAGGTTTAAGAATATTCTTTCCAAGGACGATTTCTCTGCAGCCCAGAAAGAAGAGGCCTTGAAATATTTGGTTCATTTTGTCGGGGATATTCACCAGCCGCTGCATTTGGGCAATAAAATAGATTTTGGGGGAGGCACTATCCGGGTGATGTATCTGGGAAAGACCTCTACCCTTCATTACCTTTGGGATGGAGGTTTTATCAATTTTGAGGATCAGCCCCTGAAACCATACTCACAGAAATTGTCGGCCCGGATATCCAAAGAAGATAAAATAGAATGGTCCCGGGCCTCTATCGATGCATGGGCCAACGAATCCAGAAAATACGCTCTAGAGGTCGCCTATCCTCTGGAAACCAGTTCCAGGCACGGGCTGTACAAAAATTATATTACGAAAAGCAGGGAAATGATGGAACTCAGATTGAGCCAGGCGGGTATACGATTGTCCCATTTGTTAAACGAAGGATTCAAATGAACCGGTTCCAATAACCGGGGGAAGGGTCGTTGGTGGAAAAGCATCTTTATTTCAAGCAGTTGCTGTCCGGGGTGGATGTGGGAACCGCCGATGTTTCGGCCCGCCAGATGGCTAATTTTATTTATCTAATCGGGGATCGTTCCACCGGCGAATGCGTGGTGATCGATCCTGCCTGGGATATCGACGGGATCCTCAATGTGGCAGCGGAGGATGAAATGAAACTGGTGGGGGCCCTGGTCACTCATTATCACCCGGACCATGTCGGTGGAAGTATTTTTGGGATGCAGATCACCGGATTGCCGGAGTTGATGGAGAAATGCCCTGTTCCTGTTTATGTGAATAAGCACGAAGCTGAAGGACTGAAACAAGTCACAGGAATTTCGCAGTCCGACATGCGCCAGGTAGACAGTGAGGAAAAATTCCGTGTGGGTTCCGTTGAGATCACCTTTTTGCACACCCCCGGTCACACCCCGGGATCTCAGTGTTTCAGGGTAGCGGGCAACCTGGTGGCGGGAGATACGTTGTTTCTGCAGGGTTGCGGAAGAGTGGATCTTCCGGGGGGAAACAGCGAGGAGCTGTTTCAAACTCTGACTCAGAGGTTGTCCAAGATTCAGGATGAGGTGATCCTGTTTCCCGGACACAATTACGGCGAAATGTCGTCGGCCCCGATGGGGGAAGTCAGAAAATCCAACTACTACCTTCAAATCAATAGGTTAGAAGACTGGCTGCAAATCATGGGACGTTGAAGGCAAAACTCATTTTCCTGGGGACAACAAGAGACTTGAATATGAAATGCAAATACCTTAAATTACCCCCCAAGTTTGCGATGCAGGCAGATAGCTTCTTCTATCTACCTCAAGTAAGATTGATGTATTAACACTTCCTAAACGCCATCCTTGTTCAGTATTTTGAATCATTAAACCTGGAGAATTTTTATGCGATCCATATTATCAATGTTTGCCAAATCGCCTTTTAAGCCCCTGGCGGACCATATGAAAATGGTCAAGGCATGTGTGGATCAAATAGGACCGCTTTTTTCCCAGATTGAGTCACAAGACCAGTCGAAAGTTCTGGAAATAGCCAAGCAGGTAGAAAAAATGGAACACAAAGCGGACATCATCAAGGATGGAATCCGCACACAGGTTCCTCAAGGTATTTTTCTTCCTGTCGAAAAAAGGGATTTCATGCATTTGTTATCGGCGCAGGACGATATCGCTGATGCCGTCGAAGATCTGGCAGTTCTTGTGACCATTAAAGAACTCACTGTCCCCGAAAATATGAAGGAGCCTCTCAATGATCTGGTTCGTCACGTGAGCAGAATCGCTAATAGTGCGTGCGACATGATCTTTCGGTTGGATGATCTTCTGGAAGCTTCTTTTGGAGGACCCGAAGCGGAAAAATTTGAAAAAAACGCTCATATGCTCGGACAGGATGAATGGGAAGCGGATAAGAAACAATTTCATCTCGCACAAAAGCTTTACTCCCTTGACGATACCCTCAAGGCTACCGACCTGCTTCTTTGGAACGAGGTCATTAAAAAATTGGGAGCGGTTGCCGATAAATCCGAGCAGATCGGCAAAATACTCAGAATGTTTCTGGCCCGATAATTGACCCCCTAAACCTCTTTTAATTCCCACAACTATTCCGGGGAACCTTCTTGGAAACCGTTTTATTTATCCTTGCGATATCAGCCTGCGTTTATATGGCCTGCAACATTGGCGCGAACGATGTTGCCAATGCCATGGGGACCAGCGTGGGCTCCAAAAGCCTGACTCTCGGGCAGGCTGTCATGGTTGCAGCTGTCGCTGAGTTTGCTGGAGCTTTTTTGGTTGGGGGACATGTTTCCCAGACTATTCGCAAGGGAATGATCGATCCCACCCTCTTTTCCGATGTCCCGTTGCATCTGGTTTATGGAATGATCGCTTCCTTGCTGGCCGCGGCAATCTGGTTGAATATTTCAAGTTATTTAGGCTGGCCGGTTTCCACCACTCATTCCATCGTGGGAGCGGTCGTCGGTTTTGGGATAGTCGCGGTTGGAATGGATGGGGTCAGTTGGGATAAGATTGGTAAAATAGTTTTGAGTTGGATTGTTTCTCCTTTAATGGGGGCGTTGTTCTCATTCCTGATTTTCCGTACCATCACCAAGCTGATTTTTGATAAAAATTACCCACACCTTCATGTCAAAAGATTCCTTCCCCACATTGTTTTTGTTCTGTTTGTAATCCTTTCAAATTCAATGCTCTATAAGGGATTAACAAATCTTCACTTAAACCTGGATTTTTCTCAGGCCCTGGTGATTTCCCTTGCAGTGGGGTTTATCGGGTTCTATTTCGCCAGGAGGTTGGCCGATAGGATCAGCGAGGTTCCCAAGGAAAATCTTCATCAACAATTATTGTCCACGGAGCAGGTATTTAAATATCTGCAGATGTTCACGGCTTTTTATATTGCCTTTGCCCACGGCGCCAACGATGTGGCCAATGCGGTGGGTCCCATGGCTGCAGTCGTCGCTATTTTGAATGACGGTAGTGTTGAAATTAAGGTGGAAATGCCTCTATGGATACTGGCCATGGGAGGAGCAGGTATTGTTTTTGGCCTTCTGGTTTGGGGGAGAAAAGTGATGCAGACAGTGGGTGAAAAAATTACCGAAATAACCCCTTCCCGTGGATTCGCCGCCACGTTTGGTGCGGCTACGGTCGTTCTCATTTGCTCGAAAATGGGGCTTCCCATATCCACCACTCATACCCTGGTGGGATCGGTCATAGGGGTGGGATTGGCGCGGGGGCTTCCCACATTGAATCTTGGCATTATAAAAATGATCATAATGTCCTGGTTTCTCACGGTTCCTTTTACCATGGTCATTTCTGCGGTTATCTTTAAAATTTTCCTCTTTTTTCTTCCCTGAGTCTTTCATGCAGGAAGATATTTCCGGGGATGCTCCATGGAAAAATGATTTATAATCGATGGTATCCCCTGCTGGAGTGCGGAAAAAATGGTCGGAAATTCACCCCAATGGAAAATCATTTTTTATTTTGTTCTGTTTTGCGCTTCTTTTCTGGTTTTTGATTCGATTTCCGTGATTATCGGAATTTTTTTCGCCCTGTTGGCTTTTTATTATTTTTCCAACAAATCCTCGAAGCGGGACCTGTCATGAAAAATTTGAAACTTTGATTTTTATGAAAGCATCCGGGCAAGTTCGTAAAATGACGCATGAAGCGGAAAATCCGGTTCAATATTTCCTGAATCTGAATGAGGAGCCGGTTTCCATCACGCCTGAGATCGGCAAAGAGATGACCCTGAGATTTCTGGGAAAAATCACTTGCATTGAATGCAGCAGGAAAATTAAAAAAACCTATAGCGACGGATACTGTTTCCCCTGTTCCCGGGATCTTCCGGAAAACGCGCTGTGTTCGGTGAAACCCGAAACCTGCGTGCATGAACATGGCAATGAAAAGGACCGGGAATTTTTTGAGAAATACTGCAACATCGATCATTTTGTTTATCTGTCGGTCACATCCGGCGTTAAAGTGGGAATCACCCGACATTTCAACATCCCTGATAGATGGATCGATCAGGGGGCGGTGCAGGCGCTGATCATTGCAAGGGTTCCAAAAAGGGTCCTGTCGGGGGAAATCGAGGTGGCCATCGCGAAACAACTATCCGATAAAACCAACTGGCGGAAAATGATCCGCGGGGAAGTCGATGAGGTAGACCTTTTGGCTGTGAGGGAAAAGGCGTTCCAATGGTTTCCCGAGGATTTACGCAAATTCGCGTTAAAGGATGAGCAAATCCAGACCTTCCATTATCCCGTTCAATCGGTTCCAGATAAGATTTCCAGTCATAACCTGGATAAGATCCACGAATTTACGGGGACCTTATCGGGCATTAAAGGGCAATACCTGATATTTCATGATCGGGTGATCAATATGAGGAAATACACGGGGTATCATGTGGAGTTCATAACCGCAAATTGAACCGTGAATCATGTCAACAACGAAGTGGAGATCAGGCCCCGGGTCAAAATGAAGGAAGGGACGGAGGAAGAAGATATAGTATTGAAAATTTTTGAAATTCTGGGTGTACGGAAAGTGTTCTGGTGAGACAGGAGTTAAGCCGCTTGCTTGACGATTTCTCCGGTAAAAACCTTTTCGCTGGAATCTTCTGCTGGTTGGCGGATCAGTTTGGCGACTTTGATATTTTTTGCCAGACCGATTTTTTTGAGAACGGAAATGGCCATCCAGGTCATATCGATTTCCCATGGGCGCAGGCCGTGGCGTGCGGATTTCGGAAACGCGTGGTGGTTATTGTGCCAGCCCTCTCCAAAGGCGAGAAGCCCCACCCACCAGCAATTTGTGGATAGATCGTTTTCCAGTTTTAACGTCTTATAACCGAAAGCATGAGCGGCGCTGTTGACGAACCAGGTACAATGATAGACGAAGACCAGCCGGAGAAAAATACCCCAGATCACCCAGGGAAGCCCGCCGATGGCTAATAAAACCAGACCTAGTGCGACCTGGATGCTGATAAAATGGTCTTCCAGGAAATTATAATATTTGTCGTCCGAAAAGTCCTTGGTATAGTTTCTGAGAACATCTTTATTGTCAAAAACGGGATGGAGGTAAAGCATCCATCCCATATGAGCCCACCACAGGCTCTTTTTGGCGCTGTGGGGATCTTTTTCGGTGTCCGATCCCGCATGGTGCATTCGGTGCTGGGCGACCCATTTGATCGGACCGTTCTGGCATGCCAGGGCGCCGCAGGTGACCACGATGTAGGCCAGCCATTGGGGAAGATCCAACCCCCGGTGAGTCAAAAACCGGTGAAATCCGAGACAGATGCCAATCGAAGCGGTCAGCCAGTGAAAAAATAACATGACAGCCACCGCGCTCCAGGAAAAGCCGAAGGGTGTGAAGGCCAGCAGGGCGATAAGGTGTACTATGATGAAATAGCTTACAATTCCCTTGTTCAGCGTGAGTTTTGGATTGACGGAGCTGACTTTCCCCATGGGTCCTCCCTAAAATTAAAATTTTACAGGCGCGACTGTAAAAAATATCAGTATCTACTGTAACTTTGAATAGGGGAAATAAATGTAAAAGTTTTGTAATATTTGTTGTGACAGATTGGAAATGCCGGGGGTGGGCGGGTAGAAAATGAGGGTTAACATCAGGGTTGAGTGTTGGTACATTGGAGAGTGCCTTGCCGGGATAGTAACTCTGGTCCCTCGATAACAGGCTAAAAGTACTTATAAACTAAGGGGAGGCTGTGAACAAACTGAGGACGTTGTTTCATCCTATTATCGTTTTTATCGGGATTCAGATAGCATGGGTCACCCTCATGGCCGTCTGGATCTACTGGTATGTCACAAACAGCAGGAACCTTAAGGATTTTGCCCAGAAACTGAGTCCGGAACTCTTTTCCACGGATTTTGACTGGTTGGTCCTATTGGAGGGTTGTCTCTTGATGCTGGTTATTCTGACCGGGGTCTATGTGATATTTATTTATTGGAACAAGCAGGAACGGCTGAACCGGCTGCAAAGTAATTTTGTCTCCAGTGTTTCCCACGAATTGAAATCCCCTCTGGCGTCCATCCAGCTTTATCTGGAAACCCTGAAATACCAGGAAATGAGCCGGGATGAAGCCAATGACTTTGTCGAGACGATGCTTTCCGATACGGAAAGGCTTTCGGGATTGGTAGACAATATCCTAGAGTCCAGTAAATCCGATCCAAAAACCATGCAGCTTCAGTTTCAGCCGGTGAAGCTGGACCCCTTCCTGAATGAGATCTTGAGTGGATACCGGCGGCGGTTTTATGATAAAGGAATCGAAATGAAAGTGGATATTAAAGATTCCCCGACCCTTGAACTGGATAAACGCGCTATGCGAATGGTTTTCAGTAATTTGATTGGAAATGCATTACGTTATTCTCCCAGGGAGTCTGTCTTCTCAATCAATGGAAAAAAATCCAGAAACTATTACCAGATTGAGTGCGCCGATCAGGGGGTGGGGGTGAGCAAATCGGAAGTGAAGAAAATTTTCAGAAAGTTTTATCGGGTGCAAAACCATGAGACCCATAACATTGAGGGTGCAGGGTTGGGCTTGTTCATTTCTAAGGAACTCGTAAAAAGCCATGGGGGTAAAATTTCCGTATCCAGTGAAGGGATGGGATTGGGGTCGGTCTTTACAATATTGCTTCCTTTAGAACCCGCGGACAAACCGGGTTTTGCGGGGGCATTTGCTAGGCTGTTCGGATAGCTATGGGGCAAAATAAAAAAATTCTGCTGGTCGAAGACGAGATCCATCTGGCCAAGGGGCTGAGTTTCAACCTTCAAAGAGAAGGCTATGAAGTGATGCTTGCGGATAACGGGGAAGATGCTCTGAAACTATTAAGCCACCAGGACTTCGATTTGATCATCCTCGACCTAATGCTGCCGAAAATTGGAGGAATAGATGTCGCGAAAAAAATTCGTCAAAAAGACCTTCGGTTTCCCATTCTGATGCTGACTGCTAAGTCTTCCGAGGAAGACCGGGAATTAGGACTGGAAGTGGGGGCGGACGATTATATGGTTAAACCCTTTCATCTTCCGGAACTTCTTTTAAGGGTTAAAGGAATTCTGCGCCGTTGGGAATGGTACAAGGAGCCGGTTCAGGACCAGGAAATTTTCCGCTTCGGAAAAATGTGGATCAACTTCGGTACCGGAAAAGCCAAGGGTTGTGATGGGGAGTTCCACCTGACTGCTAAAGAAGCCCTGGTCATGAAACTGCTCGTCTTCAATAAGGATAAGGTGGTTACCAGGGAAGAACTGCTGGACAAAGTCTGGGGATTCGATCCCAAAACCGAAACCCGGACCATCGACAATTTTATTGTCCGTTTGAGAAAATACTTCGAAAAAACCCCCCAGAACCCTAAGCATATCCTTACGGTGCGGGAAAAAGGTTACCAGTTTGTTTCCTGATGAAGTAATGACTGTCCAGAATGGTGATTCAGGATTCGGAACTTGAAAGCCCAGGGAGGTTCAGGTCGAAATTTTTTGCAATAAGTTCTCTACCTTCCGCATCACTGAATATTTCCGGGGATATGGGTCCCAGGAACGGGCACTCTCCCAGAACCGGAATCCCCGAAATTTCTTCGATCAGTTTTCCCTGCCCCTTCTCGACGTTTGAAGGGTCCCCATCGTCCATATGGTTTAGGATGACGCCCGAGACACCAATTCCCCGTTCCCGGGCAGTCCAGAGAGTCAACAGGGTATGGTTCAGGGTGCCCAGGTGGGCTCGGCTGACAAGGATGATGGGCAGGCCCAGGTCTTTAATGAGATCGGCGACAAAATAGCCGGGGCATATCGGAACCAGGAGTCCTCCTATGCCTTCCACCAGCATCCACTTATGCCGTCGGGCCAGTTTATCAAAACTTTTCAGGATGGCGTCCGGTTCGATAACGCGGTTTTCCATGCGTGCGGCTTGTAGGGGGGAGGCGGGGGTTGTTAATTGTACCGGGCAGACAAGCTCAAATTCATCCTCACAGTCCCCCACCGCCATCAGAAACTTTGCGTCGGAGTTGGCTATGGAGCTGCACAGGGGGTCCACCCCGGTTTCGATGGGTTTCATGATTCCCGTGTCTAACTGACGGTTTCTGAACAGGGATAAAAGGCAGGCGGTCACCACAGTTTTGCCCACTCCGGTATCTGTCCCGGTGATGAAAAATCCATTTGACTTCATAAATGGTCCGATTCAAAATATGAAATTTGTAGATGTCCTGAGGCCCTTACCGGGCCCATGATTTTCCCATGATGCGGATGATTTTGGGAATTTTTTACTTCCCATTTTGCCGATTAAATTTTGATATAATAGTTCAATATCGCTGGTTTTCAATTTATGGTTTATCTTGTGAGGCACCCACCTATGGCTTCTGGAAAAATTGAAGTGATCTGCCCCTGTTGTGAAACCAAACTGAAGGTCGATAAAAAGACCGGGGAAGTGATCTGGGAAGAAAAAAAGGTGAAGGTCGCCCCCTCTCTATCGGATATGGTAAAGGGGCTGGATGCGCAGAAAAAAGAGCAGGAGAGCCTGTTCCAAAAACAAAGCGCGGCCCAGAAGGAACGTACTCGTTTGTTGGACGAGAAATTCAAGGAAGCCCAGAAAAATGTGGATAAAAACTCCGACCTTCCCCTCCGCGATATCGATCTGGATTGACCCATTCTATGAATCTCGGAATGTTCTTCCCGCCATTCACCGGCGTCCATTAATCTCTTGTTTATTCCTCACGCGATTCACGCATCGATACACATCCCGTCAATCGCCAGTTCGACATTTTCAGGCAGATCCCTGGTTACTGTTTCATGGTCGAATTTATGATTGATGTGGGTCAGTAATGCCCGCTTCGGTTGCAAATCTTCAATGGCCGCCAGGGCCTGGCTGAGACAATAATGAGTCGGGTGGGGGGTGAACCCCAACGCGTTCAGGATCAAAAGGTCCAGTCCCCGTAGTTTCTCCCGGGAATGTTCCGGAATTCCGCTGCAATCGGTGATATAGGCGGAATTGTTCAGTTTGTATCCGGTGATGGTCAATGTCCCGTGTTGAATATCCAGGGGAGTTATTTCAACACCTTCCAGCATAAAGGATTCATGATCGACGGTGTGAAAGTTCAAGCGGGGCAGGCCCCCTCCTAACTGGATACCCGGATTAAAAATATAATCGAATTTATCAGCGAGATTATTGAGGGTGGCCTTGCTCCCATAGCAGGGGATCGCCGTATTGTTGAAATAATTGAAACTGCGGAGTTCGTCGATGCCATGAACATGGTCAGCATGGTGATGGGTATACAGAACACTGTCGATGTGCTTGATGCCGTTTGCCAGGCATTGTTGCCTGAGATCGGTGGACGTGTCGATCAGGATATGGTTTCCCTCGTTTTGAATCAGAATCGACGCCCTGAGCCGTTTATTCCGGAGATCGTTGGAGAGGCAGACTTCACAATCGCAGCATAGAGAAGGGACTCCGGTGGAGGTGCCAGTCCCCAAAAAAAGTATTTTCATATTAAAAATAAAAAAGCCCCTCAGAGGGCGTTTCAATTGTGATTACGGATTTTTCAATGTCTTATCCCGCATAATTCAGCCGCTTGATGACAGGGGTTTGACTCGAATTGTATAGTGGAATGAGTGATGTTAAATTTAGTTTCCAATCGTTCCCGTGCTTCGCTCAAGATGGATTCTGCCTGGTTGATCTTCTGGTCACTGACCAGGGCGTGGGTGCTCAGAGCGTAAATATTGGAACAGATACTCCAGATATGCAGTTCGTGAATATCCTTGATATCCGGAATAGATTTAAGTTCCTGTTTGACTTCCGTTACGGAAATTCCTTTAGGGACTCCTTCCAGAAGGATATGGGTCGCTTCGGCTATGATCGACTTGGCTCCCCATATCAAAAGGCCCCCAATGACCACAGCTAAAATGGCGTCAACGATATACCAGCCGGTCACCAACATAACGCAGGCTCCGAGCAATACCCCTATGGATGCAAGGGTGTCTCCGATCACATGATAAAACGCGCTTTTTACATTTAAATCCTGAGTTTCGGTATACGGGTGTTTCAGAAAATAGATCACACCTAAATTGGTGACCAGACCCATCAAGGCGATGATAATCACTAACTTGCTTTGCACGGCTTCAGGTTCAAGAATTCTTAAAACGGCCTCGTACAGGATGCCGCAGGCCATGAGCGCCAGGAGAACGCCGTTGATGAACGCCGCAAAGATCTCCATCCGGTGGTAGCCATAGGTTTTGTCATTGGTGGACGGACGGGCGGCTATTTTCAGAGCGAACCAGGCAAGACTCAATGACACCACATCGGTCAGCATATGGGCCGCGTCACTGATCAAAGCCAGACTGTTGGCGAGGATTCCTCCGACGCCTTCCAGGCAGAATACAAAAAAAGTCAAAAT
>JAYZAN010000075.1:0-6871 GCA_036339675.1 Nitrospinota bacterium
GCGCAATGTTGCAGGACCAATTCCAGCGCCCGGCGTTCGAGCGGGTCCTGTGAGTTTTGCGCTCGGCTGCGCAATTCTTTCATTCGGGAAATATTGAGCCAGCCGATCTTAACCAGGCCGAATCCTTTGACGACAGCAATCCCCACGACCAGGGTCAGGCACCCAGCCATAAGAAGGATGATCCAAGAGAAAGATTCGGGCATGGAACTTCAGTCCTCCTTGGAAAAATGCGGGTTATTCTGGAGGCGAATGGGGCTTAATGTTATAGTGAATGGGCCGGTCAAGCCCGCCACGCGGGCGGGGAACGGGTTAATACTTTAAACTGCGTTCAATAACTACCGGTTATGAATTAACGTTTCAGCCATCCGCCTCCACGGCGAGTGGCGGTAAACAACCGGAAAATAGCACTCTGCTGAGGAACCCGCATGACCTCCCCCAAGCGTTTACTGTCTTTTTTCGTCCTCATGCTACTTCCTATAATTGTAACTCAATGTTCCGAAGATACGTCCGACGATTATTATACCCAGGCCCTGGAATACACAAACAGGCAGGAATACGAAAAGGCCCAGCAATCGTTTTTGAAAGCCATCGTTGAAAACCCCAAACATGCCGACGCGTATTATGGGTTAGGAGGTATCTACAATTATAAGAAAATGTATGAAAAAGCCGTTGAAGCCTTCCAAAAAACCATACAACTCGATCCCACCCATTTCAATGCCCACTACAGTCTGGGTTATACTTACGAACTGATGGACCGAAAGGAAGAATCCGAAAAAGCATACCAAAAATACCGGGAACTGAAAAAAAAATTCGATGCCTTCATGAAAACCGAACAGGAGAAGCGTTGAAAATCACCCTTGCCTCAATCCTGATCCTTTCGATCCTCCTAAGTTGCACCTCGCCCCATAAAAAAAGCGATAAAAGAGTATCCAAGATTCCCAGGCAGGAGCACGTCAAACAGGAACCCTCGACGCCTTCCAAAACATCCTCCAAAACAAAAGCTATCAGCCCTCAGGACCCGTCCCGGAAGAAAAGAAAACTTCTTCTTCCCACCATCCTCCACAAGAAAGACCGGTCAACCATGGTACTGGTACAGCCCGAAAGTTTGCAGTTCGGCACTTTAAATCCGTCGAAGAGAACGTTGAAGGAGGGCAATACAAAACGAAGAATTTGGATGATCCCGGATTTTTATATAGACAGGACGGAAATCACCATCGAACAGTACAAACGTTTCGATCCCGAATACGACGAAAAACCTTTTCTGGAAAAACGGGAATGTCCCGCCTGCCCGGCAATGGGAATCGATTTTGAAAGCGCCGACCGTTACTGCCAATGGGCGGGCAAACGCCTGCCGACTGAGGCGGAATGGGTCCTTGCGGCAAGGGGAAATTCTGATCAGCCCTGGCCCTGGGGAAAAACGTTTGATCCCCTCCGGGCAAATCTGCACGGCGACCAGGACGGTTTTCCCGTCGTGGCCCCTGCCGGGTCCTATCCCCAGGGATCGGGACCCAAAGGGGTCCTGGACATGGTGGGCAATGTCTGGGAATGGGTCGACACACCTGCCGACCCCGTTAAAAGTTCATCCAAAAAAAGAAAAGCGGTCGTCAAACGAACCGCCAAAGGCGGGGGATGGACCAGCGGACCGAAAACTTCCCACCTCTCCTACCGGAACCACGTAGACCCGGCGAACCGAAATCCCACTTTCGGTGTCCGCTGTGTTAAATCCGTCAGGGGTTCCTCATAATGACAAGTTCAAGTTGGATTGCCATTCTGAACCATTCGCCCGCATGTCATCCTGCTATGAAACAGACGAAGTCAAGAATCTCTATTGCGGGCTCAAGAACAGGCTACGCCGCCCAGGCGAGCAGGACAAGCCCCGTTAAAAATCTCGGGTTAAAGCAAGGTCTACTCTGAAAGGGGGGAACGAAAAACCCCTGTTCCTTCAAAAACTACGAGGAGGGAGGGAAAAGAGACTGAAGGAACAGGGGCTTTGAAGTGGGTGGGTCAGGAACAACCTGAGGTTGCTCCACAGGTTTGGCATTTCAAGCAGGTCCCGTTGCGAACGAGAGTCAATTGCCCGCATTCGATGCAGGGATCGCCTTCATATCCTTTCATTTTAGCGATTTTGGTTTTCGTGGCTAGGTTTCCGACCGTTTGCACCGCTGCGGATTTTCTCGAGCCTCCATTGTCACCGTTGCCTCCATTGGGGTCGACGAAAACTTTCAGGTTGCCCTTGGAGATTCCGTTTCCGTTTCTATTTGAGGGAACTATTTTTTTAGGAACAGTTTTTATCGGGGATTCGGCTTTCTGGGCGGGGGACGCTTCCGTGGGCGGCTCCTCGTCGGGGGCCGACTCGTCGTTCTTGCCGATGGCATCGGCCCGTAAATCGTCCGGGGTGACCTGTGCCAGATCGTTCCGGCCCAGATAACTGATGGCCAGTTCCCGGAAAATATAATCGATGGTGGAGGTGGCCATGGTGATCTTGTCGTTCCCGGTCACAATTCCATTCGGCTCGAACCGGGTGAACACGAAGGCGTCGACAAATTCCTCCAGGGGGACACCATGCTGAAGGCCGAGCGAAATGGCAATGGCGAAGCAGTTCATCAGGCTTCTGTACGCGGCGCCTTCCTTATGCATATCTATGAAAATTTCTCCCAGGGACCCGTCCTTGTATTGCCCCGTCCTGAGATAGACTTTGTGTCCGCCGATGACCGCTTTTTGGGTGTAACCGTTTCTCCGGTGAGGGAGGGACACTCTCTTGTACTCCCGCTCCCGCATTATATGAACCATTTTCGCCGCGGCCTTGAGAGGCTCCCGTTCTTCCTCTTCATCTAATTGAAGATGTTCAAAGTCCTCGCTGGCCACCGAATTCAGCGGCTGGCTCAATTTGGATCCATCGCGGTAGACCGCCGTCCCCTTGAGCATCAATTTCCAACACAGCATGTGCGCCCGCTCCACTTCTTCCACCGTGGCCTGGTTCGGCATATTGATGGTCTTGGAAATCGCTCCGGAAAGGAAAGGTTGAGCCGCTGCCATCATCCGGATATGCGCTTCAGGCCGGATGAATCGCTGACCGTACCTTCCGCATTTGCTGGCGCAATCGAAAACTGAATAATGGCTGGATTTAAGATGAGGGGCGTCCTCGATGGTCATGGTGCCGCAAATCGCATCATTGGCTTCACGAATCTGCTCACTGGAAAATCCTAAATGCTCCAGCAGGTTGAAGTCGAAACGGTTCAACTGTTCATCATCCAATTCCAGGACATCCTTGCAGAATGCTTCCCCCAGAACGAACTTGTTAAACGCAAAGGTGATGTCGAAAACCTTGGGCAGGTCCTCTTCGATCCGGTTGAGAATTTCATCCGTGAACCCTTTTTCACCCAGGGAACCGCGGTTGATGTGGGGGGATGTGTCCAAGCTTCCCGTTCCCACACAATATTCCACGATCCCTTTAATTTCTTCGGGACTGTAGGCGAGTTGTTTCAAGGCTACGGGAACGGATTGGTTGATGATTTTGAAGTACCCGCCACCTGCTAGTTTTTTGTATTTAACCAGGGCGTAATCCGGCTCGATGCCCGTCGTGTCGCAGTCCATCAACAGGCCGATGGTTCCGGTGGGAGCGATGCAGGTCGTCTGGGCATTGCGGAACCCGTGCTTTTCTCCCAGCAGGAGGGCGTCGGACCATTCCTTCTGCGCCGCGCTCAACAGCAGGGCGGGGCAGTTCTCGGTCCGGATACCCTGGGGAAAAACGGTTAATCCTTCGTATTCATTGATATCGACGTTATGCACCGCGCGCTGATGGTTGCGCAAAACCCGAAGCATATGCTTTTTATTTTTCTCGTATTCGGGGAACGGTCCAAGTTTCTCCGCCATCTCCGCGGATATGGCATATGAGGCGCCGGTCAGCAACGCGGAAATCGCTCCGGCGATGGCCCGGCCTTTTTCAGAATCGTAAGGAATCCCCAAAACCATAAGCAACGCGCCGAGGTTGGCATAACCCAGGCCCAGGGTTCTGTAGTCGTAACTCTTTTCGGCTATGGTCCTGCCCGGAAACTGCGCCATCGCAACGGAAATCTCCAGCGTCACCGTCCACAACCGGCAAGCATGACGAAATTTTTGCGTGTCGAACAGGCCTGTTTCAAGGTCACAAAACTTAATCAGGTTGATTGAAGCCAGATTGCAGGCCGTGTCATCCAGGAACATGTATTCCGAACAGGGATTGGAAGCATGAATACGGTCAGCCTCGGGACAGGTGTGCCATTCGTTGATGGTGGTATCGAACTGGAGTCCGGGGTCCGCGGAAGCCCAGGAAGCCTCGTTGATTTTGTCCCAGAGTTCTATTGCTTTTAAGGTTTTACTGACTTTTCCATCGGTCCGGCGACGCAATTCCCAATCACCGTCGCATTCCACCGCCCTTAAAAATTCGTTGGTTAGGCGAACGGAGTTGTTGGAGTTCTGTCCCGATACGGTGTTGTAGGCTTCCGAATTCCAATTGGTGTCGTATTCCTCAAACTCGATATCCTTGAACTCCTGCCGGGCCAGTTGAATGACGCGGAAGATATAATTTTCGGGAACCGACATCTCGAGCGCTTTGCGAACGGCGCGTTTCAGTTTTTTGTTCTTCTTGACATCGAACCGGGTTTCGTCCTCCGCATCCTCATCCCAGCAGGCCTGAATCACCGACTTGAGCGCCTTCCGGCAAATCCGGCTTCCTGTAGCTAGGGCCGCAACCTTACGCTCTTCGCGGGCTTTCCATTCGATGAATTCGCCGATATCTGGATGATCGATATCCAGGGTCACCATCTTGGCCGCCCTGCGGGTCGTGCCCCCGGATTTGATCGCCCCCGCGGCGCGGTCGCCGATCCTGAGGAAACTCATCAGGCCGGAAGACTTCCCGCCGCCTGAAAGCAATTCCCCTTCAGCGCGAAGATTGGAAAAATTCGTCCCGCACCCGGAACCATACTTGAACAGCCTAGCCTCCTGCTGCCAGAGATCCATGATGCCGCCTTCACCCACCAAATCGTCCTGGACGGAAAGGATGAAGCAGGCATGCGGTTGGGGCCGCTCATAAGCGCTTGGGGATTTTTCAACCTGTCCGGTTTGCGGGTTGAAAAAATAATGTCCCTGTGGCGGGCCTTCAATACCATAAGCCCAGTTCAACCCGGTGTTGAACCACTGCGGGGAGTTGGGAGCCGCCATCTGCCGCGCAAGCATGAAACACATCTCATCGTAATAGACGCTCGCCTGCTCTTCATTTTCAAAACAATTTTCCTTCCAGCCCCAGTAGGTCCAGCATCCGGCGAGCCGATTGAACACTTGGCGGGAATCGGTCTCTCCGGAATATCTTTCTGACTCGGGTAATATAGCTAAAGCATCGCTGTCGGGAATCGAAGGACAAAGCCAGTCGGGAACCCCTTCTTCACTTCGGGTCTTTACCCGGGCCGGGACCCACGCTTTGCGGAAATACTTTTGTGCCATAATATCGACTGCCACCTGGGACCAGAAATCGGGGACGATCACTCCCTTGATTTCGGACACCACAGACCCGTCGGAATTGGTGATTTTCGAAACTCTCTCTACAAAATTAATCCCCTCGTAAGAATCCTTGCGGTCTTTGGTAAAGTTTCGCTCGATCAGCACAGAAGCCCCCTCATCGAACCCATGTTAAACTCAAATATTTCAAATAGTTATCGACGAAAACTGTCAGCGGGCGGATGTCATATCACCCAGTTTGTGTCGCAAATTCCTAGTCCCAATATTACAATATCTGGTACCCGCTATTAAAATATATACAATATGTTGGGTTGTCAACGAATTTCTTCCCCAACCTTCATTTTTTTTAATTTATTGAAATTTAAGGCATTATTTGATTCAGAAAAGGGGATTCGGGAATCAGATGGAAAGTGGATTTAGAGGACGGAAAAACCCGATGGAAAGGGGAAAATCTGCGGAATTAAATCAGAAATCAGGGGTGGGCGGGAACGGGGCTGTCTATATGAAACTTTAGTTTTCAATTGTTTCTATCTGTATTTTGCCAATAAATTCCATGAGCTTAAACGGATGACTGTCCCCACTCTCGGAAAGTTTGATATGGGTGGCATCCACCCGGTGTTGGCCCAGGGTCGGGTCAAGGGCCCGCCATTCTCCCACGTACACTTCCGGCCAGGCATGGTACAGAAAACCGTTGTACTGAGATGAATAGACAAGTCCGTTGACAATTTTGGTAGGGATGCCCGCGGCCCTGGCGATGGCCGCGAACAGATATGTGTGCGACTGGCATTCCCCCCGGCGTTCCCTAAGCGCATCCACCGCGGTCACCGTATCGGCCAGAACTTTTTCCAGGTTCGTATAGACCCAGAGGTTGATATCACGCGCGGCTCTCCACGAGTCCGCCAAATCGCCCACCAGTTCACGGGCCAGGGCCCTGATCTGCGGATGGTTTTTCTGAACCTCCGGGGTGTCGCCCAGAAAGTCCGGTCCGTTGAACTGGGATATCGGCAGCAACGCGGATTCAGTCACTCCCCTGGGTTCGCTGTTGATCAATACCGTCGCCATAAAGGTGCCGTCACTTTCCTTTACGGTGTTCAAAATTTTCTGCCGGTGATCCTGGGGGACCAGGTCGGGACCACCGACCTTGGAAATTTTCAGTTTCAAGGTATGCCTGTCTTTGGAGTTTCGGATGGCGTGCCTGAGCTTGACCAAGCTGAGTGTGATGATACTGCCGACGGAGACCACTTCATCGCCCAGGTCCCGGGCCACGTGTTCCGGCTCAACCACAGATTCAAACCCCTGCGGAGAACGCTCCCGGATGACCCGTCCCGATTCCGTGACCCACAAGGTGGATTCAATACCGCTGATCCGGTGGTGGATC
>JAYZAN010000076.1:0-4945 GCA_036339675.1 Nitrospinota bacterium
CACAGAAAAAATACGCGAAAAATTCAAGGAAAAAGACGTCAAGATCTGTTCCATCGTCAACGCGAAGTCCGGCAAATGTCCCGAGGATTGCGCCTTCTGCGCCCAATCGAGTTCCTTTAAAACGGATTCCCCCGAATACGGATTGATGGAGGTCGATGAAATCGTCTCCGCGGCCAAGGAAGCTGAGGCGTTCGGTTCCAATGAGTTTTCCATCGTTACCGCAGGTACCGCACTGGACGACCGGAAGGAACTCGACAAGGTCATCAAAACCATTAAAAAAATCAAAGCCGAAACCAGTCTGGAAGTTTGCTGTTCAATGGGTCTAATGAGCCTGGAGCATCTTAAAGAACTCAAAGAAGCAGGACTGGACCGATGCCATCATAATCTTGAAACAGCCGCCAGCCATTTCGAGAACATTGTCACCACGCACAGCTATGAGGATGAGGTCCGGGCGGTTAAAAACGCACAGGACGCCGGACTCAAAGTTTGCGTCGGGGGTATTTTTGGAATGGGGGAGTCATTTCTCCAACGGGTGGAACTGGCTTTCGAAATCAAGGCCTTGGGGACCCAGTCTTTTCCCATCAATTTTCTAAAACCCCTTGAAGGCACAGGGCTGGATCACATGGAGTTGATGGACCATTACGAAGCCTTGCGCACCATCGCTCTGCTCAGGCTGGTCCTGCCGGAAATCGATTTGTTTGTCTGCGGGGGAAGGGAAGAGGTTCTATCGGAAAACCAAGAACAGCTGTTCGCCGCAGGGGCTAATGGAATCCTGGGGGGCAATTACCTCACCACTAAGGGACAGGACCCCCAGCGTGACATCGATATGATTGAAAACCTGGGGCTTCGTCCCGTGTATCAATCCGCCGATTCTTTAAACCCATAAAGTCTTAAAGATAAACGGTCAAAAAGCCGACGATAAATTAAGCATTCCGGGTCCCGCCCAGTTCTCGAACCGGGCAGGAACCACCTCTCTCGACGGGCAGTCTGCCCCGGACTGCCCATTTTTTTGCAATTCGGCCTACCGGGTGAATTTCATATTTATGAGGGAGTTGCAATTTTCCGCAGGCGGGATCGACTTGTTTCGAATTCGAGCACGGATATTCCCACAACGGTTTTATAGTGAGAACATTAAAGGGTCGTAATGATTGAGCGGGGTCCGGATAGAATCAGGCAGGCGATGATGCCAGAAGATCCTCTTCGATCACTTTTTTGATTTCAGCTTTCGACTTCACGCCCACCATTTGCTGAACAACCTTTCCACCCTTAAAAAACAATAAGGTTGGAATACCCCGGATGCCGAACTGGGTGGCGATGGATGGGTTATCGTCCACGTTTAATTTGCCGACGAAAATTTTGTCCTCGTATTCCCCGGCCAATTCCTCAACCGTTGGAGCAAGCATTTTGCAGGGCTGACACCATTCAGCCCAAAAATCCACAAGCACGGGTTTATCTGATTGAATGACGGATTGCTCGAACTCGGCGTCGGAAACGGTGATTACTTTACCGGCTGCCATAGTGGACTCCTTACTGAGTTAAAATTGGATTCTTTAATCAGGACAACAATCCGAAATAATTGTGGGATTAGAAGGGCTGATAAATTCCGCACATTGCCCCCTGAAAATGAAACTCGAAGAAAAGAAATTAGGTTTTCATATTATCATAACAAACCAGACCCCAGCAAGTTTTTTGCCCCAGAAGGGAATTTTGCTGTTATAACATTGAAAATTAATTGATTTTAGAGAGACCGCACCATGATTGATTTAATGAATTTTTGCGCTTACAACGAACTGATGGATGAAAATTGTTTCAAGGAAAAGGGGTTGGAATTCGCTTCAAAAGGTTCCGTCACCCTTTCAGCCCGGAGAATCGTATTCAATAAAATTCCCATCGATAACGGGGGGCAGGAGGGACTGGGTCTGTGCAATATTGAACCCACCCCCAACAACGCCGGAATGATGGACGCCATGCTCTATGAAATGGAGCGAAAGTTTCTTCCCCGACTGGACGAAATACATAGGCACCCCGATGAATACGTACGCAAAGTGATGCAGTTGACCCGGCACGATTTCACCCTGGTCAACGGTTACGTTTATATGGCGCACCCGGACCGGACCCAGCCGGGATTGAAACCCAATAAAGCCACGATGAAGATTTTCAGGGGTTGCCGGAAACACATGCAAATGCTGTACTTCTCCCGCCTGATGAACACCCGGACCATTGACTGAACCCATTAATAAACATACCAATTCATCTTTAGCTCTGGTCCGTGAACCCGGTATTTCATTCACCGCAGCCCTTTCCTCCCATGCGGATAAAAACCAGATCGATCATGCGCGGGCCTTCCGCCAGCACCGGGGCTATGTCCGCGCGCTCGAGGAGGCGGGAATGGAAATTCTGTCCCTGCCCCCCCTGGATGATTTTCCCGACAGCACATTTGTGGAGGATACCGCGGTCATTCTTAAAGAGCGGGCCTTAATTTGCCGGTTGAAAGAAAACAGCAGGCAAGGGGAAACAGACTTTATCTCCGAAGAAATTGGAAAACACCGTCCTTTGAAGTTTATGGAACCTCCAGCCACCCTCGACGGCGGTGACGTTCTGGATACCGGAAAGATCCTGTTCGCAGGTTTGTCCGGCAGGACCAATCCCGATGGCATCGATGCCTTGCGGGAACTCTCACTAAAACCCGTTGTACCCGTTCGGGTATTGAAGGGTCTGCACCTGAAAAGCGCCGTCAGTTATCTGGGAAATGATCTTGTCGTCCTCAATCCCTTGAGGATCGATCCGGAACCCTTCCAGCATTTTAAGAAAAGCGAGGTGAGCGAAAACGAAAGTTATGCCGCCAACTGTCTTAGGGTAGGGGAAACCGTTATCATGGCCGCCGGATTCCCCGCCGTCGAAGGGAAAATAAAGGCGGAAGGTTTTAAGGTCCTGACCGTTGAGATGACAGAATTTGAAAAGGCGGACGGCGGGGTCACCTGTTTGAGCCTGATTTTCCCCGGGGAGTGAAATGATCCGTTATGAAAGGATAAAGATCAATCGGGCAATTCCTGTTTGAAGGGTTTCTGGTAACCCACAAGCTCGACATAGCCTGTTCCCGCGACCGTTTTTCCTTTAAAAACTCCCGTCACAGAAACACTTCCTTCCCAGTAAGAACCTGAAATGGAGCGCAAATGAAACAGTTCCTGGTCCTCAAGGTCAGGCTTTATTTTCAACCGGGTATCCAAATCGTCCAGGGCGATCTCCCAAGCGGCGGGATAACGGGTTTGGGTGTGCGGGCTTGTCCAGCTTCCCGTAGGGGAAATGGAAAACTGTTCTCTCTCAAGGTGCCTTGTAGTGTTGTCAGGATGGACCAGGGTCCCGCTGGAAAAAGGATCGGTCCCGCCGTCTTTTCGGCGAAGCTGGTAAAGCATGATCTCGGAATGGTTATCCAGCTTGATCGAAAACCAGTTCCAACCCACAAGATCCCGATTCAATTGGTTGCTGGAAAATTCGTGATCCATCCAGCTTGTGCCTGTCACTTTAAATTCCTCGCCCCGTATAAACACGGTTCCCTCGGTCTTCATACGTGTATAGGAAAAATAATGCGAGGCGTTTCCCTCTCCGCTTCCCTTTTTGCTGATACCTTCCTGCCCATGCATCACAAGGTTTTTGACCGGGGTCAGCAGGAGATGGATTCCGGTGCCGGAATCAACCGCTTCCAATTTATGTGAATCTCCTTGTGAGGTGAGACGCCAGTTTTCGTTCCAGACTCGAAGCCTGTCCGAATCCGCCCCAGCGTTTTCAATCCCGCTTCGGTTGATACGCTCGAAGAAATGAAATTTCATTTTCTCAAGGTCGGTGACCGTCATATGAGCGAAATACACCTGGCCGACCTTCCATTTTGACAGGTTGGATATTTTTTCGGCTCCTTCCAGCCCGACCCGGAAAAAGGTGAGTTGGTACCCGAATTTTCTGCCGTCGAAACCTGCCAGGTTTCCAGTATAGTACCACCACTCGATGCGGAAATCGTCGTGGGAATAAAGATCCCTGGGAAACTGGAACCCATAACCAGGAATAGCCTGCTGGAAAGGAGGGTCCGCCGGGGCGGCAAAAACCAGTCCGAAAACCAGGACTCCAGCTACAAGTAAAGCCTTAATAAATATTGATTTATGAACAAAACTCATAAGAGTGCTCAAGCCTTGACATTCCGATGCCGTCAATATAAGAATAAGGGGAGAGTAGCAGAGGATCCCGCGGAATTCAATTTTCACCAGGGTTTTCAAAAGAAAACAGGGTATCCCGTCTGATGCGTTTCAAACCCATATGGATCTCTAACAAAGACTAATGCGATGCGTGTATTGATCACAGGAGCGGCGGGGATGTACGGCATTCATCTTGTGGATGATCTGGTCCGGCGTCCGGATATTTCTCATGTCATCGGCCTGGACGATTTTTCCCGTCCCTTCTTCCAGAAAGACCCATTTATAAAATCCGATGGTTTCGACACGAAGTTTAGGCTGTTGCGTAAAAAATTCTATGACCTGACGCTCGATGAACTAGATGAGATGGACCTGGATGTGGTCGTGCATCTGGCGGCGTATATCTCCATTCCAGAATCGATGGAATGCGCGGACGAATATTTCAAAAATAACGAGTGGGGAACCTTCCGCCTGATGCAAACGCTGGTACGGACGAAGAAATGGCCGATGATGATCTATGCGTCCTCACCGGAAGTTTACGGGAACCCGATCTACACACCGATGGATACCCACCACCCGATGCTCCCTCGCAGTATTTATGCCGTCACCAAACTGGCCGCCGAAAAACATTGCAAAGCCATGCACGAGTGGTATAAATATCCAGTTGTGGTGATCCGAAATTTCAATACGTTCGGCGAGAATCAGGATATCTCCGCTAATGCCGGCGTGGTTTCCATATTCATCATCAAGGCGCTGAAAAACGA
>JAYZAN010000077.1:0-4203 GCA_036339675.1 Nitrospinota bacterium
ACGTTCTGGTATACCCAGCGGTTTACGAAAGGAATTTCACCGAACAACGGCAATACGGCGAGGGCAGAAAAACCGATCCCCGCCTGCTGAAGCCCGAATACTTTATACAAATCTTCAAACCGATGGACCCGTCTTGAAAAAAAAACCGTTCCTAGGGCAAGGCCAAGGATGAAGGTTGTCAAAATCAGACTGAACGCATAGATGGACGAACCCAGAAGAAGAGAGAGAATCCGGTTCCAGGCCACCTGGTAGACCAGGGCGCAGAGTCCGGAAACACCGAAAGCGGTCAGGATAAAAAATTCCTCCGGCGAACTCCGTTCTCCAACCTCTTCCGGAGAGCCCCGCTCCGGACCAATTTCCCTTAAATGATCCGCTGTCGCGGGCCGGCGGAAAAGTAAAATAATGAGCAGGGCTATTGCAATATTTAGTCCAGCGGCGATAAAAACTGTGGCCTGAATCCCCAGAAGGCGCATGAGAAGGAAAGCGCTGGTCAAGGCGCCAATAACCGCCCCGAAGGTATTCATGGCATAAAGGGTGCCCACATCACGACCGATAAACTCTTCTTTGCGGGAAACAAACTTACTTAGAACCGGCAGGGTTGCCCCCATCAGTGTGGTGGGCACCAGCAAAAACGACCCGCAAATAAGAAACCGAAACAGACTGGCCTGGGTGTAGGAATCATTGAGGTGAATATAGATCCATTTGAAAGCCGGGGAAGCCCCTTCGATCAGAAAAGGGACAAGAAGACAAAAAACACCGATAGCTCCTTCCAGAACCGCATAGAGGATCAGGGGATCGCGGGTTTTATCGACCCATCTCCCGCCCAGATAGCTCCCCAGCGCCAGACCTCCCATAAAAACGGTCAACACCGTCGCCACTGAGTATTGAGTATTTCCCATCACAAGGGTGAGCAAACGGGTCCAGACCACCTCGTAAATCAGACCGGTGGCACCGGAGATGAAAAAAAACAGGAAAACCCACGTTCTGGATGGATTCATTTTTTAGGGAAGGATTTTTTATAGATTTAAGCTGGCAGATTTCCCGGCTTGAAAGAAATCAAAATCCGTTAAATAGAAGCTATTGTGGTTCCGGTTTTTTAGATTTTCCGCACCGGAAACCAAGAATGCTGTCTTTTCGGCCTGAGGAGGCGGCAAAGCGTTTACCGGTCCGGATATCCACTTTCCTGGAATCCCAGGAACCTCCGCGGAAAACCCGGATCTTTTTATTTTCGGGACCGGTAGGATTCATTATAGGAGCGACCTGGTAATAAAACTGGTCATACCAATCTTCCACCCATTCAGAAACGTTTCCCGACATGTCGTAGACTCCATAAACACTGCGCCCCATGGGAAACCTTCCTACCGGAGACATGAATTCGTATCCATCGGCTTTTCCGGCCATGTTGGTCCTGTTTTCGAGAAACTTGTTTCCCCAGGGATAAATTAGGCCATGCGTTCCCCTAGCCGCCTTTTCCCACTCCGCTTCCAGGAGAATGCGTTTCCCGGCCCATGTACAATAATTGGTCGCATCCTGCCAGGAAACGCCCACGACCGGGAAATTGGGTGTGTCCAATACGGCGCTGTCGCCCTGGAAAAAGGGGACCGAGGGTTTCACATAATTGGCCGCGCTTCGAAACATGTTATAGGACTCCACCGACACTTCATATTTATCCACATAAAAGGCGTCTAAATAAATTTCCTGCTGCGGCTTCTCGTCAAACCCTCCTTCATCGGAACCGCGGGTGAAAACCCCCTCGGGGACAAGCACCATCTCGCGCCCGTCGTCCCCCATATACGTTTCATAAATACCGAAGTCGCGGTTGTCTCCGACCACCATTTTCTCGGCCTTTTTAGCCATTTGTTGAATCTTTTTATCATGGTCGATGGATTTTTTGATCTCCCAGACAATCACCAGGAGAAAAAGAATGACGATGGCGAAGCAGAAAACAATGCCCAACATGAGATGTTTATCTTTCATACGCTGTTATGAAAATCCTTATAAATAAAAGGTTGATTATATTTTAAAAGTAATTTAAAGCAATTAAATTTTATCCATAAACGCATTTATAATGGCATACTGCAGGCCGGAAACCGAATTCCCGTAAACGGATTAAAACCTCAAATGAATTTATCGACCGCAAAGAATGTCGCTCTTTCCTACATTGAAGCTTCCGACAGGGAAATCATCCAATGGTTTCGCAAGGACCTGAAAGTGGACGAGAAAGCCGACCTGAGTCCGGTCACAGTTGCAGACCGGAACGCAGAAGAAATCCTTCGAAAAAAAATTTCCAAGGCTTTCCCTGGACATGGAATCATCGGCGAGGAGTTCGGGGAAGAAAACAGTTCTGCGGAATGGGTATGGACCATCGATCCCATAGACGGAACGCGGTCATTCATCAGGGGGATTCCTCTCTTCTCTTCGCTTATCGCCCTTTTACACCATGGCGAACCGGTAGTGGGAGTCATCTCTTTCCCGGCACTGGGGCAAACCGCCTGGGCGGTCCAGGGCAAAGGAGCTTTTTGCGGCAAAAAACGGTTGCGGGTCTCCAGCAGAAGCAAACTAGAAGATGCGGTGGTCGCCACTGCCGATCTTTATTGCTTCCGAAAGAAAAAATGTATGCGTTTGTTTGAACGCCTGAGCGCCCGGGCCGAAATGATAAGAACCTATCCCGATGCCTTTGGCCATTTTATGGCCATCAGTGGTTCGGTGGACGTCATGGTAGATCCCCTGGCGTATGTTTGGGACTATGCCCCCTGTAAAATTCTCGCCAAAGAATCGGGGGGAAGTTTTGCGAATTTTTCCGGGAACAAGAATAGTATTCGGGAAGAAACTGCGGTGGTGGGAAACCCGAAGCTTGTAGGACAGGTCAGGAACCTGTATAAAAAAACAAAGGGGGGAAAAAATTAAATTTTCCGGCGGCCCGCGAACCCGGCATCAATATCGTGCCAGTACTCGATTCTTTCTTCGGGGGCTTTCCAGCAGAGATAAACCTCCCTGCCGTCCCGGATCGACGGAAAATCCACAAGACCCTCACTAATTCCTTTTAAAATACATCCTTTAGATTCGAATTCCTTAATCAAATTATTCAGTGAAAGAGCAGTCTCCAGATACTGCCCCCCTTCCACACTACCCCCGTTTTGCTGGGCTTTTTTTCGGGCCTTTTCCACATCCGGAAACCCCTTCTGCAGTTTCTCCGTCAATCCCTGCATTTCAGGTACTTTTTTCAACAGTTTAGGAACTATGGAATTGGCTTCTTCTAAAGAAAAATATTTCTTTTCCGGCATTTTGTTCTTATATTCGGGAAAATTGGCTGGAAGATTTGTCGATACAAACTCTTGACACCTTTGATTATAGGTGATGTTTTCCGGATTGTCTATGTTCCGACCCGGAAGAAGCATCATCGAGAGAATATTCATCCCTGTGGAGGTTCAGAAACTGTTTAAAAATCAATTTGTTGAAGGTCATCATCCCATTGTCTGTATTGGATAAAACGAGAATTCAATCAAATTATCCGTCGTCTTCCCATTCAAAACCCCTTTTTACAGTTGTTTTTCTGTTGACAAATGCCCCATAAGATTATAAATTTTGACATCCAAGGGTGACTGGCTTACTGCGTTTGAAATCAAGTCACGCAGACTAGAATATATTGAGTGGAGAGTGATAAGGACCCTGTAAATTTTTAAGTTTGATTTTAGTTTTTTTTAAATCTTAAAGGGGAGGCTTAGGAATGAAAAAATCAGTTGTATTCGCAATCGCATTAGCATTTGTCGCAGTATTCTCGATTGGCACCATGGCTTCTGCTGACGAAATGGTCCCTGGTAATTATTCGCAGGTGGATCAAAGTGTAATGGGTGTTGGCCAGACGATGGTTCAGATGGGCGCCGCCGCACGTACCTTGACCGACGCTGTCAACCGGGCATCTCGTGCAGACCGTTCATGGTCTTCCGTCAGCGTCATCAACACCGATTACCAGTTCGGTTCTTCGCAGTCCAACCAATCCTGGAAAGCTGCCAAGACCATTGAGGAAGCTCAGGTTCACGGACTGGTTCCCGGCGACTGTCAGGGCGAAAACTCCGACGACGCATACAGGAGGCAGATGAACCAGAACAGAAAAGGATACGCGAAAGAAGTTCTGGTTTCCAATGCACAATGTGCGACGATTCATCCCACATTGAAATAAGTAAATTGTAAGCGGTATCAACC
>JAYZAN010000078.1:0-40559 GCA_036339675.1 Nitrospinota bacterium
GTCCTTCATCGACTAGAAGCCCTTCTTCCACTGCCGTCTCCCTGGATCAAACTTGGACTGGCGAATATAATGACCTTGATCGCCTTGGTATTCCTAGGAGTCCGGGAAGCGTTCATGGTCACGGTTTTAAGGATCGTTCTCGGGTCCTTTGTCGGAGGCACTTTTTTAAGCCCTACATTTTTTCTAAGCCTTATGGGAGGGCTTTCAGCGACATGGATCATGGCACTGCTATACAGGGAAGGAAGGCCATTCAGTTTAGTGGGCATCAGCATAGCGGGGGCCTATGGCCATACCCTAGCGATCTTTATGATTGTATATCTGCTATTTATTCCACAAGCCATGTTTTTAAACCTTCTTCCCGTATTTTTTTTCATGGCTCTATTTTCCGGAACTCTCACCGGGCTGGTGGCCAACACCCTGGCCCAACGGTTTGCAGGGCAAAGAATTTCCTTTAAATAATTTATTCATCCTTTCCGAATTTAATATTTAATTTAGACATTTTTCCAACTTTGTATTAAAATTCCTGTATTAAATTTCTAGATGATTTATCGAAGGACAATCCATGAACGACCAACCCGAACAAGACAACAAGCTTTCGATCCTTTCAGAATTCTGGGGCTTCCTCAAAACCCGGAAAAAATGGTGGCTGGGTCCTATCATATTCGTTTTACTTTTGATGAGCCTGTTGATCGTCCTGACCGAAGGAAGTGCGGTGGCTCCCTTCATTTACACCCTCTTTTAAACACCAATATTCTTGAAGCTTTCGATTGTAATACCAGTCTATAACGAGTTCGCAACCATTCGGGAAATCCTCAGGCTGGTTGAGAAAGCCACGTTTGAAAAAGAAATCATTCTGGTCGACGATTGTTCCACCGACGGGACCTTGGAAATTCTTAAGGAATACGAAACCCGGCCGGGGTACAAGGTTCTCTACCACTCCAGAAATAAAGGTAAAGGCGCCGCCTTGAGAACCGGGTTCGCTGAATCCCGCAATGACATCATTGTGGTCCAGGACGCGGATCTGGAATACAGTCCCGCGGATTATCCCACACTGCTTGAACCCATCCTGGACGGCAGGGCCGATGTGGTTTACGGCTCACGCTTTCTCGGCGGCCCGCATCGAGTAATGTTCTTCTGGCATTATATCGGCAATAAAGTATTGACCACCCTCTCGAACATATTTACCAATTTGAACCTTACCGATATGGAAACCGGTTACAAGGTATTCAAAAGAAGCGTTCTGGATTCTATGAAATTCAAATGCAACCGTTTCGGTTTCGAACCGGAATTCACCAGCAAAATCGCTAAGAAAAATTTCCGGGTTTATGAAGTGCCCATCTCATATAGCGGAAGGGATTATACAGAAGGAAAAAAAATAGGCTGGAAAGACGGTGTGGCCGCCCTCTGGTATATCCTCAAGTTCCGGTTCACAGACTGACTACAGCTTTGGGAAAATTTATGCCTCCGGTCAGTTCGAATTAAAGTTCCCGCCGCAAATTCC
Source organism: Nitrospinota bacterium (assembly GCA_036339675.1). GTDB lineage: Bacteria > Nitrospinota > Nitrospinia > Nitrospinales > VA-1 > JAYZAN01. The sequence goes on from JAYZAN010000078.1 coordinate 1,502, forward strand.
CTGTTGCCTGTTTTCCCCAAGCCAATGGAACCGCAAAAATGATCAACCTGTCAGGCGGAATTGAATTTTTCTCCGCAAAAATCACACTGATCGTCATTCACCAGGGCCACATGGCCACAGGATGAGCAATGGTTGAACTGTTCATGTTCATCAAGCAGGCTCCGCGCTTTTACCAGATCATCTTTTCTTGCCCACAAGCGGACTTTGTTTAATTCCCCGACCGGCGCTGGCCCGGCATGGAATGAAATATTCTCCATGGCGCAGGGTATGTCCTCATTTTCAAGAAACCCCTGGATGATGTAGGCATTTTCTTCCTGGTAAATGGTGCATAAGATGTCCAGTTCTTGCTCCCCGCCAAGCAGGGGATCCAACCGTTCCACCAATTCAACGTCGCAAGCCTGGCACATTTTGATATCCACCCTGAACTCGCCTCGGCACTCGGGACAAAACGGCATCTTAGAACTTCCTCCCGGCTTCGGGTTCAAGAAAGTTGATGTTATTCAACGATGAGATAATAGTTAATTCCCCGAACGTCAATCCACCGCCCTGACACGGACGGGCGCTTTTTTTTGAGATGTCCCTTCGACTACGGATTCTTCGCCGGTTTTCTTTTTATCTTCCGTTTTCTTCAACACTTCAGCTTCTTCCGTTTGGTCTTTTTCTTCTTTTTTTTGTTTCTTCTCTTCTTCCTGCTTGGCCAGGGTGACTGCCCGCTCTTTTCTTTCCTCGGCCTCTTCAATGCGTTTTTCCAATTCCTTTTTCAATGCCTGGATGAGTTGGTTCTTGGTATTCTCCTCTTCTTTTAACCGAGCTTTGGTGGCGGCGGTCCTTTTCGTCTCGTGGTTGCCCATCACGGTAACCTTCTCATCCACGGCAAGGCTTTTTTGAAGAAATCCGGTCACCTCGGCAAAAATATTATTATCAATTTCTGACAGTTTCTCCACCAGAGATTTCTTTTCCGAGATAGTTTTTATAACCGTATTATGTAAATTTTCAAAGGTCATGCGAAGGTTGTTGGGTCGGTCTTTAAAGGATTCATAGCGTTTAATATCCTGCTCGAGAAAAGCCGACGCCTCCTCGAATGCCTGTTTTTCAGCCGCCGGGAATTCACGCAACCTGTCCAATTCAGATTTCAAATCGGCTTCTCTTGCCTCCTTGAGGGCTTCCCCTTTATCATCCCTTCTAATGTTTTTGCTAGGAGATTTGGATTTAGAAACGGGTTTTGATAGAACCATCCCCCTCATTTCTTTTATCTTGGAAGGAAAACGGTATTGTGCGGGAATTTTACTTGGGTCATCCGTAAAATGGTTTTTGCCCTGATCGTCCTTCCATTTATAAACTCCCGCAAAAGAAGGCTGGGCATGAAAGAGGACGAAGGTAACGGCTATGACACCGAACATAAAACAGCTGGGCAAACTCCTTATCTTTCCGGGAGTATTTTTATTCAAAGGATCCATAAATCCAGTTGGCCTTAAAATAGTCTTTGTTTTCTTCCCGCTTATTATACAATGCGGGGAAGGCTCTGCTATAATTTATATAATCACCAGATGCAACCCTTTTGGCCGAAATCGGCGACTCATAAATAAAAAGGGCCGGAGAATCCCATGCCTTCGAGCCGGTTGCTTTATATTTCGGAAAACATCTTCAAACTTCCCAGGAAGGACAGGGTGGTGGGGTCCTTCCTGTATGACAAATACAATGAAGCCATCGCCCGCGTGGACGGGCTTGTCGTGGAATCTCAAACTTTTCTAACCCGATATTTGATCATTAATTTTGGAGGATTCCTGAAAATCGGCGGAAAGAAAATCACCCTACCCGTCAAGGTCTGTGAATTTGCCGATCTGGGAAAGGTCAAAACGGAATGGACCAAAGAATCGATGAAAGACGCCCCCGCTCCCAATGACATCGAAGATACAACCACGGATGAGGAGGAGTTAATTTTGAGTTACTTTGACCTTCAACCCAACTGGCCCGTCCATCCCCCCGATCCGAGAGATAAAAGCTCCAATCCCGAAACGTAACATTAGAAGAGGATCTAACCGGTCAGGATTTTTAACTCATCCCTGAACGGCATCTGTCCTAATTTAATACCCCCGTCCCCCAGGAGAGGAGTTTTCCGCAAGTCAGAATTTTTTGATCAGTCTCTGAACGGCATCTGTCACATCTTTGATGCTGATGTCCTCCAGGCAAAAGGGTTTGTTATGCATGGAGGGTTTGCATTCCTTGAAAAATCTTTGCCTGCAGGGGGAACAGGGATAATTCTTGGTTACGATTTCTTTCTTTTCAGGCTCCAGGTAGGGCCCGGTCGTATCCCCACTGCCCGGACCGAATATTCCCACCAGGGGAGTACCCACCATGGCGGCAAGATGCATCATTCCACTGTCGTTTCCGATGAACAGACGGCAGGTCTTAATCAGGGAGGAAATCTCCCTCAAATTCATTCTGGGAATAATGAAGGCGGTTTTGGGAGGGCAGAATTTTTCAATCTGCTCCAGCAGCCCAATTTCATCTGCATTGCCCACCAGGATGATCTTCGCCTCGTATTCCTTGACCAGTTTTTGGCAAAGCAGCCCAAACCGGTCGGGGTGCCAGCTGCGCTCAGGCTTGGAGGTACCGGGATGAATGGAAACGGTAAAATCATTTTTTTCGACTCCGATACTCTTTAAAAAATCCTGGACGGAAGGCATATCATCATCCTGGTTGAGAGCGGTGAATCCCGAATCCGGCGGATTCAGTTCCATAGAGGAAAGCAGGTTGTAAAAATAATCTACCCGATACTGGCTTTTTATCAACCGCGAATTGACTTTAACGGGATGGGTCAACAATAAGGTCCGCCCATCCGTGTTGTAACCGATTCGGTATTTGGCGCCGGATAAAAACATCATGACGGCACTCCGCAGTGAGTTCGGGAAAGCCACTCCCAGATCAAAACCATATTTTTTTAAACCACGGGCGAACTGAATATGATGGAAAAAGCCATCGTCGGAATTCAGTGGAATACGGATGACAGAATCGAGATCGGGGTGATGGGATAAAAGTTCATCGGTAGGGGTGCTAACAATGGCAGTGATTCTCGCGGACGGAAACTTTTTTCTTAAAACCTGTAATGATGGAAGAACAAGAACAGCATCTCCAATCCAGTTTGGCATCCAAAGGGAAATATGGTTGATCTCTTGGAGCGGTATTTTATCTGCATCATCGGGAGATTCTGGCGAAGCCTTATGGTCAGTCCCTGCTTGTCGGAAATCCATTATTTCCTGTTTTTCGTCCGTGGATAGGGTCATTTTACTCTGCGAATTTTAGCTCCGAGTCCGGACAGCTTTTTTTCCATTTTCTCGTATCCCCGATCGATGTGATACACCCGCGAAATGACGGATTCCCCTTTTGCAGCCAGAGCCGCCAGTACCAGAGAAGCGCTCGCCCTAAGATCGGTGGCCATCAGGGGAGCTCCGCTTAACTGCTCCACCCCGCTGATGATGGCGCTGTGGCCGTCCACAGTGATGTCGGCCCCCATTCTTTTCAGTTCCGCCGCGTGCATGAACCGGTTCTCGAATACCGTTTCCATCATTATACTCTGCCCCTTGCCCAAGGTCATCAGCGCCATAAATTGCGCTTGCATATCGGTGGGAAATCCTGGAAAGGGCTGGGTTTTGATGTTGACGGCCCGAAGGTCTCCCGGACGGTTCACCCGGACCCGGTTTCCTGCCGTTTCGACCTGAATCCCTGCCTGCTGTAACTTATGGATCAGAGGTTCCACATGATTCGGGATACAGTTCTGGATTTCCACCTCTCCTCCCGTAATCGCTCCTGCGATCATATAGGTGGCGGTTTCGATCCGGTCGGGAAAAATCCGGCAATCAATGGGCTTCAGGGAGGTGACCCCTTGGATGGTCAGCATGTCGGTCCCCTGGCCCTCAATCTTGGCCCCGGCCCGGTTCAGGATGTCGGCCAGGAACACCACCTCGGGTTCTTTAGCAACATTTTCCAGGATGGTTTCACCTTCCGCCAGAGTCGCCGCCATCATGACATTGGCCGTTCCGGTGACCGTGACGGTGTCGAAATAATAACGGGTCCCACGAAGTTTTTTAGCGGTTCCGAAAATGTATCCCTCTTCGAGCTGGATGTCCGCACCCAGGGCCTCCATGCCTTTTATGTGAAGGTCGATGGGCCGGGCACCGATGGCACAACCCCCTGGGAGCGATACCTTGGCTTTTCCCAACCGTGCCAAAAGAGGCCCCAGCACAAGACAGGACGCTCTCATGGTGGATACCAGATCATAAGGAGCTTCCGGGTTGTTGACCATAGAACTGTCCAGTTCAATGCGGTCACCCTCGAAAGAGCCGATGTTCATTCCCAGTTCCTTGAGCAGGTTCGCCATTGTGGTGACATCACGAACCTGCGGAATACCGGAAATAATGTTTCCCCCGGAAGTCAGAATCGTGGCAGCCATGACAGGCAGCACGGCATTTTTCGCTCCGCTGATCTCCACCTTGCCCTGCAAGGGGGTATTACCTTCTATAATGATTTTGTCCATCTAATATTGATCCGCTAAAAAAATTTGTCCCGACCGTCATAAAAATGTGTGTGCGCTAAAATGATCCCATTGTGGCCACTGCAGATTTTCAGCGGGCCAATTTATGGAAACCTCTAATAAGTCTAAATTTTTGTGGAGAACCTCCGCTTGTAAAGGGTGACATTATTAATTCGCGCTCAACGTTCATCGTCAACTCTAGAATCTATTAGCCAACTACCCCCGCGGTACGCCCACTATGTGGGAGGAAAAAGGATGAACCTTATTTTGCGCCCAACGATCATCGTAAGCTCAAAAGCTATTAGCCATCTGGCACCGCGCCGAGCGGACGGCCATGAACTTGCCCTTGAATTTAAAGGGCAAGTTCATGGCCGATCACAATTTTTAGAGGTGCCCTTATTTCTTCCCGCCAGCTTGGTGGAAATTTTTCTCTGAAATGACTCGGTCTCGGAAACAGTAATATATTTATCCGCCATGAGATATTTATCCATGTACCTGTAAAATTTTTTTCGCCGATATGATCCGGTCGCGGCCGCTGTAATCGGGAAACACCTCAACACCGGCAACCCCCCCATGAGCCCGGAAAATTTCAGAAACTCTTTGAGCCTGGTCTTCGCCGATCTCCATAAGAAGACTTCCCCCGTCTTTTAGAACTGTGAATGAACGGGGAATGATTCTTTTATAAAAATCAAGACCTCCCGGCCCGCCATCCAATGCCTGCCGGGGTTCATAAGCCCTCACATCGGTCATCAGGTGGTCCAGACGTCGGGTCTCTATGTAGGGAGGATTTGACAGAATAAAATCGTAAACTGGCCCGCAATCCTCATCCATTAAATCCGCGTGCACAAAACGAATGCGGTCCGACACCTGATGAGTTCGTGCATTTTCCCCGGCAATATCCAAGGCGTTTTTTGAGTTGTCCACAGCGGTTATCATCGCCCGGGACAATTCTTTAGCCACAGCGATGGCGATATTTCCGGTGCCGGTTCCAATATCCAGAATTTGAAACGGCCGATCCTTCTCCGATGCGGTTATCAGATCCAGAAACCGCTCAAGGAGAACCTCCGTTTCGGGCCTGGGCACCAGGACATCCGGGGTTACTTTAAAATCGAGGGACCAGAATTCCTTTTTCTTCAGGATATAAGAAACCGGCTCCCAGCGTGCCCGCCGTTCGACAAAATTTTTACAGATCTGATGTTCTTGTTCGGTCAATTCCCGGCGCGGAGCGATGAGTAAGTGTTCCCGGCTGGATTTCAGAACCTCCGCTAAAAGTACTTCGGAGTCCAGGCGGGGATTATCGACCCCGGCGCGGTCCAGACAGGACGAAGACCAATCGAGGAATCTCTGTGCCGTCCAGTTCATCGTCCCATCCCCTTTCACCCTTTGATTGAGAATTCCGTTCTGAGTGCGGTTCATTAATTTTAATGATCATACCGAAAGTGTTCCGGCCTTTTCATTCTTTCCTTCGTCATCCCTTTGTTTGAGAGATTCCGTCTGAAAATGAATCGCTAGTTTTTCGACGATTTCATCCAGATCCCCCTCCATGACCTGGGAGAGTTTGTGAAGGGTCAACCCGATTCGATGATCGGTGATCCTCTCCTGCGGGAAATTATAGGTCCTGATCCGTTCGCTCCGGTCACCGGTTCCAACCTGCTGTTTCCGGTTACGGGCCAACTCGTCTTTTTGTTTTCTCTGCTGCTCATCGTACAACCTGGCACGAAGGACCTTCATGGCTTTATCCTTATTCTTGTGCTGGGATTTCTCGTCCTGACAGGTCACGACCAGCCCGGAAGGGACATGAGTGATTCTCACCGCCGAATCCGTGGTGTTGACGCTTTGTCCCCCAGGACCAGATGAACGAAATACATCGATCTTTAATTCCGCGAGATTGATCTTGATATCTATATCTTCCGCTTCGGGCAGAATGGCCACGGTTACCGCCGAGGTGTGGATTCGCCCCTGGCTTTCGGTCTCAGGCACCCGCTGCACGCGGTGGGTACCGCTCTCAAACTTTAATTTACTGAATACTCCCTTCCCTTGAATACTCAAAATGACCTCTTTGAAACCACCCTTTCCGGTCGGGTTCTGGCTCAAAATCTCCGTCTTCCATTTTTTGGTCTCTGCATAACGATTGTACATCCTGAACAAATCCGCAGAAAACAGGGAAGCCTCTTCTCCCCCTGTACCCGCGCGGATTTCCATGATGGCGTTTTTTTCATCCCGGGGATCCTTGGGAAGAAGCAGTACCTTCAACCGGTTTTCGGCCGCGGATTTTTCTTCCTCCAATCTTTGCAGGTCTTCCTGGGCCAGTTCGAGAAGTTCAGGGTCGTCTTCCTCACCCAGAAGTTTATTACTGTCCTCCAATTGCCGGTTGATCTTTTTCAATTGCCGGTATTCGGTCATGATTGGAGCGAGATCCGACTGCTCCTTGGCGTACTTCTGGTATTCGAATTGCCTAGAGATGATATCCGGGTCACTGAGCAATTCGTTCAGGTCATTGTACCTTTTTTCAACTTCCTCAAGCCGGTCAAACATGATTCTCTTTCCGAAACTCAAAAAATTGTGTGGCAGTTAACTTAAGGGATGTCGGGATTCGACGGAAATGGGTCTAGGGACAACGAGGGGGGTCGCGCCCGGAGGCCAGCGTGACGGTGGACCCAACAGGGTGAAGTTCTGATTGCGCTCAGTAATTATTGAGTATAAACCAGAGTTTCAGCCAGTTCCCCGCCCGCGTGGCGGGCCAGACTATTCGGGGGCTGCAGTTTCCTGGGCGGCTTCTTTTTTCTGGGCTTTTCCGTATTTGCGGTTGAATTTTTCGATCCTGCCCGCGGTGTCGATCAACTTCTGTTTCCCAGTATAAAACGGATGGCATTGAGAACATATTTCCACATGCACATCCTTGACGGTGGCCCGGGTTTTGATCTCGTACCCACACGCGCATCGGAAGGTGGTTTCAAAATATTCAGGATGGATCTCGACTTTCATACCATCTTTCTTATGAGTTCATCGACGAGAGGAACTCAGAGTTAGTCTTGGTTTCCTTAATTTTTTGCAGGAGAAGGTCCATAGTATCATGAACCCCCATGGGTAATAAAACTTTTCTAAGAAGCCAGATGCGCTGCAAGTCTTCCGGCGGCAGAAGAAGCTCTTCTTTCCTGGTTCCCGACCGATGGATATCGATGGCGGGGAAGGTTCTCTTATCGGCCAGTTTCCGGTCGAGGACGATTTCCAGGTTACCGGTTCCCTTGAATTCCTCGAAAATCACGTCATCCATCCTGCTACCCGTATCGATCAGGGCCGTGGCGATGATTGTCAGGCTGCCGCCTTCCTCCAGGTTCCGGGCAGCGCCGAAGAAACGTTTGGGACGCTGAAGGGCATTGGAATCAACACCTCCGGACAGCACTTTTCCGCTAGGCGGCACGATGGCGTTGTAGGCCCGGGCCAGCCTGGTGATACTGTCGAGAAGAATCACCACATCCCGTTTGTGTTCGATCAGGCGCTTGGCCTTTTCGATGACCATTTCCGCCACCTGGACGTGACGCTGAGCCGGTTCGTCAAAGGTGGAACTGATAACCTCCCCTTTGACAGACCTCACCATATCCGTCACCTCTTCCGGCCTTTCGTCGATCAGGAGGACAATCAAAACGACTTCCGGGAAATTGGTGCTGATGCTGTTGGCAATGGACTGCAACAACATGGTCTTCCCCGTCCGGGGCGGGGCCACGATTAATCCGCGCTGGCCTTTTCCTATCGGGGTCATCAAATCCATGATACGAGCGCTGTAGTCATGCCCGTTCAGCGTTTCCAGCCTTATCCGCTCCTCGGGGTACAGCGGTGTCAGGTTGTCAAAAAGGATCTTGTCCTTGGTCTTGTCCGGATTCTCAAAGTTGATCGCTTCGACTTTCAACAGCGCGAAGTACCGCTCGCTCTCTTTTGGCGGCCGGATCTGTCCCGATATGGTGTCCCCGGTGCGCATGTCGAATTTCCGGATCTGCGACGGCGATACATAGATGTCATCCGGCCCCGGCAAATAGTTATAGGTCGGAGCACGGAGAAAACCGAACCCATCCGGCAGAATTTCCAATACGCCCTGACCGAACATCAGGCCGTCCTTTTCCGTCCGCGCTTCTAATATCTTGAAGATCAGGTCCTGCTTGCGTAATCCGCTATGACCTTGAATTTTAAGGTCCTTGGAAATATTTGTGAGTTCGGAGATAGTTTTAGATTTGAGTTCTTCAATATTCATGGGATGCGACTTAGTTGAGGTGAGAGTTGAATTAGATTCCTGTTTTTGGCTAGTTTTTTGAATGGTGATTTGTCTGGTTTAAGGTTTGTGAAAAGGAATGAATGAGGGTAAGGTCCGGATTTCCAAAAAATTGTTTTCTGAATATATCGGCAAAGGTGCGTAGAAAGCTGAGCTGGATTGATTGGGTTATGGGGTTTTTTTAATAGGGGCGCTGGAGGTTTCTAACAATGTATCCAGTTACATATTCTTTGTCAACAACTTTTTCCCTGATGTTATGGAAACTCCCGGGCCCCCACGGCGAGTGGCCGGGCGTGGCCCGGAAATTTTATCTTGACCCGGCGCTCCATCCCGATTTAAGATACTTGATACCCAAACCATCGAAAACAAGGCATTTTTTTTGTCCCTTATTTTCGTTTTTTATTCGCTTTTATGTTTGTACACCTAAACTGCCACAGCAACTATTCGCTCCTCGCGGGCACGAACCGGGTCGACGACCTGGTCCGGGCGGCCGCGGCCCAGGGATGCCCGGCACTGGCTCTGACAGATACCAACGGTCTCTATGGGGCCATACCGTTCTATCAGGCGGCTCTCAAGGCCCATATACGCCCGATCCTGGGAACGGAGATAATAACAAACCGGCGTGCGACACTTCTGGCAAAGAATCTGCGGGGATTCGGGGAAATCTGCCGCATCATCACCCGCCGCCATCTGCAGCCCGGTTTCTCCCTAGAAAAATGCCTGGAGCAATGCAGCCATGACGTCATCATTCTGTGCCCGGATGAAAACCTCCTGGAAAACACGATCGCTGTCCGGGGAGGCGAAGACATCTACGCGGAACTGCTCGCCGCAGGGGCGGATGGCAAAAACCCAGACTGGCGACCTCAAGCGATTGGGCGCGAGACGGGGTCCGGCCTGTTCCCCCCGGGCGTAGGCCACCACACGGGGAGAAAAGTCGTTCCAGAAAATCCCGGTTTCGCCCAACGATCATCGTTTGGAGAACAAAGCATTAGCCAATTCCCTCCGAGCGTGACCCGGCGGCGAGCAGTGGCTACCAACCGGGTGTTTTTCATTCGTCCGGAGGACTGGCAGATCCACCGTCTCCTTACGGCAATACGCACCGGCACGACCGTAGACGCATCGTCTGCACTGCATGAATCGAAAGAGTTATGGATGAAGCCGCCTGAGGAAATGGTCCGCCTGTTCCATGACATCCCGGAAGCCATCCGGAACACTCTCGACATCGCCGAACAGTGCAATGTCGTCCTGCCCATCGGCGAGATACGGCTCCCGAACTTTCCGCTGCATGCGAGCGGGATACCTTCCTCCCGGCTGGTCGCCGCAGGGGCGCCCAGCGTGACGCTGGGCCCAATAAGTTCAACCTTATCTCGCGCTCAACGGTCAACGCAAGATCAAAAGTTGTTGGCCATTTGGCCCCGCGCCGAGCGGCCAGGCGTGGCCCGGCTTCGCAGACTTGCCCGGGAGGGAGCCGTAAAACTTTATGGTCACCCGCCGCCTTCCGATGTATCCGAGAGACTGCGTTACGAGCTTGAGGTCATCGACAACCTTGATTTTGCCTCCTATTTTCTGATCGTCTGGGACATCGTGCGTGAGGCGAAAGCCCGGGGCATCCCCACGGTGGGGCGCGGTTCCGCCGCCAACAGCCTGGTGTGTCGGGTCTTGGGAATCACCGAGGTGGACCCGATCGAACACAACCTGTATTTCGAGCGGTTCCTCAACCCGGAACGAACGGATTACCCCGATATCGACATCGATTTTCCCTGGAACCGGAGAGACGAAATGCTGGAATACGTGTTCAACAAATACGGACATGAGAACGTGGCGCTGATCTCCACCCATGTCCACTTCCGGGGCCGCTCGGCGCTCCGGGAGGTGGGCAAAGCCCTAGGGGTTCCCCTCCCAGAGATCGACGCCTTCGTCAAGAGGCTACCGCATTCTTTCGACGTGGCCGGGCCACGCCCAGGGGGAACAGGCCAGACCCCGTCTCGCACCCAATCGCTTGAGGTCGCCAGTCTGGGTTTTTGCCAACCGCCCCCACGGCGAGCCCACTACGTGGGAGAAAACGGGGGAAAATGGATTTCGCGCTCAACTGTCAATGCAAGTTCAAAAGCTGTTAGCCATTTGGCCCCGCGAGCGGCCGGACTGGAAGAGGTGAGGAAACTGGTGCCGGAATGCCGGGACCTGCCGCTGGAAGACGAACCTTACCGGTCGATCATCGCGCTGAGCAAAAGGATCGACGGATTCCCCAGGCATCTGTCGATTCACTGCGGGGGCATCGTGATCAGTCCGTTTCCCATCACCGACCGGATACCGCTTCAGAAAACACCCAAGGGATTCGTAGTGACGCAGTACGACATGTACCCCGTCGAGGACATGGGACTGCTGAAGATCGATCTTCTCGCGCAGAAAGGGCTAGCCGTGCTCGCGGACACGGTGCAAAACGTCAAAACCCTTTATGGAACAAAAATCGATTTCAGCCAGATCGATCCCACGCGCGATTCCAGGACCCGCCGGTTGATCCGGCAGGGAAAAACCATCGGTTGTTTCTACATCGAGTCTCCGGGCATGAGAAACCTTCTGCAGAAACTGGAGGTCGACAGTTTCGACATGCTGACGGCGGCCAGTTCCATCATACGTCCGGGCGTGGCGGACAGCGGCATGATGAAGGCGTTCATCGACCGCCACAACGGCAGGGAGAAAGTCCACTATCTGCACCCGAAAATGGAAGAGATCCTGAAAGAAACTTTCGGCGTGATGATCTACCAGGAAGACGTGATCAAGGTCGCCCACGCGATCGCTGGAATGAGCCTGGGAGAAGCGGACAGCCTCAGAAAATGCATGAGCAAAAAGAGAGACTGGGAGGACATCAACAACCACCGGGAACGTTTTTTTTCGGGAGCACGCGCGAACGGTATCGCGAAAAAAATCATCGAAGAAATCTGGAGGCAGATCGAAAGCTTTGCGGGATACGCGTTCTGCAAAGCCCACAGCGCTTCTTTCGCGCTGGTCTCCTACCAATGCGCCTACCTGAAGGCGCACTACCCCACCGAGTTCATGGCGGCGGTCCTGTCCAACCGGGGCGGGTTCTACGACGCCTGCGCCTACACCGAGGAAGCGCGGCGTATGGGAATCAAGATACTAGCTCCACACGTCAATCACAGTGCCGAAGAATTCATGGCATGCGGAAAACGCGCCATGTATGTCGGGCTCGGACAAGTAAAAGGGCTGTCGCACCACACCATAAGCACTATTCTGAAACACCGCAAGGACGGTCCTTATGTATCGGTGGCGGATTTCCTGTCGCGTGTGGAGGCAAGCATTCCGGAAACCGAGGCCCTGATCCGCTGCGGCGCACTCGACGGGGCGAGAACTTCACGCCCGGAACTGTTGTGGCAGCTGAAGCTTTTAACTCGTGCGGAAAAAAACGGGCCCATGGCAAGTCTCCCGTTTACTTCTGTCCGGAGGACCAGGATTCTTAAACTCCCCGAGTACACCCTACGCGAAAAAGTGCTGGCGGAGCTGGAGCACCTGGATCTCGCGGTCTCAGCCCACCTGTTGTTGCTCTACGATGTGAACCAAGCGGGGTTGACACAGGCGCGGGACTTGGTCCAGTTTCCCGGATGCATCGTAACGCTGGCCGGATGGCTGGTGACCGCCAAAAGCACCTGGACCGTGCAGCACCAGTTGATGAAGTTTCTGATGCTGGAAGACGCCACGGCATCTTTCGAGGTCACATTGTTCCCGAAGGTTTACAGGCGGTTCGGGCCGCTCCTCTATGACCGCGGACCTTACATCGTCAAGGGCCGGGTGGAGTCGGAAGGCCGGTGCCATACCATCACGGCGCTCTGGCTGGGCCGCTGCTCACCCACTCGCCGTGGAGGCGGTTGGCAAAAACTCTGGATCGCGAACTCTAGTGATTGAGCGCGAGACGGCGTCTGGTCTGTTTCCTCCGGGCGTGGCCCGACTGGACTTCTGAGCCAGACATTAATACTTTTTTATTTATAAAACACCGGTGTACACTGGGATGAATCTCTCTTAACACAGCACATCCATTGGCATCCGGGAACACTTCAAATGAGTGAGCAAAAAGATTTCACCATCGAGTCCAAAGATTTTGAGCCAGCCTATATGAAGCTGTTCAGGACCGGGGAGCTGTACCGCCGGTCAAGGGAGGTGTTGCGCCTGTTGGAGAACTGCAAGGTATGCCCCCGCGACTGCGAGGTGGACCGGCTGGCGGATGAAACGGCGGTCTGCAAAACTGGACGGCACGCGATCGTGTCGAGCGCCTTCCCGCATTTCGGCGAGGAAGACTGCTTACGGGGCTGGAACGGGAGCGGAACCATTTTCTTCTCCATGTGCAACCTGAAGTGCGTTTTCTGCCAGAACTACGACATCAGCCAGGATGGCGAAGGCCAGGAAGCAGGGCCGGAACACTTGGCGTTCATGATGATGAATCTTCAGAACCGGGGGTGCCACAACATCAATTTCGTGACTCCCGAGCACGTCGTGCCGCAAATCCTGGAAGCCCTGCCGCTGGCCGTGCAACTGGGGCTGAGGCTGCCCCTGGTTTACAATACCGGAGCCTATGATTCCATGGACAGTATGCGGGTGATGGACGGAATCGTAGATATCTATATGCCCGACTTCAAATACTGGAGTCCGGAACTTTCAAAAAAATACCTGAAGGCGAAGGATTACCCGGAAGCCGCACAACGGGTCATCCGGGAAATGCACCGGCAGGTGGGCGATCTGGTTGTGGATGAAAACGGTCTGGCCAAACGTGGGGTTCTGATCCGCCATTTGGTCATGCCGGACAGCGATTCGGATGCCAGGCAGATCATGCATTTTTTAAATCATGAAGTTTCTCCTCATACGTACGTCAACATCATGTCTCAATATCGCCCTGCGGGAAAGGTGAACGCGAACAAATACCCCGAACTCAACCGGAAAATCTTTTCAGAGGAAGTCGGCCGGGTTTATAAAATCGCCAGAGAGGAGGGACTGTACCGGTTCGATAAAAGGCGTCCCGTATCCGGCGCATTTGCAATTGTCTGACATGTGTAAATGGAGTTGGCATAGCATCTGGGAAATTCGGTCCTTCAGTTGACTTTGAAAAAATATATAGGCACAATGAAACCCCTGAATGACCCATGCAGGTTGGCTAAAACTGGGCCAAGCCCCTGGATATATTACTATCGACCCTTGAAAAAATCATTCAGAATGCCCAATCCGGTTGTCTGCAACCCTTTCAAATGGATATTGGCAAGGTGGAGCAAGAATGGGGAGTCAGAGGATTCAGTTGCGCTCTATGGACCGATCCTCCGGGGCAGGTCTGGGGAAACTTCGTCCATGAGGTGGACGAACTGCTGATGGTCGTCCAGGGCAAGCTCGAAATGGAAATGGAGGGAAGCGTACTGCATCCCGGTATCGGGGAGGAGATATTCATCTCTGCGAATGTCCTTCACACCGTACGGAATGTGGGTGGCACCACGGCCCGCTGGCTCTACGGGTATAAAATACATCCCTCTTGATTATTGATGATCGGAACCATCACTACCTTGAGAAAAACCCCATGAGTAAAAACGGAAGAGACGATACCAGCCAGTGTGAAAAATGCCTGCCGGCCTACTGTTGTAATTACTTCTCCTTCGAGATCGACGAGCCGGAAGACCGTAAGGATTACGAAAGCCTGTTGTGGAAAATCGCGCACGACAAGGTCTCGATATATATATACCGCAAGTGCTGGTATATCATGATCCACACACGGTGCAATTTCCTGAGTCCGCAGAACAAGTGCATGATCTACGAACACCGTCCCTATCTTTGCCGGGAACACAGCACGCAAAACTGTGAATACACCGACGGCGATTTTGGGTTTACCGAGCATTTCAAGAGTTATGACGAACTTCTGGAATACATAAAGGAAAACACCAATTACCGCTTCAATCAGCCACCGACGGGGGTGCGGCCCAATTGTGTTTCCGCGGATTGATTTACACGTAAGGCTATTTACCGGCGGAGATTCTCCGCAAAAATGCGGAATTATTAGAGATCTCCTTAATTATTATTTCGGATAGCTCGGTGACAAGAGTGGGGAAATTCGGGGAATAGTAGGAGGTTATTTCTTTTTACCTTTTCCTTTATCTTCGGTTTTGCCTTGATCCTTTTTCTTTGAAGCGGAGGTGGCTTTTTTGGCTTTTGAAGCCGCTTTTGCCGGTTTTTCTTCTTCTTTTTTCTTTGATTTTTTGGGAGCGGCCTTTTTTGCTTTGACCTTGGGTGCTTGTTTGGTTTCCTCTTTTTTCTTATCCGGCTTTTTTTTAGGGGCCGCCTTCGTTTCCTTTTTGGGTTTAGCCTTGGTTTCCCCCGCCGATTCTTTCTGGGCTTCCCCATCACGGTCGACCAGTTCGATAAAAGCCATGGGTGCATCGTCACCCAGACGGTTTCCTATTTTGATGATCCTGGTATAACCTCCATTTCTGTTGGCATAGCGTTCTGCAAGGGGACCAAAAAGTTTCTGGACCGATTTCTTCTCCGCCACCAACCTGAGGGCGAGCCTACGGGCGTGCACCGTTCCTTTTTTACCCAGAGTGATTGTTTTATCGACCTTACCTCTTAACTCCTTGGCTTTGGCCAAGGTGGTACAAATCCGCTCCCGCTTGACCAACGCCGACACCATATTGCGGAACATGGCTTTCCGGTGAGCAGAGGTCCGACCGAACTTTCTACCTGACTTTAAATGGCGCATAACTCAATGAATCCTCAATATGATGATTGAAAAAACGCAATCGGTCACGTTTCTATATCCATTTCAACGTCTTGTTTTTTCCTCGCCTGACCGATTTCCTTGAGATCTTCCTCTTCGATCTTCAACCCGAGGTGCAATCCCATATCCTCAAGGATCTCCTTGATCTCATTCAGCGATTTCCTCCCGAAATTGCGGGTTTTCAACATTTCGGAATCGGTCTTCTGAACCAGTTCCGCGATCGTCTGAATATTCGCATTCTTGAGGCAGTTGTAGGATCGAACAGACAATTCAAGTTCTTCAACGCTCTTCGAAAGGTTCGCCAGCATTTTCTGTTTCTTTTCGTCCACCTGCGGCTGAACGGGTTCAGGTTCTTCATCAAAATTGATGAATATCTGCATATGGTCTTTAACGATTTTTGCCGCATGGGCCACCGCGTCTTCGGGTGAAATTCCCCCGTTGGTCCAGAGTTCCATGATCAAAGAGTCATAATCCGTCATTTGACCGACACGGGTATTTTCAACCTTGTAACACACCCTTTCGACTGGGGAAAACACTGCATCCATGGGAATCATCTGGATCGACTCATCCTCCAGTTCCTGTTTATCCGCAGGAACATATCCCCGTCCTTTCTGGACGATCATTTCCATATTCAGGGACCCGTTCTGGTCGATGGTCGCAATGTAGTGATCCGGATTAAGAATTTTAACATCATCATCACAGGTGATGTCTTGTGCCAGAACTTTTCCCTTAGTGTCTTTCTTCAAATAAATGCGCTTGGCTGTTGCTTCTCCTGCCATCTGAAGATGAACTTGTTTCAGGTTGAGAATGATTTCGGTGACATCTTCAACAACTCCCGGAATAGAGGAGAATTCATGATAGATTCCCTCGAACTGGACACCCACAATCGCGGCCCCCTCAATGGAAGAGAGCAGCATCCTCCTCAATGAATTTCCAATTGTGACCCCGTATCCGCGTTCGAAAGGTCCTGCGGTAAATACTCCGTATAAATGTGTTTTACTCTTTTTTTCGAATTCCAACCGTTTAGGTTTTACGATTCCCTGGGCACTGAACATTAAAGCCTCCGACAGTTAAAACTTGTTTTAACCAATGAGCCTAATATGACGATGATTATTTAAAAATGGACAAAAGGAAGGACGTTACCTTGAATAGAGCTCAACAATCAATTGCTCTTCAATCGGAATTGTAATGTCCTCTCTCGTGGGCAGGGCCTGGACCATACCCTGCTTACTCTCAGCATCGAAGGAGAGCCAATGCGGCTGAGTTTTATCCTTCATATTTTCCAGCGCAGATTTAACTGGCGCTTTATTCAATTTTCCCTGCGAGGGCGATATCACATCCCCCTGCTTCAATAAATAAGACGGGATGTTGACCTTGTGACCATTGACCATGAAATGGTTGTGCCGAACCAACTGTCGGGCGAAATTTCTGGAGGAGGCCAGGCCCATCCGATAAATCACATTATCGAACCTCAGTTCAAGGGTCTGCAAAAGGTTTTCGCCGGTGACCCCTTTCTTTCTATCCGCTCTTTGGAAGTAGGACCTGAACTGCTTTTCCAGAACCCCGTATAACCGTTTCACTTTCTGTTTTTCCCTGAGCTGGCTCCCATATTCAGAAAATTTTTTCCTGCCCTGTCCATGCTGTCCGGGAGCGTATTCTCGGCGCTCGATGGCACATTTTGCAGTGATGCATCTTTCGCCCTTCAAAAAAAGTTTCATGCCCTCTCTGCGGCACAACCTGCAAACTGAACCTCTGTATCTTGCCAAATTTATCTCCTGTCAGTAAATGGTTTTGATTATACTCTTCGACGTTTTCTGGGCCTGCAACCGTTATGAGGAATAGGAGTTGTATCCCGAATCACCAGGATTTCCATGCCGGCGATTTGCAAGGAGCGGATAGCGGATTCTCTTCCCGACCCCGGTCCCTTAACATGAACCTCCAGTTTTTTCATCCCCATGTCCCTTGCTTTCTGCGCCGCTTTCTCCGCGGCCACCTGGGCAGCAAAAGGAGTGCTTTTCCGGGAACCCTTGAACCCCTGCGCCCCGGCACTCGACCAGGCAATCACATTACCGGACATATCGGTGATGGTCACGATGGTATTATTGAAGGTGGCCCGAACATGGGCCACACCCAATTCGGGGGCTATTTTCCCTTTCTTTTTACCCGGCTTTCCGGCTTTTCCTTTTTCCATGAATTTTCCCCTTGAATTAACCTTTTGAGGCCCTGGCCCCTACTGTCTTCTTCGGTCCCTTTCGCGTTCTGGCATTGGTATGGGTCCTCTGTCCGCGAACGGGCAAACCTTTGCGATGACGAAGCCCCCGGTAGGCCCCGATATCCATCAATCTTTTAACATGCATATTCGTGGCCCGGCGAAGATCCCCTTCCACCTCGTATTCCTTCTCTATGATGGTACGAATCCGGGTGATTTCATCCTCGGTCAAATCCTTGATACGGACCTCTTCAGAGATGTTCGCTTTTGTTAAAATTTCATGAGAGGTGGATTTCCCTAACCCGAAAATATAAGTCAGCGCAATAGCGGCCCTTTTATCTTTCGGGATATCTACTCCTGCGATTCTCGCCACAAACCCTCCTCAAAAATGCCGTCAACCCTGGCGCTGTTTATGTTTCGGGTTTTCACAGATGACCCGAACCACTCCCCGCCTGCGGATGACCTTACACTTATTACAAATTGGTTTAACTGAAGATCTGACTTTCATTAATGGATTCCCAGTTTCTTATTTATACCGATAGGTGATGCGACCCCGGGTTAAATCGTAAGGCGACAATTGCACCTTAACTTTATCGCCGGAGAGGATTCGGATAAAGTGCATCCTCATTTTTCCGGAAATATGGGCCAGGATCTTGTGACCGTTCTCGAGTTCCACCCGAAACATCGCGTTGGGGAGAGGCTCCAAGACCGTACCTTCAACCTCAATCGAATTTTCCTTTGTCATATCAGGATACTAATGAACACACCCTCGAAAAAATTTCTTCTGCCGAACCACTGCCCTGTGCCGTTTTCAGGTTGCCCCTCTTCCGATAAAATTCTTTTAGAGGTTCAGTCTCCTTTTTATACACTTCAAGCCGTTTAAGAATAGTCTTCTCATTGTCATCGGGCCGCTGATAGAGTTCACCGCCACAACCATCACATTTACCCGCTTCTTTTGGAGGCCGGGACTTTTCATGATACATCGCCCCGCAACCTGCGCAGGTGCTACGCCCGGTCAACCGCCCGATAACTTCATCGGGTTCAACCACGATATCGATCACCGCATCGATATCGATTTGCATTGCGTTCAACGTTTCGCAAAGCATTTCCGCCTGAACTATCGTTCGCGGAAAACCGTCCAGGATGAAACCCTTCTGGCAATCCATTTCCCGGGTCCTTGCTTTGATCAGGCCGATCACAAGATCATCTGGCACCAGTTGCCCGGCATCCATATAAGTCTTTGCCTGTTTCCCAAGCTCGCTTTCTTCCTGCACCGCTTTTCGGAGAATATCTCCAGTCGAAATCTGGGGGATACCAAACTTCTCTTTAAGCATTTTAGCCTGGGTACCTTTGCCCGCTCCTGGCGGACCTAAAAGGATTAACCTCATTGTTAACCCCGGCGGCCTTTAAGTCTTCCCTTTTTCACAAACCCGTCGTAATTCCTCATAACCAGATGAGATTCTATTTGCTGCATGGTATCCAAAGAAACCCCGACCACAATCAAAAGGCTTGTTCCACCGAAATAAAACGGTATGTTGAAATATTTTATCAGATAATCCGGCAAAATACAGACCAAAGAAAGATACACCGCCCCGTAAAAAGTGATCTTCGATAAAATATCGTCTATATACTCGGAGGTTTTAACGCCAGGCCTGATGCCCGGAACATAACCTCCATACTTCTTCATATTGTCCGCGACATCCACGGGATTAAAGATAACCGCCGTGTAAAAGTAACAAAAAAAGAATATCGCTCCAACAAAAATAAGACTGTAAACAATCGTCCCCGGAGTGAGAAGGCCGGACACGGTCTGCATCCAGGGATGCTGGATAAATTGGGCAATCGTCGCCGGAAACATAATTATGGAGGAGGCGAATATAGGAGGTATCACTCCGGAAGTATTCACTTTCAGAGGTAAATGCGTGCTCTGCCCTCCATACATTTTCCGCCCCACCACACGCTTGGCGTATTGGATGGGTATCCTTCTCTGCCCTCCTTCGGTAAAAACAATAGCCCCGACCACCCCTGCCATCATGACTAGAAGCATCAGCATGACCAGAACCGACATTTCACCGGTTCCCATCAGATCCATCGACTGAAAAATGGCCGCGGGGGTTCCAGCCACAATCCCTGAAAAAATGATCAGGGAAATCCCGTTTCCGATCCCCCGCTCGGTGATCTGCTCCCCCAGCCACATGAGGAAAGCGGTCCCCGCGGTCAAGGTCAGTACGGTCATCACCCTGAAAGACCACCCGGGCTCCGGAACGATGAGAGTGCCCACCGGGCTTTTCATCGCTTCGAGTCCCACCGCGATACCGGAACCCTGGATCATGCTCAGTACTATCGTTCCGTAGCGCGTGTACTGGGTTATTTTCTTTTGTCCCTGCTCACCCTCTTTTTTCAGTCGAGCGAGATAGGGAGAAACGATCGTCATCAACTGGAGGATGATCGAGGAGCTGATGTAGGGCATGATGCCAAGGGCGAAAATCGTCAGCCTCTGAAGAGCACCCCCGGAAAACATATTGAAAAACCCCAATATTGTTCCCGCCGCCCTCTCGAAAATCTCGGCCAATGCCATCGAATCGATCCCCGGCGTCGGGATATGGGCCCCGATCCGGTAGACAACGAGAATACCCAGCGTAAAGAAAATTCGTTTTTTAAGCTCGGGGATTTTAAAAATGTTGCCAAAAGATTCAGCGCCACTCATTTATACGATTACGGCCTTTCCTCCA
Organism: Nitrospinota bacterium; assembly: GCA_036339675.1. Taxonomy (GTDB): domain Bacteria; phylum Nitrospinota; class Nitrospinia; order Nitrospinales; family VA-1; genus JAYZAN01. Next base: position 22,001 of record JAYZAN010000078.1, read on the forward strand.
GATTTTTCAATTTTACTCAGAGCAGTGCGGCTGAATTTCTGCGCATGAACGGTCGCGGTTCCCGACCACTCTCCGTTCCCGAGTATTTTCACAAGGTCTAGTTTCCGGATCAGCCCCTCTGCCTTCATCACTTCCGGTGTGATAGGATCGGTCCCCGAAATTCTAGCAAGCTGGTCGAGGTTGACGATCTGGTAATATTTTTTAAAAATATTGGTAAACCCGCGTTTGGGCAGCCGTCTTTGAAGCGGCATCTGCCCACCTTCGAACCAAGGATGAGGGCTGCCTCCAGACCGGGACTTCTGGCCTTTGTGACCTTTCCCGCTGGTTTTGCCGGTTCCCGATCCGATCCCGCGTCCGATCCTTTTTCTGTTTTTCCGTATGCCGGGGGCTGGTTTTAAGTTCGATAATTTCATAATTTTAAAAAAATTAGGATGCCTTGGTCACCGTTTTGCCGCGCATTTGCCCGAACTGTTTTGCATCGCGAAGATCCGTCAAGCCGTGAATGGTGGCTTTCACGACATTATGCGGGTTATTGGTCCGCAAACATTTACTCAATACATCTCTAACACCAACCGCTTCCAGGACCGCACGAACAGCCCCTCCTGCGATGAGCCCCGTCCCTCTCGAAGCCGGCCGCAACAGCACGCGCCCCGACCCGTAACAACCGATCACTTCATGCGGAATCGTCAGCCCGTCGAGACAGACTTCAACCATATTTTTTTTAGCTTTTTCAACGCCTTTCCGAATGGATTCAGGAACTTCGTTTGCTTTACCCAGGCCCCAACCCACTTTCCCTTCGCGGTTGCCCACAACCACAAGGGCGCTGAAGCTGAATCGGCGTCCACCCTTGACCACCTTGGCCACACGGTTGATTTTGACCACCTTGTCGATAAACTCCTGCTTGCTATCTTTGGGTTCTTGCAATGTTACCTCCGAAAGTTCCGAGGTTCCGTTTCAGTCCGGAACCGGGACCAGAATCTAAAAGATTAAAATTTAATTCCCTTTTCTCTAACCGCGTCGGCCAGAGCTTTGACCCTTCCGGCAAAAACGAAACCGTTTCTGTCATAACAAACTTCCTGGATTCCCTTTTCAAGGGCTTTCTCTCCCAGCCGGGTTCCTATAAAAATCGCGGCTTTGATGTTTCCACCATTTTTCATTTGCTCTTTAAAGGTTTTAGTAACGGTGGAATCGGAAACCAGGGTTTGCCCGCCCTGGTCATCGATGATCTGGGCATAGATATGTTTTGCGCTCTTGAACACGGTCAAACGGGGACGGTTGCCCGGTCTTTGCTTCAACTTACTTTTAACCCGTTTTTTCCGGTTGTCCCGAAGTCTTTTACGCGTGGCAGTTTTCATATTTTTTATGCTCCCTTGGCCACCGCCGCCGCGGCTTTCCCGGCTTTTCGCCGAATCCGCTCATCCGAGTACATGACACCCTTGCCTTTATAAGGCTCGGGCAGGCGGAATTCCCTGATTTCAGCGGCGGCCTGCCCCACTTTCTGCTTGTCAATGCCCTTGATTTCTATGGTATTGGCTTTACTGTCCACTTCGAAACTGATTCCTTCGGGCGCCGGGTAAGTGATGGGATGGGAATACCCCAGGTTCAGAAATAGGTCCTTTCCTTTCAATTCCACCTTGTAACCCACTCCTACAATGTTCAGCTTTTTGGAAAAACCCGCCGTAACCCCTACAACCATGTTATTGACCAAAGTCCGAGTCAACCCATGGAGCGACCGATCCAGTCTACCGTCCGTAGGGCGAACCACGCGAATTTCCCCGCCGTCGATTTCAACCTTCATGTTGGGATGAAAATCTCTCTGCAACTGGCCCTTGGGCCCTTTGACGCGAAACGAAACCCCATCCATTTTGCACTCGACCCCTGAGGGAATCTTTACCGGTAATTTTCCAATTCTAGACATAGCCGCTCTCTACCAGATGTGACCCAGCACTTCTCCACCGATTCCTTTTTCTCGACAACCGCGGTCGGTGAACACCCCAGAGGAAGTGGTGATGATGGCCATTCCCAAACCATTGAGAACTTTCGGAATTTCCCTGGCACTCACATAGTTCCTGCGTCCGGGCCGGCTGATTCTTTTTATACCCCGGATGACCGGCTCCTCATTCAAATACTTCAGATGGATTCTCAAAACCCCCTGCTTATTGTCCTTAGCCACCCGGAAATCTTTAATAAAACCTTCTTCTTTCAGGATCTCGGCAATTCGGGACTTTATTTTTGAGTTAGGAATCTCCACAGAATTATGCCTCGCCATTAAACTGTTGCGAATCCGCGTAAAAAAATCGGCTATGGGATCGGTCATTGCCATAATTCAATAATTCTCCTTACAAACAAATTCCAAAAACTCTTACCAACTCGCTTTGGTAACTCCGGGAATTTCTCCGCTCAAAGCTCTTTCCCGGAAACAGATCCGGCACATGCCGAATTTCCTGAGAAACGCCCTGGGACGACCGCATACCTTGCAGCGGTTATATTCACGAACCGCGAATCTCGGTTTTCTTTCGGCCTTGGCTACTAAAGATTTTTTAGCCATAAATTAATATCTTCTCCTCTAAACCCCTTGAATCCGATTCAAAAGTTTGTGCTAGTTCCTCAGAGGCAAACCCAGATGCCTCAACAGACACCGCGCCTGTTCATCGGTACGGGCGGTCGTACAAATAGTGATATTCATTCCCTTTATGTTTTCAATCTTGTCAAAATTGATTTCCGGGAAAATAAGCTGTTCTTTAAGTCCGATGGAGTAGTTGCCCCTGCCGTCGAATGCCTTCGGGGAAAGCCCCTTAAAGTCCCTCACCCTGGGAAGCGTGAAAGAAACAAGCCGTTCAAAGAATTCATACATCCTCTCCCCCCGTAAGGTAGCCTTGACGCCGATCGGAGATCCTTCTCTGAGCTTGAAGTTGGCGATGGACTTCTTGGCGCGTGTGACCACGGGCATCTGGCCGGTGATGACTTTCAATTGATCGACCCCCGATTCAATCAGTTTGGAATTCTGCAGGGCTTCTCCCAGCCCCATATTCACCACGATCTTTTCGAGCTTGGGGGTCTCCATCACGTTCTGCAAACCCAGCTCTTTATAAACCAGACCCTTCACCTTTTCGTTGTAGGCGATTTTCAGATTAGCCATATCAAACCTTATCCATCACTTCTTCACATTTCTGGCAAATGCGCACGCGTTTACCGTCTTCCAGCTTTTTCCTTTTAATCCGGACCCCTTTTCCGCATTTATCGCACCACAGCAAAACATTGGATATATGAATCGTGCCTTCTTTTTCCACGATACCGGCCTGGCGGGTTTTCCCGTCGCCCTTCAAGTGGCGTTTGACCATATTGAGTTTTTCAATTTTTACCCGCCACCGATCGGGGATGATGTCCAGCACCTTCCCTTTTTTCCCTTTTTCCTTACCCGAAACCACCTGGACAATATCGTCCTTTTTGAGATACACCTTGTAGGGACTGACCGACATCACAGCACCTCCGGGGCGAGGGATAGAATTCTCATGAATCTCTTAGCCCTCAGTTCACGGGCGACCGGCCCAAAGATGCGGGTTCCAAGAGGTTCCTGGGTATCGCTGATCAGAACCGCAGCATTGTTGTCGAATTTAATGTAGCTCCCGTTTGAACGCCGGATTTCCTTTTTAGTGCGGACCACCACCGCCTTCTTGACCTCGCCTTTCTTGACGTTGCTATGGGGCTCGGCCTCCTTAACCGCCACGACAATGATGTCACCGATCCTCGCATAACGGCGCCTGGAGCCGCCGAGCACCTTGATGCACTGCACGGTCTTTGCCCCGGAATTATCCGCAACTTCCAATACAGTTCTTAACTGGATCACTTCGCTTCCACCTGATCGGATATCGCCTTGGTGATGATCTCCCTCAGCCGCCACCTTTTTTCCTTACTCAAAGGCCGCGTTTCACACAAGCTGATGAAATCACCCACTTGGCATTCATTTTTTTCATCATGGACCTTAAATTTATTGGTCCGTTTAACCACTTTTTTAAACTTTGGGTGTAGAAATTTCCGCTCCACCTCGACCACAATGGTTTTATCCATCTTGTTTTTCACCACTATCCCGGTCATTGTTTTTCTGGTAATTCTATTCAAAAGTTTCTCCTGATAACCGCAATTTGTTCAGTTCAATTATTTTTTGGCTTCTTTGGATTCACCGGAATCCTGCTTGGCCTCAACCTTACCGTCCCCGGCTTCATTCTGAATGGTCTTGATTCGCGCCACATCCCTGCGGAGAAAGTTCAAGCGGCCCGGATTCTCAATTTTTCCGGTGGCCAACTGGAACTTCAGGTTGAAGTACTCCTGCCGCAGATCGGTTATTTTTTCTTTTCTCTCCTTAGACGAGAGTTCTCTGATTTCTTGGGCTTTCATAATCTCTTTATACCCGATCCATCAAAACAGTTTTATTATTCCGCCTTGGCCACGAAACGCGTTTTCACCGACAGTTTATGCGCGGCCAGCCTGAACGCCTCCTTGGCAATGTGTTCCGGGATTCCTGCCATTTCATATAACATCCGTCCCGGTTTAACCACCGCCACCCAGTATTCCGGATTTCCCTTCCCTTTTCCCATCCGGGTCTCGGCGGGTTTCTTGGAAATCGGTTTATCGGGAAAAATGCGCAACCAGATTTTTCCTCCGCGCTTGACATACCGGGTCATCGCAATACGGGCGGCTTCAATCTGCCGGTCGGTGATCCGGCCGCATTCCAAGGCCTGCAAGCCATAGGAACCAAAATCCAGATTGCCGCCCCGGTAAGCGACACCTCTCATTCGGCCTTTATGGCGTTTTCGATACTTTACTTTTTTGGGCATCAACATGGTGCAGTTTCTCCCAATTATCCTTTATCTATCTATCAGGCCTTCGCGGCTTAACTGTCTTCTGTTTCCGGGCCTCCAGCCGCTTCGCCTTTCTCCGGCAGAATATCCCCCTTGTACACCCAGACTTTGACCCCGATCACCCCGAATGTGGTGTTGGAGCGGGCCGTCCCGTAATCGATATCGGCCCTGAGTGTGTGCAGGGGAACCCTGCCTTCCCGGTACCATTCGCTACGGGCAATTTCCGCCCCACCTAGCCTGCCCGATACCCGGATCTTGATCCCCTTGGCGCCGAACCTCAAAGAAGAGGTGACACTCTTTTTCATCGCACGCCGGAATGAAATCCGTTTTTCAAGCTGCAGGGCGATATTCTGAGCGATAAGCGCCGAATCCAGTTCCGCCCGCCGGATCTCCTTAATATTCAAACTGACCTGCTTGGAGGAAATTACTTTTTGTAGTTCCTCCTTCAGCCTGTCTACTTCCAATCCCTTTTTCCCGATGATGATGCCGGGACGCGCGGTGTGGATGTTGATGCGGACACGGTTCGCCGACCGCTCGATCTCCACCTTGGAAATGCCCGCGTGAGACAACGACTTGTTGATATGGTTCCTCAACTTGATGTCTTCCAGCAACAAGTGGGGAAACTCATTCCGGGCATACCAGTTCGAAGTCCATGTTTTGTTGATTCCCAACCGAAACCCATAAGGATGAACTTTTTGACCCACGCGTATCCTCCAAAAATTACTTTTCGTCTAACACTAATGTTATATGGCTCGTCCGTTTGAGGATGGTATTGGCCGTACCGCGGGCCCGGGGCATGGTCCGTTTCCACGTCACCCCTCCGTCCACTCTGATTTGCTTGACAAACAGGTCGTCCACATCCAGAACCTTGTGGTTCTCCTCCGCATTGGCCAAGGCCGATTTTAAAAGCTTCTGCAGGGTGTTCGCAGCCTTTTTGCGTGTGAACATCAGGATGTTCATGGCATCGTTGACGTTCTTCCCGCGGATCAGATCGGCCACCAACCTGGCTTTTCGCGGTGCCGTCCGGGTATGTCTCAAAATTGCTCTAACTTCCATAATTGCATCAGCCCTACCAAAATCTATTTCGTGATAGCCTTCTTGGTCTTTCCCCCATGAGCCCTGAACGTGCGTGTGGGAGAAAACTCACCCAACTTGTGTCCCACCATATTCTCCGTGACGAATATGGGGATGAACTTCCTGCCGTTGTGAACGGCAAGCGTATGACCGACAAAGTCCGGTATGATCGTCGACCGCCGCGACCAGGTTTTGACTATTTTCCGGTCGTTGTGCCGGTTCATGATTTCGATCTTGCCGGCCAGCGACTCGTCTACGAAGGGACCTTTTTTTAATGACCTTGCCATAAAGAATTCTAATTCAAATAATGATTATCTCGATTTTTTCGATTTCTTCCGGCTCAGGATGAACCTGGCTCCCTGTTTGCGTCTGCGGGTTTTCAGGCCCTTGGCGAATTGTCCCCAAGGACTGCACGGGTGGCGTCCGCCTGAGGACCGACCTTCGCCGCCCCCCATAGGATGATCCACCGGATTCATGGCAACGGCACGGACCCTGGGACGCTTTCCCATCCACCGCACCCTTCCCGCTTTTCCTAAGGAAATATTCTCATGCTCCGTGTTGCCGACGGTGCCGATCGTAGCCCGGCATCCCCTTTCCACCAACCGCACCTCCCCGGAACCCAGCTTGATGGTGACATACTTACCCTCTTTCGCCATCAACTGGACCGAGGCCCCGGCGCTGCGCGCCAATTGCCCCCCTTTTCCTTTACGCAGTTCCACATTATGGATGAGGGTTCCCTCCGGAATCGATTCCAGGGGCAGGCAATTACCGTTTTTGATCGCGGCACCGGTTCCGGACATCACCATTTCGCCCAATTTCAATCCGCTGGGCGAAAGGATGTATCGTTTTTCGCCATCCTTGTACACCAGAAGCGCAATATTCGCCGACCGGTTGGGATCGTACTCGATTCCTTCCACCCTGGCCTCAATACCATCTTTGATTCTTTTAAAATCGATCAACCGGTACTGCTTTCTGTGTCCCCCTCCCCGGCGCTTGGCGGTGATCCGCCCCCGGTTGTTCCGGCCGCCTTTCCGGCCCATGGACACCAGAAGACTTTTTTCCGGAGTCGTTTTGGTGACCTCGTCGAACCCGGATATCGTCTGGAATCTCACACCGGGGGATCGTGGACTTAACTTTCTAACGGGCATTCCTATTACGCTCCCTCAAACATATCGATTTTGTCGCCTTCTTTCAATAAAAGCATGGCTTTTTTCCATCCCTTGGTCTGGCCGCGATGCGCTCCGAACCTGCGGAACTTTCCTTTTACGCTGACCGTATTGATCGCGAGCACGGTCACGTTGAAAATTTTTTCAACCGCCTCTTTGATCTGGATCTTGTTGGCCTCCACCTTGACCCGAAACGACACCCAGTTGCCGTCCTGCGCCATCTGCGTGCTCTTTTCCGTGATCAGGGGTTTCTCGAGAATCTGGTATAAATGTTCCATCAGCTCAAGCGCTCCTCAATTTTCTTAAGGGCATCCTGCGTGCAAACGATTTTTTCGTGCATCAGAATATCGAAAACATTGAGCCCCTCAACCCGCAACACATTGGTTTGAGGAAGATTACGAACCGCCAATTCCAGATTGGGGTTTTTATCCAATATCAAAAAAAGCGTCCTCTTCGGCAACCCAAAATCTTTAAGTAACTTCAACGCTTCCTTTGTTTTGGGTTCTCCCAGAGACAAATCGTCTAATACGGACAGATTTTGATTCTGTGTTCTTTCCGTGAGAACGGACCTCAAGGCGATCTTCTTATTTTTTTTTGACATTTTAAAACTGAAATCCCTAGGAGTAGGACCGAACACGGTCATCCCGCCTCTCCAGATAGGAGAACGGGTATTCCCCGCACGTGCCCGTCCGGTTCCCTTTTGACGCCAGGGTTTTTTTCCGCTCCCGTGGAGGTCCCCCTTATTGCTCTTGGTTGATGCGGTACCACTGCGGCGACTTGCCAACTGCAGGGTCACATACTGCTGGACCAGATGCTCCTTGATTTTGACGTCAAACACGTCTGAGGAAACATCAACCGTTCCCACTTTTTTATTTTTCTGGTCTTTCAATTCGATTTTGGGCATCTGACTTGTCATTTTCCTGGTTTAATAATCCGAACCGCCCCCCCATTGGCTCCTGGAACGGCTCCCCGCAATAAAAGAATATTCTTTTCCTTGTCCACCCGGACCACCCGTAGGTTTTTGATATGGATGGTTTCCTGACCCATATGCCCAGGCATTTCCTTGCCTTTGAATACGCGGCCCGGATAGGTGTGCATCCCGATCGACCCGCCGCCACGAAACGATTCATGCGTACCCCGCGAAGCCGGGGCTCCCGCAAACCCGAACCGCTTGACCACGCCCGCAAACCCCCGCCCCTTTGAAACGCCTATGACATTGACTGAATCCCCTTCCGCAAACATCTCCACGGTAAGCGGATTGCCCAACTCCTCGTCTTTGATTTCCTGGTCGCGGACTTCCGTTAGGATTCTTGCGGGTTCGATCTTGTGTTTACTGTAGAAACCCTGAAGAGGCCTGTTGGTGTGCTTGGCCTTTCGCTGTCCATAAGCGACCAAAACGGAATTGTATCCGTCTTTTTCCTGAGTACGCCTGAGAACGGGTATACACCGGCCCACCTGGATCACGGTCACCGGGACACAATCCCCTTCCTTGGAAAAGACCTGAGTCATTCCAACTTTTTTTCCCAATAATGCCTGCATCACCAATTTCCACCGGGCACCCCCGGTCAAAGTCTTAAAGAGTTTGCTTTTAGCGTCGACGACCCCTGATTAAAAATTCGATCCGTGTTTTCTTAAACGCCCGGTCCCTGCGATCAAAGTTTGATTTCAATATCGACGCCCCCCGACAAGTCCAGCTTCATCAATGCGTCCACCGTTTGCGGGGTCGGCTCGTGGATCTCAAGGATCCGTTTATGGGTTCTAATCTCAAACTGCTCACGGGATTTTTTATCGACGTGAGGAGAACGGAGAACCGTCCATTTGTTTTTCGCTGTCGGTAGGGGAATCGGGCCAACCACCCTTGCCCCCGTGCGTTTGGTCGTTTCCACAATTTCGCCCACCGACCAGTCCAGAAGTTTGTGGTCGTAGGCTTTCAGCTTAATCTTGATTTTCTGTTCGGTCATTATTCTGTGATCTCACTGACGACACCCGCCCCGACGGTGCGCCCGCCTTCACGAATCGCGAAGCGGAGCTCCTTGGCCATGGCCACCGGAGTGATCAACGAAATTTCCATCGTCACATTATCTCCCGGCATGACCATTTACACACCCGAGGGAAGGGTGCATATCCCCGTCACGTCCGTCGTTCTGAAATAAAACTGGGGACGATATCCGTTGAAGAAAGGAGTATGCCGGCCTCCCTCCTCTTTACTCAATACATAGACCTCGGCCTTGAATTTGGTGTGGGGAGTGATGCTTTTCGGCTTGGCCAGAACCTGACCGCGCTCAATTTCATCCCGCTTGGTGCCCCGGAGCAGGCAGCCGACGTTGTCCCCGGCTTGACCGTTGTCCAGCAATTTGCGGAACATCTCCACACCTGTCACCGTCGTCTTGGCGGTGGGACGGAAACCGACGATCTCCACCTCTTCACCCACTTTGATGACCCCTGTTTCCACACGGCCGGTGGCGACCGTGCCGCGCCCGGAAATACTGAAGATATCTTCGATGGGCATCAGAAATGGCTTGTCGACGGGACGATCGGGAACGGGAAAATACTCGTCCAGGTTCTGCATCAATTCCCAGATGCATTTGGTTTTTTCCTCGTCTTCCGGATTTTCCAGAGCCTGAAGAGCGCTTCCACGAATGATAGGGATATCGTCGCCGGGGAATTCGTATTTACTGAGCAGCTCACGGACCTCCAGTTCCACGAGATCCAGAAGCTCAGGGTCATCGACCATGTCCACTTTATTCATAAAGACAATGATCTTGGGAACACCGACCTGGCGTGCCAGGAGGATGTGCTCACGGGTTTGAGGCATCGGCCCGTCCGAAGCACTCAACACCACAACGGCCCCGTCCATCTGCGCTGCACCGGTGATCATATTCTTTACATAGTCCGCGTGACCCGGACAATCCACATGCGCATAATGACGATTATCTGTCTTGTATTCCACATGCGCGATGGCGATGGTGATTCCGCGCTCTTTTTCCTCGGGCGCCTTGTCGATCTCTTCGAAAGCAATACTATCGGCCAACCCCTTTTTTGCAAGAACTTCCGTGATGGCTGCGGTTAGCGTGGTTTTTCCGTGGTCCACATGACCGATGGTCCCAACGTTCATGTGCGGTTTATCACGAACGAATTTTTCTTTTGCCATTCTGGTTCACTCCAAAAATAATTTTCAATATGTTGGTTAATGTATACGTTTATGTTTAATCATACTGCTAATTTTTCTTTACTCATTCCTGTCGCTTTGGCGATCAACTCCTCGGCGATATTCGTCGGAACCGCCTCATACTTGCAAAATTCCATGGAATAATTCGCCCGGCCCTGGGTCGCAGACCGCAGGTCCGTGGAATACCCGAACATGCCCGCAAGGGGCACCTCCGACCGGATGACTTTGGCCCCGGCCCGGTCAGACAGATCTCTCACCTTACCCCGCTTCGAGTTCAAATTGCCGATCACATCCCCCATGAATTTTTCTGGGGTGACCACTTCCACATCCATCACCGGCTCGAGGAGAATGGGCTTGGCCTTGCCGCACGCTGTTTTGAAAGCCATGGAGGCGCATATCTTGAACGCCATTTCGGAGGAATCAACCTCATGATACGATCCATCCAGCAAGGTGACGCTGACGTCCACTACGTTGTAACCGCAAACAATTCCCCGCTGCATGGCCTCTTCGATTCCTTTCTGCACGGCGGGAATATATTCCCGGGGAATGGCGCCCCCCACAATCTTATTGACAAACTCAAACCCGGAACCCGCCTCTATAGGTTCCACTTTAATCTCGACATGGCCATATTGGCCGCGGCCGCCTGTCTGCTTGACGTATCTGTATTCTTCTTCCACCGCCCGGGTGATGGTTTCCTTATAAGCCACCTGAGGCTTGGAAACATGGACATCGAGCGAAAATTCCCGCTTCATCCGGTCCACCAGGATTTCCAGGTGCAACTCGCCCATGCCGGAGATGATGGTCTGGTTGGTTTCCGGGTCGACCTTGACATTAAAAGTCGGGTCTTCCTGCAACAGTTTTCCGAGACAATCGGAAAGCTTATCCTGTTCCGCTTTTGTTTTCGGCTCTATGGCCACTGAGATGACGGGTTCAGGGAAGGTGATGGCTTCGAGAACAACGGGGGATTCCTGCAAACAAAGAGTGTCGCCGGTGAAGGTTTTTTTGAATCCGATCGCGGCGGCGATATCGCCGGCTTTTACGTTATCGACCTCTTCTCTTTTATTGGAATGCATTCTTAATATTCGACTCACTCTCTCCTGCTGGTTATTAGTCGAATTATAAACATACGAACCGCTTTTCATTTCTCCAGAATAAACCCGGACGAACGCCAGTTGTCCCACAAACGGGTCTGTCATGATCTTAAACGCGAGGGCAGATAAAGGTTCCGAAGCATCGGGTTTGCGGGAGACCACTTCCTGATTATTAGGGTTGATCCCCTCAATGGCGGATATTTCTACAGGGGAGGGAAGATAATGCACCACCGAATCCAACAACTGCTGAACCCCTTTATTTTTGAAAGCCGCTCCGCAAAGTACCGGGGTGATGGACAACTCGAGAGTGCCCTTACGCACAGCGGCTCTCACTTCTTCTTTGGAAACTTTTTCTCCCGCAAGATATTTTTCCATGATCCCTTCATCGATATCGGACAGCGCTTCCATCAGTTTCTCCCGGCATCTATCGGCCTGTTCTTTCAGTTCTGAAGGAATATCTTTAACCTCGAACGTCTCGCCTTTGTTAAGCGCATCCGTATAAACGTTGGCCTTCATATCGATCAGATCGATCATGCCGATAAAATCGTTTTCAGCGCCGATGGGAATCTGCAAAGGGACGGGGTTAGCGTTGAGGCGATCTTTTATCTGGGCGACACAGCCCAGAAAATCGGCGCCGGACCGGTCCATTTTGTTGACAAAGGCGACACGGGGAACTTTATATTTTGTGGCCTGCCGCCAGACGGTTTCAGATTGCGGTTCAACACCGCCCACGGCACAGAAGATACCGATAGCCCCATCGAGAACCCTGAGCGAACGCTCCACTTCAGCGGTGAAATCCACATGCCCGGGCGTGTCGATGATGTTGACCTGATGATTCATCCAGAAACAAGTCGTGGCCGCAGAGGTGATGGTGATTCCCCGTTCCTGCTCCTGCTCCATCCAGTCCATCGTCGCGGCGCCGTCATGCACCTCGCCCATCTTGTGGCTCTTGCCCGTGTAATACAGGACGCGCTCGGTGGTGGTGGTTTTGCCAGCATCGATATGCGCAATGATCCCGATATTTCTTATTTTGTCTAAACTGAATTCTTTACTTTTACTCATAATGCCTCTGCACTTAAAATTTTCATCGGGAATGGATATACGCCTTACCCGCTTCGGCCTTTTGATGAATATCTTCTTTATTTTTATTCCTTGGCCCCGTTAGGCTTGATCACCACCGATAGTGAGCGAACGCCTTATTGGCTTCGGCCATTCGATGAACGTCTTCTTTCTTTTTGATCGCTCCCCCGGCATTGTTGAACGCATCCAGAATTTCTCCCGTCAGCTTTTCCACCATGGACCGTCCTGAACGTTCCTTGGCAAACTGGATCATCCATCGGATACTCAGAGCGATTCGCCGGCCCTCTTTAACCTCGACCGGAACCTGGTACGTGGCTCCGCCCACTCTCCTGGACCGGACCTCCAAAAGCGGAGCCGTGTTTTCCACAGCCTTGCGGAATACCTTGATCGGATCCTCTTTGGCCTTGACGGCCACGGCTTCCAGGGCGTCGTAAACGATCCCTTCGGCCACGCTTTTCTTTCCGCACCTCAGGATATTGTTGATGAACCGGCCCACCAGCACATCGTTGTATTTTGGATCCGGCGTAATTTCTCTTTTCTGCGCTTCTCGTCGTCTAGCCATTGTTTTTTAATTTTATCACCGGTTTTTTTTAGGCCTTTTGGTCCCATACTTGGACCGGCTCTGCATACGATTTTCCACTCCAAGTGTATCCAGACTTCCGCGAACCACATGGTAGCGCACGCCGGGAAGATCCTTGACCCGGCCCCCACGAATCATCACGATGGAATGCTCCTGCAAGTTATGCCCCACTCCGGGAATATAGGTCGTGACCTCCATCCCGTTGGTCAACCTGACACGCGCGACCTTCCTAAGGGCCGAATTAGGTTTCTTAGGCGTTGAGGTATATACCCGAACACACACTCCGCGTTTCTGCGGACAGGATTTTAAGGCCTGGGATTTTGTTTTTTTGACAGGCCGCTCCCGCCCTCTTCTAACTAATTGATTTATTGTTGGCAAAACTAAACCCCCCGTCCTATGGCAAGTCATATTTCCGACTACCATAAGACCCAATTAAGGCTTTAAGACTAAAAACGGGATTAAAGACTTAAAATTTAGATAGTTATAGCGGAAAAAGGTTGTAATTCTACCATTCTCCACGTGGGAGTCAAGATAAAAATACTTCCCTGATTTTTGCTCCTAATTTTCTATTGCCACCGGAACTTCTTCCTCAGTTTTCTTGTCCTCATCCTCATATTCTGGTTCTTCTATGCGAATGCCGGTGTAGGCCCTGCAGCCGGTTCCGGCCGGAATTAATTTGCCCATAATGACATTCTCTTTCAACCCGATCAAGTCGTCCCTTTTCCCGCTGACGCTCACTTCGGTCAACACCCGCGTGGTTTCCTGGAAGGAGGCTGCGGAGATGAAGCTCTCCGTGCTTAGTGAAGACTTAGTGATTCCCAGAAGAACGGGAATTCCCTTGGCGGGTTTCTTCTTGTTTTTGATCGCTTCCTGATTATGCTCGTTGAACACTTTTTTGGTGGCTTGCTCTCCCATCAAAAACTCGGTGTCTCCCGGGTCCTCAATGATCAGGTGCCGGAGCATCTGACGCACGATCACTTCAATATGCTTGTCATGAATGGCCACGCCCTGAAGCCGGTACACTTCCTGGACTTCATTAACGAGGTAATTTTGTAGTTCGTTTTCTCCAAGAACTCGGAGAATATCGTGGGGGTTGGAAGCCCCGTCCATCAAAGGTTCGCCGGCGATCACATCGTCCCCTTCATGGACATTGATGTGTTTTCCGCGGGGGATGAGGTATTCACATTCCTCTCCCGATTCGCTTTCCACGATCACTGTTCTCATTCCCTTGACGAAACCGCCGAACTTGATTTTGCCGGAAATTTCGGTGATGGCGGCCTGCTCGTGGGGTTTGCGAGCTTCGAACAATTCCGCCACCCTGGGAAGACCTCCGGTAATGTCCTTGGTCTTGGCCGTCTCGCGGGGAATTTTTACGATCAGGTCACCCGCATTCATGCGGTCGCCTTCATTGACCGCGATATGGGCACCGGCGGGGAGAATATAGCGACGCAGGGTTTCCCCGTTATTGTCCTTGATCGAAATGCGCGGTTGTTTCTTTTCGTCACGGTGACTAATGATGACCTTGGTGGACAGGCCGGTGATCTCATCGAAGTCCTCTTTCATGGTCACACCTTCAACAATATCCCCGAACGCAATAGTGCCGGCGACCTCGGTCAAAATGGAGTTGGTATACGGATCCCACTCGATCAGCGTCTGGTTCTTCTGGATTTCCTGCCCGTCGTTGACTTTGAGTTTCGCCGCGTACACGACCGAATACTTTTCTTTCTCGCGGCCGTTTTCGTCCTGAATCAGAAGAAAACCGTTCCGGTTCATCACGATAACTTCACCGCGCTGGTTCTTGAGGGTCCTGAGGCCGGAATATTTTGCGATGCCTCCCTTTTTACTCTGCAGGGTTGTTTGTTCCACCACCCGGCTTGCAGTTCCCCCAATATGGAAGGTACGCATAGTCAACTGGGTTCCGGGTTCCCCAATGGATTGTGCCGCGATGACTCCCACCGGCTCCCCGATCTCCACCCAGTCCATGGTGGTCATATTGCGACCATAACATTTGATGCACAACCCCTGCTTGGATTCGCAGGTGAGGCAGGAACGGATCACAACGGTTTCAATGCCCGCATTCTCGATCACTTCAATCGCTTTTTCATCGATTATGTCATTGGCCTTCAACAGCACCTCATCGGTGAAAGGATCCACAACGTCTTCCAGGGCCGTTCGCCCGAGGATTCGCTCGGAAAGTGGCTGGATGATTTCTCCCGCCTCGACCAGGGAGCAGGTACTGACGCCTTTCAGTGTTCCACAATCCTCCTCCTGGATGATGACATCCTGGGCCACATCCACCAGGCGGCGGGTCAGATAACCGGAGTTCGCGGTCTTGAGTGCGGTATCGGCCAATCCCTTGCGCGCGCCGTGCGTGGAGATGAAATACTGGATCACCGAAAGCCCTTCCCGAAAATTGGCGGTGATGGGTGTTTCGATGATTTCGCCGGAAGGCTTGGCCATCAGACCCCGCATCCCCGCAAGCTGACGCAACTGCTGGGCGCTTCCCCTTGCCCCAGAGTCAGCCATGATGAATATTGAATTGAAATCATTTCTTTCTTGGCCTTTTACTACGCGCTCATCTTCATCTTCCAGTTGCCGGAACATCTCTTCGGACACCTTTTCTGTCACATGGGCCCAGATATCGATCACCTTGTTGTACCTCTCGCCGTTGGTGATGAGCCCGTCGCGGTACTGTTTGTACACCCGGAGAACCTCATCGCCCGTTTTTTCGACCAGGGAGTTTTTGGCATTGGGAATTTTCATTTGATCGATGGAGATTGTCAAACCCGCTTCGGTGGCATATTTAAAACCCAGAGCTTTGACGTCATCCAAAAGGACGACCGTTCTCTCCTGGCCCGCGATCAGGAATGATTTGGAGATCAGATCCGACAGGGCCTTTTTGTCCATCAGCCGGTTGACCAGCGAGAAAGGCAATTCCGGCGGCAGGACTGACCCGAGCAGAACGCGCCCGGTGGTCGTTTGTTGCAGCTTGCCATCAATTCGGACCATGACGCGTGCCTGCAAATCCAACTCCTCGGCATCGAAGGCGGAGATCGTTTCTTTGGCACCCGACAGAACCCTGCCCTCCCCTTTCACTCCGCCGTGGATCTTGGTCATGTAGTAACAACCCAAGACGATATCCTGCGAGGGAACGGCGATAGGTTTGCCGTTCGAGGGAGAGAGCACATTATTGGAAGCCAGCATCAACAACTTGGCCTCAACACGTGCCTCCATGGAAAGGGGCACATGCACGGCCATCTGATCCCCATCGAAATCCGCATTGAAGGCGGTACACACCAGCGGATGCAGCTGTATGGCTTTGCCTTCTATCAGAATCGGCTCGAACGCCTGAATCCCGAGACGGTGCAGGGTCGGCGCTCGATTCAATAATACCGGGTGCGATTTCACCACTTCTTCGAGAACCTCCCAGACCTCGGCTCGCTCCTGCTCCACCATTTTTTTAGCAGTTTTGATGGTGGCGGCATAACCTTTCTCTTCTAGACGATTAAAAATGAACGGCTTGAACAATTCCAGCGCCATTTTCTTGGGAAGACCGCATTGGTGGAATTTCAATTCGGGTCCGACGACAATTACGGAACGCCCGGAATAGTCCACGCGTTTTCCCAGGAGGTTCTGACGGAATCGTCCCTGCTTACCCTTAAGCATATCGCTCAATGATTTCAGAGGCCGCTTGTTGGTGCCCCTGAGGGTTCTTCCGCGGCGTCCGTTGTCAAACAGAGCCGACACCGCTTCCTGAAGCATCCGTTTCTCATTGCGGATGATGATTTGCGGGGCCTTCAACTCCTGCAGTCTTTTGAGACGGTTGTTCCTGTTGATCACCCGGCGGTACAGATCATTGAGGTCCGAGGTGGCGAAACGTCCGCCATCCAGGGGAACCAGGGGACGCAGTTCCGGGGGAATCACCGGGATCACCTGAAGGATCATCCATTCCGGACGGTTCCCCGACTTGCGGAACGACTCGATGATCTTAAGCCGCTTGGCGAATTTTCTTTTATTCATGACCGACTTGGTGGTCACCATGCCTTCCCGGAGCTTCACTGCCACGGCGTCCAGGTCCAAACCTTTCAACAGCTCAAAAACTCCTTCGGCCCCGATCATGGCCTTCAGGGTATCTGCGAATTCCAACTCCGCTTCACGGAATTCTTCTTCGGTCAGCAGTTGACCAGGTTTGAAATCAGAATCCCCCGGATCGATCACCACGTAGTTTTCAAAATAGATGATCCGCTCCAGGTCTTTAAGGCTGATATCGAGGATATGCCCGATCCGGCTGGGAAGCCCCTTGAAAAACCAGATGTGGGCGACCGGGCTGGCCAACTCGATATGCCCGAGCCGTTCTCGGCGAACCTTGGAAAGGATGACTTCCACGCCGCATTTTTCGCAGACAATTCCTTTATGCTTCATCCGCTTGTATTTTCCGCAATTACATTCCCAGTCCTTCACCGGACCAAATATTTTGGCGCAAAAAAGGCCGTCCCGCTCCGGTTTGAACGTCCTGTAATTGATGGTCTCCGGTTTCTTGACCTCCCCATACGACCACGAACGGATTTTTTCCGGCGATGCCAGGCGGACCCGGATCGCATCAAACAGAATAGGATTTTTAGGCTTATCAAAAAATGTCAAGCTATCCACCAGGAGTTTCTCCAATTTGAGGGTTGAATAACTTTGCTTATCTCTAAACTATAAATTTAGCTTCATGACTGTATAAGAAGCCGTTTTTTGATGATTTTTAATAGTAATTTATAAAGGTTTTCGCCTCGATGATTGAACCTAATCTCACTTTCTTTAAGATGCAAATAACTTGGCCAATCTCATTTTAGCGATCCCCCGGAAGTTTTTGATTCCGTTGATATGGGACTTGCTGTTGGCAAATTCATCTCTGCCATGTTGAACCCGATGGTTTTCCCTCCGGCCCCACGGCCTCTTTTTCCTTTGACTCGTCGGGCTCCGAAAAAACTTTCGTCCACTTCGACTTCACCGGATAAAGGAGATTCGATCGCACATTCTTCAGCAATTCTTTCTCGGATATGGAGCAACTATCTGTTAACCGTATTACGATTTAAACGGGTTAATGGTGTGATCTTGGTGGCCTCAATATCCAGTGAAAAACACTTTAAAATTTCCCGAAATTTCCTGGTGGAAATTCGGGAACGTTTCAAAACCGGGTAACTCTTTGTCAGGACTGGAGCTTAACCTGTTTTCGATGGCTTTAACTAGACATGGACCTTAACTAAATGGCAAGTTCATGCCGCTCGCCACGGAGGCAGATGGCTAATAGCTTTTAAGCTTACGATGACCGTTGGGCGCAAATCATAGACGGTGAATATTTCTTGCGGAGGTACTCCGCCTATGAGCAATTTTTAGAGATTCCCTTATTTTTAAGTTTTCCTTCCCGGCGGAATGGTATACATTAAATCCATACCGACTTTAAAAATTTTCATTTAAAAATCATCATGGGCGAAGAATTGCGCAGACGGTTTTCGCTGGACAAGGCGAATATAGACCCCAGTCTGAAAAACAGG